>NZ_JAQIRG010000003.1:0-531455 GCF_050600725.1 Klebsiella sp. 141251
ACCCCGGCGCCCTGGCCGTCGTGGTTCATCCAGAAGTAGTCGTTGATCCCCTGTTGCGGGCGCTGGTGGAAGTCGCGGCCGGCCCAGATATAGGCGTTGGGGTTAGATTCGAGGACGTTGGTGACGCCGACGTAGGCTTTTTTCAGGTTAACCTCGTCGCTCCAGTGGTCAAACATGACGTTGAGATCCCAGATGGCCCCCTGCGCGCTTTTGAACGCTTTGCTGATCTGGAATTCGCCGCCGTTGCTTTCGTTACCGAGACGACCGATCGCTGAGGCGCCGTTATAGGAGCCGTCGACGCCGACATATTTCTGGTCGCCGGTCTGGAAGTGGGCGCCATAGCGGGCGTAACCGCTAAATTTCAGGCCGAAAGGGATCGCCAGATCCGGCGAAGCCGCGGTGGTTTGCGGGTTGGTTATAACATCGACCTTCTTATTAGCCGCGGCGTCGATTTTGGCCTGGCGGTCGGCCAGCGCTTTATCGACAGCTTTCGCGACGATGGCGTCGATCTGCTCCTGGGTAAATTCTTGGGCTGTTACAGAGGTAAGCGGAGAAAACACGGCGATGACCGCCATAGTTAATGGAAGCTTTCTTATCATTGTCATCATTATCTCAATAGAGGTTAATTTTATTCAGGCAATAACAATCTGACTCTGGCCACGCAGAATATGTTGCTACTGTGAGAACAATTTAATTTTTATTTTGTTCGACTACAGAGGTTTTATACGAATAACGTTCTCCTTTCCCACAATTAAATTAATGATTAGCGCTAAAACAAGCAACGCCGCAGAGACTTGCCAGATGAATTTCATTGTATGGTGAACAAAACCATTAATCGCGCTGCACTTGACCTAAGATTGCATGAACACTCCAATATTGGTGGATGTAAGAAATGTAACAACTATGACACATCCTGTATTCTATAAACCGGTTGCTCAATTACGTTATTTCACTCAGCGATTGAGAAAACACTCAAATGTGAGCCATCTCGCAAATATCACTTTCATATATTCAACATCATAAAATCCATATAGAGTACAGAGATAATGCCAAACGGCCTTTGCTTTGAGGATCACAGAAGTAAAAAAACATAATTAATTAATTTAAAAACGTAATAGATTCTTCGCGATCTTTTGTGTCAGAAAGTGTTTCACATTCACACAACAAACCGGAGTCTGCTCAGAATGAGTAAAAACATAATGCAAAATCGCAATGATGAATATCATAAATTAACTCGCGGGGAACGTATTGGCTACGGTATGGGCGATTTTGCGCAAAACCTGGTTTTCGGCACGATCGGCGGCTTTCTTGCTCTACATATGTTGACGGTAAATACGATCAGTACAGCCACTGCGGGGTTCATTTTTCTTTTTGTCCGAATCATCAATGTTTTTTGGGATCCGATGGTTGGAACCTATGTGGACAAAAGGACCTCCGCGGCAGGGAAATATCGTCCCTGGCTATTAAGAGCCGGAGTGCCGCTAGTGATCCTTTCCGCTTTGCTTTTTGCCCCCATTCCGGGCGTCAGAGGCTCCGTACCGTTTGCTTTTATCATCTATTTAGCGCTGGATTTGGTCTATTCCCTGGTCAATATTCCTTACGGTTCTCTTAATGCCTCGCTAACCAGAGATCCCGAATCCATTGATAAATTAACCAGTACGCGAATGATGCTGGCTAATAGCGCCAACCTTTTGGTCTATACCCTGTTTCCGATGTTCGTACAAATGGCTTCACCAAAAGATCGTAGCCTCAAGGATACTGGTTTTTTTGGCATTGAACTCAACCTTGGTAACTATACCGACCCATCAGCGAATTACGCCTGGTTTGGCGTCTACTCCGTTTATATGTTATTAGGCGCGGTGGCACTTTTTATTTGTTATAAATTCACCAAAGAACGCGTCGTTGCAACCGCAGAACAGACGGCGAATGTCAAAACAACCGATCTGTTCCTTGAGCTCAAAAATAACCGTCCTCTTGTCATTCTTGGACTATTTTTCATGCTGGCCTTTACCTTTATGTTCTTTATGAACACGGTAAATGGCTTTTTCAATCAGTATGTGGTTGGTCACTCTGAGTGGATGGGCGCCGTCGGTCTGGTCGCCTCAATACCGGGTATTGCGTTCCCTATTTTTTGGCCAAAACTTAAGAAAATTTTTGGTAAGAAAGGCTTCTTCCACATTTTCCTGGGGATGTTTATTGTCGGTGAGTTATTAACGTATGTCTGGTCACGGGAAGGTATGCACGATGCGCTGTGGCTTGCTTATATCGCCACATTTATTAAACAGTGGGGCTTAACCTCAGCCACCGGATTTATGTGGGCACTGGTACCTGAAGTGATTGCCTATGGCGAATTAAAGTCTGGTAAGCGAAATGCGGCAATCATCAACGCGATTATGGGACTCTTTTTCAAGATTGGCTTTACCATCGGGGGCGCTATTCCTCTGTGGTTGCTGGCCGTCTATGGTTTTAATGAAACCGGCGCGCAACAAAGCGCGAGCGCTATCGACGGGATCATGATGACAGCGGTCTGGATCCCCATCGCCTTAGCGATTGTCTCGATGATCATCATGCAAATTTATCCTATCTCAGACAAACACGTCAGCGACATTAACCGCCAACTTGATGAGATTCGGGTGTAAAACCAATACGATTAAATTTATAAAGGTATAATGATATGTCTCTTATCCAAAACCCTATTTTGCGTGGCTTTAATGCCGACCCCAGCATTATCCGTGTTGAGGACACCTACTATATAGCCAACTCGACGTTTGAATGGTTTCCCGGCGTCCGTTTGCATGAGTCAAAGGATTTGCAGCACTGGAATCTGCTGCCGTCACCATTGTCGACCACTACTCTTTTAGATATGAAAGGCAATCCGTCTTCAGGCGGCATCTGGGCTCCGGCGCTCTCTTATGCGGATGGCAAATTCTGGTTAGTGTATACCGATGTGAAAGTCACCGAGGGTGCCTTTAAAGACATGACAAACTACCTGACCACCGCAACTGATATTCGCGGCCCGTGGAGTTCGCCGGTCAAACTTAATGGCGTAGGTTTTGATGCTTCACTTTTTCATGATGATGATGGCCGTAAATATATCGTGCAGCAAACGTGGGACCATCGAGAGTACAATCATCCTTTTGACGGCATTACCTTGACTGAACTCGATACTAAAACGCTAAAACTGATGCCCGAAACAGCAAGAACCATTTATCGCGGTACCGCAGTGGCGCTCGTTGAGGGGCCGCATCTCTATAAACTGCACGGCTATTACTATCTCTTTGCCGCTCAGGGGGGAACGGTATTTACTCATCAGGAGGTGGTGGCGCGTTCCACGACATTAAACGCCGATAGCTTTGAAACTGAGCCTGGGGAGGTATTTTTAACTAACGTTGATACCCCTGACAGCTATATCCAGAAACAAGGACACGGGGCTTTGGTTTCGACGCCCGAAGGCGAGTGGTATTATGCTTCGCTGTGCGCTCGTCCATGGAATCGCCCTGGTGAGTCAATTTATGATCCACGCGGTTGGTCCACGCTTGGCCGGGAAACGGCTATCCAAAAGGTGTACTGGGATGACGATGGCTGGCCACGAGTGGAAGGCGGTCACGGCGGTAGAACGTTTGTCGAGGGACCAAAAGACGCCATTTATACCGAAAGCACGAAAGACAACAGCCAACATGATGAATTTACAACACCAGCGCTCAATCTCAACTGGAATACCCTTCGGGTACCTTTTAGCGAAAAAATGGGTAGCACAGGCAACGGAAAGCTAACCTTAATCGGCCAGGGGTCATTAGCGAACACCCATGACCTGTCGTTGATTGCCCGCCGCTGGCAAGCCTTTTACTTTAATGCTGAAGTTAAAGTAGTCTTTAATCCCTTTAGTTACCAACAAATGGCCGGGTTAACAAATTACTACAACGATCGCCACTGGAGTTTTGCTTTTATCACCTGGAATGAAATTAACGGCAGAGTCATTGAGGTCGCCGAAAACAACCGTGGAAAATATACTTCATATTTGAAAGATAATGCGATTAAGGTTCCTGAAAACGTCGAATACGTATGGTTACGGACGAAAGTCAGGAAGCAGACCTATAGCTATGAGTATAGTTTTGACGGCATCGCGTTTATTGAAATCCCGGTGATATTAGATGCCGCTGTTCTTTCTGATGACTATGTCCTGCAGAGCTATGGCGGTTTCTTTACTGGGGCATTTGTAGGTCTTGCTGCAGTAGACTACTCCGGTTATGACGTCAGCGCCGAGTTTTACCATTTCGATTATCAGGAACTGGGCGACTCATTAATTGGCGATGATGTTTATAGCTGGGAGGCTGGCGAGCTACGTGCTGGTTAGTTTGATGAACATCTTTTATAGTCAACCTGGCGCAGATTAACCCGGTAAGATGAAAGCGAAGATCTGTGGATTGGCAATGTTTATATCAGGACGGTGGGTTCCCCCACCGTCTCATTATGACTTTTCTACTGCTTTTTAACCCCCAGACAACCGCGAACAAATTCAGGATTAAAGTGTTTCACCGCTTCACCCACATAGCCTAAATCCAGTGCGCTGATTTGCGCCATTTCGCTGTCAGTCAGTGAGAAATCCCAGATTGCAAAGTTCTCTGCAATCCGTTCCTGCCGAGTGGATTTAGGAATCACCGTGACACCGCGCTGCACGTTCCAGCGCAGGACAACCTGAGCAATGGTTTTTTGATGAGCAGCGGCAATCCCCTGAAGCATTGCATCTTCATAAGGTTTATATCTGCCACCGCCTAACGGCGCCCAGGCTTCAGGCTGAACGTTATAATGCTTCATGGTTTCCAGCGCTGCGGGTTGCGCAAAGTAAGGATGCAGTTCGACTTGATTGACCATAGGTTTAATTCTGACGGTTTCGCAAAAGTTGGCCAAGACATGCGCATAGAAGTTGGACACGCCAATGGCTTTCAATTTACCGGCTTCATAAGCCTGTTCCAACGCGCGCCAGGCGCTGAAATAATCGCCCATGGCCTGATGCAATAAATAGAGATCGAAGTAATCCAGGCCCGATTTTTTCAGTGACGCCTCGATACCGGCTTTGGCCATATCGCCATTGGCCATGTCCTGAACCCACAGTTTTGAGGTAATAAATAATTCCTCACGGGTACACAGCCCTTCGGCGATAGCTTCACGAACTGCCTCGCCCACGGCGTCTTCATTGTCATAGACGGCAGCGGTATCAATCAGGCGATAACCGGTACGAATAGCGCTTAATACCGACTGCTTACACTCTTCTTTATCGGTAACCTTAAACACGCCAAAACCGACCATCGGCATGTTGAGGTTGTTACTTAAAACTGCGTATTCCATGAAAAGGCTCCCGTCATGTGAAAACATCATTTTAGGACCGGAATGCCAGCATGATTAGTCTGTCATTTCTGATTTGACCTATGCATTGAATTCATAAATACAGGTAGGTTGATTGGCGCAACGCTACAGAGCGGAGAACGTATTGAATTAATGCCGGATATGAAACGATGATTAAGACTGAACCACAAAATATTGCTGCTATTTACCCTCATGCTCTTCACCCAACGTTAATCGTCAGGGCCGCAATTGATTATTAGATAGTCTTTTTAAGTAACTCTGATAACATGCCTGTAAAAAATGGGCCACCCTGGCGACCCATTTTTTACTCGTGGCGATTAGAACAGAATGCAGAAATAATATATGTCGCAAAAACAATAACATTCTATTATCACATTGTATTGTGAACGCGACATCAAGTTACGGCATGCCATTATGCATATATCTAACTAATCTTAATATCATCGAAGTTGATATCTTCCTCTTCTTGATTGTTATTAATAACAACATCGCGAGGAACATCTTTTTTGATGACAGCATAGATGGTTGCTGTTACTAAAATATTAACTATTAATGCCATAATACCTGCCATAGGATTTGACATTGTTGGGAGCATTAATACCCCGCCAAAAGGTACAGTTGCATCCGCACCATAAACCATGGTGATTGCACCACCACAAGCACCGCCGATTGCCGCGGCTGCAATACCGCGAACGATATCATTCATCACTATAGGGATAGATCCTTCAACAATATTCACTACCCCCATAGGAACCGCCGACTTCAACATTTCGATTTCTTCGTTATTATAGATATTTTTGCGAAGCAGCTTAGCGATAAAAAATGCAAGCCCAAAACCGATAGGTGTTGCCGTGTTGACTAACTGAAGGGCCGTAACTGGCTCATTTATACCCTGTGCCTGGAGGGTTAAGACGAATGCAAAGCACGTTTTATTGATCGGCCCACCAAAGTCAACGATACACAACGCCCCAATAACAGCACCTAACACTAAATTAGATGAAGTTCCCATACTTCTCAGGAACGATGTGAGTGCATCGGTAAAAATACCAATAGGCGTGCCGATGATATAGACCATGAGCAGAGCACTGAAAATGGATGCAAAAAATGGCACAATCAATGTCGGCATTAAACCCCGAGCCCAGCCAGGAACCTTCACATTTTTAATGATAGCAAGAGCAATATACCCGGAAATGTAGCCGCCGATCATTCCCCCGATAAAACCCGCACCAATAGCATTAGCGGCCAGACCGACAACAAAACCAGGGGCAATACCGGGCTTACCTGCGATCGAACCGGAAATTCCGATAGCAATAACGACGGGTAATAGTCCGAGTGCCTTAGCTCCCATGGTAGCGAAAGCCTGCCACAGATCAAATTGACCCGATACTAAAGTGTCCTGAACCGTCCCGCCAAAACCCATACCGATGGCAATAATAAACCCAGCGCCACAGACAATCGGAATCAAGAATGAGATGGCAGTCAGCAGATGACCTTTAGGGTTTGCTGCTTTCCATATTTCTTTTATATTCATAAATTACGCCCTTTATTTTATATAGGATACGCATAAGTAGGGGTTATGAATTGACTAATTCACCAAGCTTTTCAATAAGCTTATTTGGTGATTTAACTGCCATTTCCGTTGGTACTTTGACGACTTTCTTTCCGGCAAACCTTTCTTCACCGGAAACTTTAACATCGGCGGCTAACAGAACAATGTCGGCTTGTGCAATTTCTTCAGCGGTCAAGGCAT
The DNA here is from genome assembly GCF_050600725.1 of Klebsiella sp. 141251. Classification (NCBI taxonomy): domain Bacteria; kingdom Pseudomonadati; phylum Pseudomonadota; class Gammaproteobacteria; order Enterobacterales; family Enterobacteriaceae; genus Klebsiella; species Klebsiella sp. 141251. The sequence continues at coordinate 7,115 of NZ_JAQIRG010000003.1, forward strand.
TCTCAATACCTATAGTGCCTTGCGTTTCGATTTTGACATTGTGACCGGCCTTTTTTGCAGCTATTTCAATTTTCTTTTGCGCAATATAGGTGTGTGCAATACCTACAGTGCAGGCTGTAATTCCAACAATATTCATAACTATTCTCCAGAATGGTTTTTTAGATACTATGGCAGATCTGACAATTAATTTAAGCGCTGGCACCTTCAGCATTTAAAAGATCAATAATTTTTTGAGGGGAATCTTCCATCAGCAATTTTTCTACTATCTCTTCATCGGCAAGTGAACCTGAAACCTGGGATAATAATCGGATGTGGGTAGTATTTTGATCCACCAGGCATACAGCAAATAAAATAATACAACGAACGTCACTACCATCCATCGTTTCCCAGGGGATATGATGTTGGGTTCGTCCAATGGCCAATGCCGTACGGGCTACGCCTGAGGATTTACCATGCGGGATCGCTATATGATTTTCGAATCCAGTGGAGCCCTGTTCTTCACGTAACCAAACATCTTTCAGAAAAATATCTTTATTAATAACTGCTCCATCACGTACTAATAAGTCAGCTAATTCTTCAATTGCTTCTTCTTTACTCTTAGCCATCATGTTCAATTTGATATTTTTTACGTTCAGTACACTCGAAATGTCCATAAGTTACCTTCGTTAATATAAATAATCATTATTAATCAGCGATACCAGCTTCTGCCACCATGCAGTCTGCCAAACCTGTCGGGGCGCCTCGGTGGCCGGACAGCATCAATAGATAGCATCCGCAAGCGTGCGACGAGGCGCCGCACGCGAACTCCAGATATAAAAAGGGTTACAGCGCTCTCAACCATATAAATCTAACGCGAAGGCAAAAAGACAGACCGGTTAAATAGACTCTTTGCACCGCACAATGGCTCAATACGGCTGAGCGCGCTGCAATTTTCAGGCAGCGATTTCGCGTTGATAGATATCGACCATTTTATCCCATGCATCGCTGACATTATCCGCCAGGGAGAACAGGCCCGAGGTTCCCACAATAAAGACGTCAACGCCCGATTGGGAGATAACATTAAAAGTTTTCTCGTTACAGGAGCCGTCAATTTCGGTCAGATAGTGGTACCCATGCGCTTCGCGCATCGCGATCAGCTGTTTAATTTTATTGAGCGACTCCGGGATAAACTTCTGACCTGCGTAGCCTGGGTCAACTGACATGACGGTCACTTTATCCAGCAGGTGCGCGTACTCTTTAATAGCATCCGCCGGTGTAGCAGGGTTCAACACCACGCCGCAGCGACGACCAGCGTCTTTAATCTGGTTCAACAGACGGAATATTTTGTTATTCGCCGTCTCAGGGTGGAAGCTGATAATATCGGCCCCGGCATCAATACACATTGGAATTATATCTTCCGGGTGATTCACCATTAGATGTACGTCGATCGGCACATCGGTAATTTTTTTCAGGTTTTCGATAAAAAACGGTGATAGCGTAATATTCTTCACATAGTTACCGTCCATAATATCGACGTGATAAAAATCAGCCCGACCGTTCATTGCCGTAATTTGCTCTCTGAATTGCGTTAAATCCATACACATTAACGAGGGCGAAAATTTAGCTGCCATACCTCACCTCTTTAAAATTAGTTAGTTAAACAGTGACACGACATGCCCAAGAATGATGCCAACAACGCCAAAGTCCGCATCGCCAAAGGTGGTGGATGCAAAGCCAAGGTCGCCCATCAGGGGCAGCAAAATCGCGGGCAAAAAAGAAATCAACAGACCGTGGGCGAATGCCCCCACCACCGCGCCGCGACGACCGCCGCAGATGTTGCCGTAAACGCCCGCCGTCGCGCCGCAGAAAAAGTGTGGCACCAGGCCGGGAACAATGACGCTCAGGCCAAGCAGCGGACACAGGAACATACTCACCAGACCAGCGGCAAAACTTGACAGGAAGCCGACGATCACCGCGTTCGGGGCGAACGGAAAGACGGTTGGACAGTCGAGCGCCGGTTTCGCGTCTTTCACCAGCTTGTCGGCGATGCCTTTAAAGGCCGGAACAATTTCGGCAATAATCATGCGAACACCCGCAAGGATGATCCACACGCCCGCCGCGAAGGTCAGCGATTGGATAATGGCGAAGATGATAAAGTTCTGACCACCACTGATGCTGGTCTCAACAAACTCTTTACCTGCGACCAGTACCAGAATCAGGAACAGAATCATCATCGTCAGCGAGATGGCTACCGAGGAGTCACGCAGGAAGTTCAGCGTTTTCGGCACTTTCAGCTCTTCAATCGACGGGCTGCCTTTACCGATCGCCTTCCCCACCAGCGCCGACAGCAGATACCCGGTTGAACCAAAGTGGCCCAGCGCCAGGTCATCAGTGCCTGTAATTTTGCGGGTAAATGGCTGCAGAATAGCCGGAGAGACCACCATCATGATACCGAGGATTACCGCCCCCACCAGTACCACCCAGAACGGCGACAGACCGCCGACAGAAAGAATGACAGCCAGCATCGCCGACATATACAGCGTGTGGTGGCCGGTCAGGAAGATGTATTTCAGCGGCGTAATACGGGCAAGGACGATGTTAAACAACATCCCCAGCACCATGATCATGGCTGTCGCAGTACCGTAGTTTTTCTGCGCCAGCGCCGCCATGGCGTCAGTATTGGGTACAACCCCCTGAATATGGAAGGAGTGCTCAAACAGCTGGCTAAACGTCGTTAACGTCGTGGCGACAATCGCCGCCCCGGATGTTAATATCACAAACCCCATAATGGTTTTGAGGGTTCCGGAAATAACGTCGGAAACTGCTTTTTTCTGCAATAATAAGCCGATCAGGGAAAACAGACCGACCAGTATTGCTGGTGTGCCCAACACATCATGAATAATAAACTGCAGCATAGAATGACTCCGTAAGGCCGCAAATAATTAATCAGAGATTCTCGGAAAGAATTTCTTTGATTTTATTGTTATCCAGCAGGTTAGATAAACCAAAAACCTGTGCAGAATGGCTGGACAGATGTTCAGCTATATCCCTGGCGCTAAGAATAATATCGGCAGTTTCGCTTTTTGCTGAAGTCAGATCGGTATGGGAAACCTCTGCTTCTTTATTCAACTCTGTAATGATTTTTTTTACGTTCATTTCAACGATAAAGCTACTACCTAAACCGTTACCACAAACAATCAGAATCTTTTTCATCTCTACCTCATTATCCATTGATAACGGCTTGAATTGTTTTCATTGATGATGCTTTCAGCAGTGCTGAGAGTCGTTCATCATCGCTAAAAATGTCCGCCAGTGCTGTAATCATATTGATGTGTTCATCTCCCGAAAGCGCACACAGCATAATCACGACGTAAATAGGGTCATTATCTTCCGAATCAAAAGAAACGCCTTTTTTAATATGTAATAGCGATAGCCCGTTTTTAATAGCCCCTTGCTCCGGGCGAGCATGTGGCATCGCCAGACCAGGCGCTAAAACATAATAAGGACCAAGTTTTTGGTGGCTGTTAAAAATGGCCTGAATATAATTTTCAGTAATCGCCTCTTTCGCCAATAAGGGTTGGGCCGATAATGTAATTGCCTGTTTCCAGTCACTAATTGAATCTACAATCTGGATATTTTCCGTGGGTAGCCAGGTCGTAATCATAAATACCCCGATGGCGTTTAAGGTGCGCCTACTATAGTGGAATGCCTTTACGGCTTACCGTGATCTCCCTCGCAAAGTTAGCGCTAACATGGTAGCTGTGTTAAAATTATTGTTACCGCTAACTTGATAAACCATACTTATCATTACTTTGCTGTTGGGCAATGCGCAAAGCGCTAAATATCATTTACAATGGCTGCCCAGTCAGGCGAAAGGAGGAAATCAGTGCAGACGTTAGAAGCGGACGATGGCGCGAGAGAAAAACGCAGAAAAAATACCGGTAAAATTACGCTCGCTGAAGTAGCAAAACTGGTTGGCGTTAGCACAATGACCGTGTCTCGCGCGTTACGGATGCCTGAAAAAGTGAACCCTGAACTGCGCACACGCATAGAAGCAGCGGTAAGCGAACTGGGCTATGTGCCAAATCTGCAGGCCCGCAACCTTGCCTCCGCTGACTCTAGCCTGGTGATGGGCGTGGTTCCCTCTTTTTCCTCCCCGGGCTTTCTTGCCGTCTCCGAAACACTGCAGACCGTGCTCGCGACCCAGGGCTATAGCATGATGTTTATCGAATCCGGCCAGGGTGGACAGAGTGAAGAAAAAGCTTTTGCGCAAATGCTCGCTTACAACCCGGCTGCGATTGTTCAATTCAATATTGATAACATCAGCAGTTGTTCGCAAATGATAAGTAATACCGGCGTGCCGGTGGTTGAGATTGGCGCCATCAATCGTGATGCGAGCTGGGTTAGCATTGGTGTTGACTATGCTGCAGCCATCAAAAAGTTGGTCACCTCGCTTGTACAGGCCGGATACAAAAATATCGGCCTGCTTTGCACGGCTTCCAATAACATTATGTTTCGCCAGGTCCTGAGCGGCTGGAACAGCGCGATGCTCTCCGTTAACCACTCTCCGCATCGCGTGGTGACCTCTCACCTGGCGGCAGGTATTACGACCGGCCTGAACCTGCTCGGTGATATTCGTATCACCTGGCCCGAACTGGATGCGCTGATTTGCACATCCGATGAAATCGCCTGCGGTTGCATTATGGCCTGCCATGGCGCGGGGCAAAAAGTGCCCGACTCTCTGGCACTGGCAAGCCTGAGCGGAGGGACTCTTGCCGCCGTTTGTTCACCGGCGCTGACTGCCGTCGAATTTCCCTGGAGTGAAACGGGAACCCTCGCAGGACAGACATTGCTGGAGCTCCTGGCGGGTAATTCGACAGATAAATTCATTGAATTACCTTCAGCGTTACAAGTTCGCGCCAGCACCAGAAAGCCGTAGTTTTAGTGACATATTTATTGATTTGTTATCCCGCCAAATACGGCAGGATAACTATGAGTCAGAAAAGTGATGTTTTCATCTGCGGCGGGAAATGGTCAGAAAGAGAGACTGGCGCTGCAAGCCGCGCCAGTTCTGGGGTTAGCGATGGTTGCCTGACGCCATCAGGCAACCGGTACTGATTAATGCTTCACAATATACATCGTGCGGCTGTAGGCCACGTCTTCCGGATTGGTGATCGGGTATCCTTTTAACCACGGCTTGATCAGGCGGCCATTGGTATACTGATAAATCGGCGCAATAGGCGCTTTGGCCATGATGATTTTCTCTGCCGCATTGTAATCATCGTTACGCGCTTTTTCCGAGGTTTCCTGCGCCGCCTGAGCGAGGATCTTATCGTATGCCGGATCGTTAAACCGCGAGATATTACCGCTATGAGTAGAAGTGAGTAGCGACAGGAAGGTCGACGGCTCGTTGTAGTCCCCTACCCACGACGCGCGGATAACGTCGAAATTACCGGTATTACGACTATCGATGTAGGTCTTCCACTCCTGGTTTTGCAGTTTCACGTCGACACCGAGGTTTTTCTTCCACATTGACGCCACGGCGATGGCGATCTTTTGGTGATTTTCCGACGTGTTGTACAGCAGCGTCAGCTTCAGCGGACGGTCCGGGCCATATCCTGCCGCCGATAGCAGCGCTTTAGCCTGGGCATTAAGCTCGGCCTGGCTCATACTTTCAAACTGCGAAGGCTGCGGAGTAAAGCCTGCGGTGACATCAGGGGTGAATCGCCAGGCCGGTTTCTCGCCGGTGCCGAGGATCTTCTCCGCCATAATCCGCCGGTCGATGGTCATGCTTAACGCCAGGCGCACGCGCTCATCGGCGGTTGGCCCTTTCTGCGTATTGAAGGCGTAATAATAGGTACCTAACTGCGGCGGCGTGTAGACCTGTCCGGGAATATCCTTCAGCAGCTTCTGATACATATTTTTCGGGAAGGATTCGGTGATATCAATATCCCCCGCCAGATAGCGTTTGGTCGCCGAGGATTCCTGGTTAATCGGCACGAAAGTCACCTGCTTAATCACCGTTTTGGCGTTATCCCAGTACTGTGTATTCGGCACGACAACCAGTTTCTCATTCACCACCCGGTCTTTCAGCACATAGGCGCCGTTGCCGATAAGGCTGCCCGGGCGCGTCCAGCTAGCGCCGCTTTCAACGTTGGCTTTCTGCACCGGGTAGAACGCAAAGCTGGCGGTCAGGTTGCTGAACCACGGCAGCGGTTTATCCAACTGCACGCGCAGCGTGTGGGCATCTACCGCCGTCACCCCGAGGGTGTCTGGCGCCGCTTTACCATCAATAATATTTTGCGCATTACTGATACCCGCTAAGGCGGCAAACCAGGCAAATGGCGAGGTGGTTTTCGGATCGACCAGCCGCTGCCAGCTATAGACGAAATCCTGCGCCGTCACCGGAGTGCCGTCGGACCAGCGCGCATTATCGCGCAGGGTAAAGGTCCAGACGCGGTTATCGTTGCTCTGCCAGCGGGTCGCCACACCAGGGATGATATTGCCCTTCGCATCCTGGTTCACCAGCCCTTCGAACAGATCGCGGATAACCTGAATTTCCGGCAGGCCGACGGCTTTAGCGGGATCTAATGAAGCGGGCTCGTCTTTGATATGGCGTACCAGCTGCTGTTTTTCAGCTAATACGGTTCCCGGAGGCACGTCAGCCGCCCAGGCAAGAGAAGAAACGCTGGCTAACCACAGCGCGCCGCATGTCAATGTGACAGGATACTTCATGAGATCCCCTTTTAAATGAACAAACCAGTGCTGGCAGAGCGATAATTATTTGTTTCCCCAGCTGAAATTGCAAACGGCTTATGATAGAAAATTGACATGACGAGTTTTTTCGCCAGCCATGGAAACTATTTGATTCCGGGGCGCTTTTCTACAACACTGCTAACAATAACCTGATGACAGGATACCCTATGCCCGTTTCACGCCCTCGCCCCTTGCGCGGCGCTTTCCCGCCAGGCACGCAACGCTACGGCCAGTCGCATCTCGGCGCGCCGCTGCTGTGGTTCCCCGCTCCGCTGGCCGATAGCCGCAGCGGTCTGATTATCGCCGGCACGCACGGCGACGAAAACTCGTCGATCGTCACCCTCTCCTGCGCGTTGCGCACGCTGAAACCGGAGCTACGTCGCCATCACGTCGTTCTCACAGTCAACCCCGATGGCTGTCAGTTAGGGCTACGCGCCAACGCCCGCGGCATCGATCTCAACCGTAACTTTCCGGCCGCTAACTGGAAGGCGGGAGAAACGGTGTATCGCTGGAATAGCGCCGCGGAAGAGCGCGATGTAGTGCTGCTGACCGGTGAAAAGCCAGGTTCGGAACCCGAAACCCAGGCGCTGTGCCAGCTGATCCACCAGATCCACCCGGCGTGGGTGGTCTCCTTCCACGATCCGCTAGCCTGCATTGAAGACCCCGGCCACAGCGAGCTTGGACAATGGCTTGCCGGGGCCTTTAATTTACCGCTGGTGGGCAGCGTCGGTTACGAAACGCCAGGCTCTTTCGGCAGCTGGTGCGCCAATATCGGCCTGCCGTGCATTACCGCCGAATTCCCGCCGGTCTCCGCCGACGAAGCCACAGAAAAGTACCTCGCGGCGATGACCGATTTACTGCACTGGCACACTCACAGATGAAGCAGGCCGGTGCTGAACTGCAGCGCCGGCTCGACATCCACCGCCAGCCAGGTCGGTCCATCAAGGTCCGCGAAACGGGCCAACGGCGCCAGCGGCAGCGCGGCGGAAATGGCCCGTGAAGTACAAAGCATACAGCCCAGCATCCGCGTATAGCCCAGCCGTTCAGCCTCCTGCGCCAATAGCAATGCCTCGGTCAAACCACCGGTTTTATCCAACTTAATGTTGACCATTTCGTAGCGGCCCGCCAGCGCCGGCAGGCTTTCCCGCGTATGACAGCTCTCATCGGCGCAGATCGGCAGCGGATGAATAAAGTTTTCCAACGCCTCATCCGCGCCGGCCGGCAACGGCTGTTCCAGCATCGCCACGCCAAGATCGGCCAGCAGCTGGCAGCGAGCCGCCAGACCCTCGCCACGCCACGCTTCGTTAGCATCCACGATCAAGGTCGCCTGCGGCACCGCGTCGCGAATAGCAACCAGCCGCTCGCTAATCAAATGATCGTCGAGCTTGACCTTCAGCAGCCGCGCGCCTTTCTCCCACAGCGCGGCGGCGCTGGCCGCCATCTGTTCCGGCGTGCCGATTACCACGGTTTGCGCCGTCACCACTTCGCGCGGCAGATTGACGCCAAGCAGCTGCGGCAACGTTTTCCCCGCGCGGCGCGCCTCCAGATCCCACAGCGCACAGTCGACGGCGTTGCGCGCGGCTCCTGCCGGCAGTAGCTGTTGCACCTGCTCGCGGGTAGCGCCGCGCTCAAGCTGCTCGCCGATTGCCATAATCTGCGCCATCACCGAGGCGATGCTCTCACCGTAGCGCGGATAAGGCGTACATTCTCCGGCCCCTTTTACCCCATCCTCTTCTATTTCCACCACGACAACTTTGGCCTCGCTGCGGCTGCCGCGAGAAATAACAAACGGCGTGTGTAGCGGCCATGATTCTTCAAAAACTCGAAGGTTGCGCATTCCCTGGGCCTCTTAGGTAAATGTTAAATAGAGTTTGCCGTGTTGCTGGCTGATGTCATACACTAACTACGACGTTAACTATATGTAAACAGGAAGATAACCATGTCGCAAACCGTACATTTCCAGGGTAACCCAGTGTCCGTTCAGGGCTCCATTCCGCAGGCTGGCGCGAAGGCGCAGCCGTTTACGCTGGTCGCCAAAGATCTCTCTGACGTCACGCTGAGCCAATACGCTGGTAAACGTAAAGTACTGAATATTTTCCCAAGCATCGATACCGGCGTCTGCGCGGCATCGGTTCGCAAATTCAACCAACTGGCTTCTGAGCTGAACAACACCGTGGTGCTGTGCATCTCCGCTGACCTGCCGTTCGCGCAGTCCCGTTTCTGCGGCGCAGAAGGCCTGAGCAATGTGGTCACCCTGTCCACCCTGCGCGCGCCGCAGTTCCTGGCAGATTATGGCGTTGCTATCTCCGCAGGCCCGCTGGCTGGTCTGGCAGCACGTGCAGTCGTCGTTATCGATGAAAACGACCAGGTGGTTTACAGCCAACTGGTTAACGAAATCACCGAAGAGCCGGATTACGATGCGGCGCTGGCTGCGCTGAAAGCGTAATCGCCCTCCTTCTGTTATCAAGCCTCCTTCAACGGAGGCTTTTTTCTTTGCGCGGCGCATAGCGCGAAATCAACCGCGCGGTGGCCGGGCCGGTGAGCAATATGGTAAACAGGCGCAGCGTTTGCATCGCCATGATAAAAGACATATCCGCCCGGGTCCCGACGGCGATTATCGCTACCGTATCCAGGCCGCCGGGGCTGGTCGCCAGATAGGCGGTGAGAAAATCCAGCGGCAGCAGGTGCGTTAACGCTAAAGCCATCAGCGCGCACAGCGCGATCAAGCCAACGATGGCGGCGATGATTTGCGGTAGCGTCTTCAACGCCAGCAGAAAAATCTCTCGATTAAACTGCAGGCCAACCGTCCAGCCGAGCGCGGTATACGCCAGCACCAGTAACCATTCCGGTAGCTCCAGCAACAGCACGCCCTCGCCCTGCGCCAACGCGCCGGCCAGCATCGGTAATAACATTGCCCCGGACGGGATGCGTAAACGTAACCCCAACCAACCGGCGACCGCGGTCAATAGCAGCGTTAAGGGTAGATTAAAAGTCAGTGGCGGGAACCAGACGATATGCTGGGTCATCTCCTGCGCCTCGCCGCCAAGCGCCAAACGCACCACCATCACCGCCGCGCCGACCACAAAGAGCACCCGCAGATACTGCATCAGAGCCACCAGCCGAACATCGGCTCCATACTCCTGCGCCATCACCACCATCGCCGATGCGCCACCCGGCGAGCTTCCCCACGCGCCGGTTGCTCCGGGTAGCGAACTGTAGCGCACCAGCAGCCAGCCGGTCAGCGCGCTGATGGCTAGCGTGGAAAAGAGGATAATCAACACCAGCGCCCAGTTGGCGGCCAGAACGCCGAAAATAGACGGCGTGAGCGCACGGGCGATCATGCAGCCGATGATAGCCTGAGCGGCGATAAAGAAGGGACGAGGGAGACGAATCGTGGCGCCGCGCAGGCTGAGGATTATTCCGGCGATCAGTGGGCCAAGCAGCGGCGCGGCAGGGAGATGAAAGCGGAACAGCACAAAGGAGAGCACGGCGGAGAGTACCAGTAATATCATCCACTGAGGCCAATCCCGTTGCAGCACCAACCGTCACCTTCCCGGAAAAAAGAATAATAAAATAAGTATATACAGAAATATCGCTAAAAAAACGCAGTTAATTGCGGCCGCGCCGAGCCGGCCGCAACCTGTGACTTACTCGTCGCCCTTCTTCTGGCTCAGACCATACTCGCGCAGCTTGTTAGCAATCGCGGTATGCGAAACGCCGAGACGTTTGGCTAATTTACGCGTGCTGGGGAAACTGCGATACAACTGCGTCAATACCGAACGCTCAAAGCGGCGGGTAATATCGTCGAGCGATCCTTCCATCGCCTCTTCGCCAACCGGCAGCGACGACACATCGTGATCTGGCAACAGGATATCCTGCGGGCGCAGTTCGAAGCCATCAAGCTGGGTTAACGCCCGGTACACTGCGTTTTTCAACTGACGCACGTTGCCCGGCCAGCTATAGCGGGTCAACACGGTATTAAGGTCGGCAGAGAGTTTGGGCCGCGGGATGCCCTGCTCATCGGCAAAGCGCGCGACGAACAGTTCGGTGAGCGGCATGATGTCCTGCGGACAATCGCGCAGCGGCGGCAGGTTCAGCGTCAACACATTCAGACGATAATAAAGATCTTCGCGGAACAGCCCTTTCTGCACCAGTTCGACGAGATTTTTTTGCGTCGCGCAGATAACCCGGACATCGACATGCACTTCGTGATCTTCACCGACGCGACGGAAAGTGCCATCGTTGAGAAAGCGCAACAGCTTCGTTTGCATGGCCGGCGACATTTCGCCGATCTCATCCAGCAGCACAGAGCCGCCGTTGGCCTGCTCAAAGAAACCTTTCTTCCCCTGCGACGCATCGCCGAACAGCTCGCTCTCCACCGCGTTTTCCGGAATCGAACCGCAGTTCAACGCCAGATACGGTTTGTTCGCGCGCGGGCTGGCCAGATGGCAGGCATGGGCCAGCAAATCTTTACCGGTACCGGTATCGCCGACAATCAGCAACGGGGCGCTAAGCATCGCCAGCTTGCGGGCCTGTTCGACGACGTGGCGCATTTTCGGCCCAACGGCGAGGATCTGGCTAAAGGCGCTGGTATCCTGGGTCGTCAGCGTTTGCAGTTGACGCCCCATACGTACGGTGGAGCGCAACATCACCACGGCGCCGGTTAGCACACGTTCGGCGTGTTCACCTTCCAGATACACCGGCGTTACTTCCAGCATAAAGTTTTGGCCATTAACGACCACATGCTCGGTATGCGACTCCAGCGGATTGCCTTCCAGCCAGCGCTGCAGGTTGAAATCAGTAATGAGTTGCGCCACCGGATGGCTGCGTAAGCGGGCCTGGGTTTGACCAAACAGCTGGCAGCTGGCCGGGTTGGCAAGCTCTACTTTGCCTTTGGCATCCAGCGACAGCACCGGTTCCGGCATTGCCACCAGCAGCGCGCTCAGCGCCAGATGTTCCCGTTCTGACGGCATCCACGCCACGGTACGTACATCGGTTACGCCGGAGATACGGCGGATTTCCGCCATTAAACTGCTGAAACTGGCGAACTCCAGCTCGGCGAAATTAAGGTAGATTCGGCCAATCGGGTCGATATCGATACCGCGCAGGTCAATACCGCGCAGCACCAGCAAATCGAGTAATTCACGGGTCAGACCAAGACGGTCCTGACAAAAGACTTCCAGACGCATAGGAGTTTTCACCCTAAAAAGGCCAATGACGGATGAATGATAGGACAGATATGGGCTTACGTGAAGATAGCTGTCAACAATTATTGACAGTATGGCGGAAAAATGGGCTTTATGCCGTAAAGTTATGCGGGCAACAGTAAACTGTTTAAAGGATTTCATCAATTACAGCAGACGCAGCGTATCGTTTGGTCCAGGAAAGCATATGCGTTGTGTTAATTCAGAGCACATTGCGCTCCCGATATTTCTTCTGCGTTATGGCTCTCATGGCACAGAGGGCGCTGGTCGCTAGGTTTTTTCCCGGAGGCGGCGCGTTGCGCCTTCTCCGGGCTACCAAATCGCAAAGCGCTGTAGCCCCGGTAAGCGGCAGCGCCACCGGGGGATCCAGCGTGGTGAATAAATTAACGGCAGGTCGCACGAACCGTAGATACTGTTATCGGTTTGCAACCTTTTAGCTTGAGAAAAGCGTTTATCTCGTTTCGCTCCAGAGTATCTTGCGCTCCTGGTTAATTTTTCTGCGACATGTTTTCCGTGGCGCAGGGAGCGCACAGAGGGCGGCCAGTCGCCGCCGCCCTCTGTACTCCCGGGCTCTGGCCGCCAAAATCGCCACTTCGTGGTACCTTCGACTTATCCCGGCAGGCTTCGGGTCGGGCCGAGGCAGCGTCCTTGCAAATCACGGCCCTCAGCCCGCATCCATGCGGGCTGCCCCGGCCTGCCGGGAACGTCTCAGCGATTTTGAGGCCACCAACACCGGCAGTTTCAGTCAGCATGGTGAATAAATTAAAGGCAGGCCGCACGGACCGTAGATACTGTTATCGGTTTACCACTTTTTTAAGGGGTTTTCCCGGAGGCGGCGCGTTGCGCCTTCTCCGGGCTACCAAATCGCAAAGCGCTGGATCCCCCGGTAAGCGGCAGCGCCACCGGGGGATCCAGCGTGGTGAATAAATTAACGGCAGGCCGCACGAACCGTAGGCCGGGTAAGGCGCAGCCGCCACCCGGCAATTACGCTTGCCGGCGTTATTTCTCCGCGCCGGTTTTGCTTTTCTGCAGCGTCTCTTTCAACTGGCCGATCAGCTCGCGGCGGAAATCGCCGAGCCGCGGTTTATCATCCGCGATCCACGGCAGCGGACGGCACAGCTCCATCGCCTTAATCCCCAGACGGGCGGTCAACAAGCCGGCACCGATACCCTGGGCGGCGCGCGCCGACAAGCGGGCCGCCAGATCCTGCGACATCCAGTCCATTCCGACTTCACGCACCAGTTCGCTGGCGCCGGCAAAGGCGATATTCAACAACACCAGGCGGAATAAACGCAGGCGGCTATAATAGCCGAGTTCAATACCGTAGAGGGTGGCGATACGGTTAATCAGCCGCAGGTTACGCCAGGCGATAAACGCCATATCGACCAGCGCCAGCGGGCTGACGGCGATCATCAGCGTCGATTCCGCCGCCGAGCGGCTGATTTCCCGCCGCGCCTGCGCGTCCAGCACCGGCTGTACCAGTTGCGCGTACAGGCTCACCACTTCGCGATCGTTTTGCGTTTCATGGATGGCCGCATACCAGCGCTGCAGCGCCGGATGCGATTGATCGAGCCCGGCCTGCTGCGCCAGCTTCTCACAGAATGCGCGCCCTTTGCCCACCGCGTGGCTATGCATCAGATCCCGCGCTTCATCGCGTTCGTGCGCGCGCTGGCGCAAACGCCACAGGCGACGCCATTCGGTCGCCACCGAGCCCACGCCCGCGCCGACAATCAACGCCCCGGCCGCACAGCCGCCGAGCGCAATCCAGTCCTGGGTCTGCCAGGCCGTCGCCGTCCACTGTACGCCCTGCGCCACCACGCTAATGCCAAAAATCGCCAGACCGGCGCTAACCATCCGCCGCCACAGGCTGCGTTTCGGGCGCAGTACCGATTCCACCACCGCTTCGGCGGCCCCCTCCTCTTCAGCCACCCTTTCAGGCAGCATCGGAGAGAAGGTTTGCGCATCGGCCGCGTCAAAGGCGCGGGCCGATTTTAAGGTCTGGCTCTTTTCCGTTTCCAAAGGGCCATCGAAATCGATCCGCGGTTTTATCGGCTCGCTCATCGCAATTTATCTCCAATCAAAAATTCCAGCGCCGCGTCGAGGCGAATATGCGGCAGCGGTTTATCGACATCCATCGCTCTCGGGCGGAAGTTCTCAAACTGGAAGCCCTGCTGTTCCCAGAAGGCCTGACCCGGCAGCCGCGCCGGCACCTCGCCCGGGAAAATGGTGAGCGGCTGCCCATCGCTCAGACGATCGCCGCGCAGCGCCGGGATCTTCTCGCCGTTAACCTCGATAAGCCCGCCCTGGGTGGCCTGAATTGACGCCAGCCCCAGACAATCCATGCTGATGCCCTCAAAGGCGGCATTCTGCCAGGCGTCCTGAATCAGTTGCTGAAGTAGCGACACCATGTTGCCATGCTGATCGACGGTCACGTGATCGGCTTTGGTGGCGGCAAACAGTAGCTTGTCGATAACCGGTGAAAACAGGCGGCGGAACAGCGTTCGCTGGCCGTAATGGAAGCTTTGCATCAACTGGGTCAGCGCCAGGCGCATATCGTTAAACGCCTGCGGCCCGCTGTTTAATGGCTGCAGACAGTCCACCAGTACAATCTGGCGGTCAAAGCGCAGGAAGTGATCTTTATAAAAGCCTTTCACCACTTTCTCGCAGTAGTATTTGAAACGCTCGCGCAGCATCCCGGCATTGGTGTGTTTATCAGCCTGCGCCAGTCTGGCTTCGCCAATCGCATCGACAGCCGGCCAGGGGAAGAACTGCAGCGCCGGCGCGCCCGCCATGTCGCCGGGAAGCACAAACCGCCCCGGCTGAATAAAGTGCAACCCCTCGCGCTTGCAGGCGTGCAGATAATCGGTCCAGGCGGCGGCGATCTCCGCCAGACGGGTTTCGTCGGCGGGCGCCAGCGGATCGAGCCCATCACACAGCTGTCGCCAGCGGGCAGACCATTCCCCGCGTTGCCCCTGTAATAGCCCGGTCATCTGCCGCGACCAGCTTAAATAATCTTGCGCCAGCATCGGCAGGTCGAGCAGCCATTCACCCGGATAATCCACGATTTCCAGATACAGCGTTGAAGTGTCTTTGAAATGACGTAGCAGAGAATCGTTAGAGCGATAGCGCAGCGCGAGACGAATTTCGCTCACCCCACGGGTCGGCGTTGGCCAGGCCGGGGGCTGGCCATAAAGCTGCGCCAGGCCTTCATCATAGGTAAAACGCGGAATACCGAAATCACGCTGCGGAACCCGTTTCACGCCCAACAGACGTTCTTCACGCGCCGCGCTCAGCAACGGCAACCGCGCCCCGGCGTGGATATTCAGCAGTTGATTGACCATCGCGGTGATAAAAGCCGTTTTACCGCTGCGGCTTAGTCCGGTCACGGCAAGACGTAAATGCCGGTCAACCCCGCGGTTGACCAGCGCATTGAATTCAGTTTTGAGTCGCTTCATCGCCAGTCCGTTATGCCCAGAAGGAATGTCGTTTAATGATAAGCTAAATAGATGGGGATAATCAGGGCCAATATAAAGCGCGCCGGTATTCCTCCCCCTGAGGAATTATTTCATGCCGCGGGCAAAACGATTGGCCAGCCGACTGAGCAGCGGCTCAAGCGCTACCGCCAGCAACATTTTCAGCGGCCGACGCGCCACCGATTTCACCGCCCAACCGGCAACGCCCGCCGGGCCGTATCGCAGCGCGGTCAGTAGCACCAGCTTACCGGCGATCTTAAGACCCGGTTTCACTTTTTGCCCTGCCTGTTGCCATTTCATATTCATGCGTTGCCTCATGGGTTATATGGAAAAAGTTTTACAGTTGACGAAAACGGCTGCGCAGCGTGAAGGTATCGGAGGTGATATAACGCTCCATATCACGCAGGCGCTGTTCGCCGGAAGCCAGTTCGGCATCCACGGCGGCCAGTAAATCGCCATTGCTCGGCCCTTTCTCGCCGTACAGTTCGCTATCCGGTATCGGATCCAGCGCGAAAGTCAGAATGATGTAGGCCACCAGCACAAAAAAGAACAGGCCAAAAATCATCGCCAGTACGGTTATCAAACGCACCAGCTTCACCGGCACATCCAGGTGCTGCGCGATACCGGCGCAGACCCCTTTCACCATGCCGCGCTGCGGAATGCGCCACAGTTTTTTATTAAAATCCAATCCGGCCATTATTTGTCTCTCCAGTTCGGATGTTCCGCATCAAGGATCGCTTCCAGCGCCTGAATACGCTCGCGCATCCGTTTCGCCTCATCGGTCAGCTGCAGCAGGCGCTGCTGTTCATTCTGGGTTAATGCCCCGTCCGCCGAGCGATTGTTGTAGTGCAGCCATAACCAGACCGGCAACACGAACAGCACAAATAGCGTGAGCGGGATGGCAAGAAAAAGCATGCTCATGTGTACTCCTTACAGGTGGTGAGCCGCGGCGCAACACCGCGCCGCGCAATATGCATTACTGGTTATTCTGATTCATTTTGGCTTTCAGCGCCGCCAGTTGCTCGCTGATTTCATCATCCGCTTTCAGTTCGGCAAACTGCTGATCCAGCGATTGTTGTTTGCCAAAACGATGGCTCTCCGCCTCGGCTTCCATTTGGTCAATACGGCGTTCGAAAGACTCAAAACGCGCCATCGCTTCATCCATTTTACCGCTATCCAGCTGGCGGCGGACATCACGCGAAGAGCTGGCAGCCTGATGACGCAGCATCAGCGCCTGCTGACGAGCGCGGGTTTCGCTGAGCTTATTCTCCAGCTCGCCAATCTCTTTTTTCATCCGCGCCAGGGTTTCATCCACCAGTTGCGCTTCGTGTTCCAGGCTGCCGATAAGGTCGGTCAGCTTCTGTTTTTCGATCAGCGCCGCACGCGCCAGATCTTCTTTCTCTTTACGCAGGGCCAGCTCGGCCTTTTCTTGCCATTCCACCTGCTGCGCCTGCGCCTGTTCGATACGGCGGGTCAGCTGTTTCTTTTCCGCCAGCGCGCGGGCGGAGGTCGAACGCACTTCAACCAGCGTGTCTTCCATCTCCTGAATCATCAGACGGACCAGCTTCTGCGGATCCTCCGCTTTCTCCAGCAGGGAGTTGATATTGGCGTTCACGATGTCGGCAAAGCGAGAAAAAATACCCATAATTTCAATCCTCATAGTTCTGATAGCAGGCAGCGGCCTGTGCAGTAGTTAATACAAATGTCGTGCCAACTTTTTATCTTGTTGATTTTAAACAAGGTGGTTGAGGAATGGCCGCCTGCTTGCTACAGTGAGTTGGCGAATCACACTATTTAATGGCGAAATTCATCATGGCGGAATACAAGGATAACCTGCTTGGCGAGGCCAACAGCTTTCTGGAGGTGCTCGAGCAGGTCTCGCAGCTGGCGCCGCTGGATAAACCGGTGCTGGTGATCGGCGAGCGCGGCACCGGGAAAGAACTTATTGCCAACCGACTGCACTTTCTCTCTTCGCGCTGGCAGGGGCCGTTTATTTCGCTCAACTGCGCGGCGCTGAATGAAAACCTTCTCGATTCCGAATTGTTTGGTCATGAAGCCGGCGCCTTTACCGGCGCCAGCAAACGGCATCCGGGGCGCTTTGAACGTGCCGACGGCGGCACGCTGTTTCTCGATGAGCTGGCCACCGCTCCGATGCTGGTGCAGGAAAAATTGCTGCGGGTAATTGAATACGGCGAACTGGAACGCGTCGGCGGCAGTCAACCGCTGCAGGTTAACGTACGGCTGGTGTGCGCCACCAACGCGGATTTACCTAAAATGGTGGAAGAAGGCCATTTTCGCGCCGACCTGCTCGACCGGCTGGCGTTTGACGTCGTGCAACTACCGCCATTGCGCGAGCGCCAGAGCGACATCATGCTGCTTGCCAACCAGTTTGCCATTCAGATGTGCCGCGAACTGGGGCTTCCTCTGTTTCCCGGCTTTAGCGAGCGAGCCGTCGACACGCTGCTCGCATACCGCTGGCCGGGCAATATTCGTGAGCTGAAAAACGTGGTTGAACGTTCGGTTTACCGCCACGGCAGCAGTGATAGCGAGCTGGATAATATCATTATCAACCCATTTCGCCGCGCGGCCCCAGCGCCTGCTCCAGGCGATGAATCTGCGCTTCCCAAACTACCACTGGACCTGCGCGCCTTTCAGCTGGAGCAAGAAAAAAGCCTGCTGCAGTCAAGCCTGCAGCAGGCGAAGTACAATCAAAAGCAGGCGGCGGAGCTGCTGGGGCTTACCTACCACCAGCTACGCGCATTACTGAAGAAGCATCAGCTATGAGCGACGCGCGGCAGCATCGCCGCGCTGACCAGCATTGAGCCTAAACACAGCGCGGCGTTAAACCACAGCGCGTACTGCGCGGCGCTGGCCATCCCCAACGGCAGGAATAGCGCAAAAAGTGACGCCGTCACGGCAATACCCATCGCGCCGCCAAGCGAGCTTCCCATCTTATACACCCCTGACGCGACGCCAATTTTATTCTCCGGCGCATTGGCGACGGCGGTGTCGGTCGATGGCGTGGCGTAACAACCGAGCCCGAGGCCAAACAGGATATTGCTGAAGAAGACGGTCCCGATATAGAGCGACTTATCGAGGAAGGTACAGGAGATCAGCAAAATGCCGATGGCGGTAAAGACCGGCCCGGTCATCATCGGCAGCCGTGCGCCGTAGCGCTGGAGCAGCTTTTCCCCGACGCGGATCATCGCCAGTACCGTCACCAGATAGCCCAGCGTCATCATGCCGGTTTCCAGCGGGGTAAGATGATGCCCCTGCTGCAGCCAGATGCTGGTGATCATCATGGTGCCGATAGCGCCATTAAGCATAAAGTTCGATAGCACCGCCGCGCCGTAGGCTCGGTTACGAAATAAAGCGAAGTCGATCAGCGCCGCTTCACCTTTACGCAGGCCGCTGCGGATAAATACTGCTGCCGCCAGCACCGCGCCACACAGCATCGACAGCGATAAACCACTACTCCAGCCCCATTGATGACCCTTGCTGATAAACAGATTAAGCAGCACCAGCGACGCGATCAGGCTTAATAATCCGCCCACATCCAGCTTATGCCGATCGGCGCTGGCGCTGCGGCTCTCCGGGGTGCCGCGCAGCAGCAGCAACGCCAGCAGCGCCACCGCAATCGAGAACACGAAGATCCACCGCCAGCCAAGACCGGTGGCAATCGCACCGCCGACAAACGAGCAAAGCCCGCTGCCGCCCCAGGAACCAATCACCCAGAAACTCACCGCCCGCTGCCGCGCTTTGCCTTCATACCAGGTTTTAATCAGCGCCAGCGTCGCCGGCATAATGCAGGCCGCCGAGAGCCCTTGCAGGATACGGCCGGTGATAAATAGCCCCGGCCCCTGCGACGCCGCCAGAAATGCGCTACCGATAATACTCAGCGCCAGGCCGAGATAGGTCATCCGCACTCTGCCGAATTTATCCGCCAGCCCGCCGCTGGCCACCACAAAACAGCCGCTGAATAAGGCGCTAAGACTCACCGCCAGGGTTAGCGTCTCCAGTGAAATATCGAGGCTGCTTTTCATCGCCGGAACAACATTGATAACCGATTGCGCAAACAGCCAGAACGTCAGCACGCTGAGCACAATACCCGCCAGCAGGCGATCGCTACCGACGAACTGAGATTCGCTTAACGATACAGAACTCATAATCGGGTCCCCCCGTCGCGATAGGTTAACGCAGATAGCGTTCCGTCAGGCCGCACCACAGCGCCGCGCCGGTAAGCAGGATTTGATCGTTAAAATCGTACCCTGGGTTATGCACCATGCAACGGTCGGCTTCATCACCCGCGCCGATAGTGAAATAGCAGCCGTTGGGATTGCTCTCCAGCATGAAGGCGAAATCTTCGCTGCCCATAAATGGATTCACGGTACCAACCTGTTCTTTGCCAAACAGCGTGGTCGCCACTTCACGGACCAGCTCATTAGCCGCCGGATCGTTACGCAATACCGGGCTGCCGTTGACGTGGGTTAAGGTAGCGCTGGCGTTAAAACTTTCCGCCTGAGCGACCGCGATGTCGTGAATACGCTGCAGCACCGTCTCGCGCACCTGCTGGTTAAGGGTACGTACGGTTAGCTTCATCAATACCTTATCGTTGATGATGTTCGGCGCATGGCCCGCCTGAATGCTGCCGACGGTGACTACCGCGGGTTCAAATGGCGTGATGTTGCGTGAAACGATTGATTGCAGCGCGAGAGTAATGTGGCAGGCCACCAGCGTCGCATCGACGGTATGTTCCGGCACCGCGCCATGGCCGCCAATGCCCTTCACCTCGATATGCAGCGTATCGGAAGAGGCCATCATCGCGCCGTCGCGCAGGCCGATTTTGCCCAGTTTCTGGCCCGGCATGTTATGCAGGCCAAAGATGGCGTCACAGGGGAATTTCGTGAACAGGCCATCTTCGACCATCACCCGTCCGCCGTACAGCAGCTCTTCCGCCGGTTGGAAAATTAAATGCAGCGTACCGTTAAACTGACGCGTGCGCGCCAGATATTCCGCGGCATACAGTAGCGTGGTGGTGTGACCGTCATGGCCGCAGCCGTGAAAACGCCCGTCGACCTGGCTTGCCCATGCTTTACCGCTCATTTCCTGCATCGGCAGCGCATCCATATCCGCGCGCAATCCCAGACGTTTTTCGCCGCTGCCGACTTTCAGCGTCCCGACCACGCCGGTACCGGCGAGGCCGCGATGCACTTCATACCCCCACTCAGTAAGCAGCCGGGCGACTTCATCGCTGGTTTTATGTTCTTCAAAGCCAATCTCGGGCTGTTGGTGGAAGCGGCGACGTAACGCCACAAACTGCGCTTCATTAACTTGCAAGGATTCAATCAATGGATGTGTCATTTTTATTATTCCTGTGTTGTGTTTGCACGACACTTTCGAGTTTATGCGCCCCACCTGGCTTTAAAATGTCTTTTTTTGTTTTATATTGACGAAATATCAATGACTATTTTCTATACAATTCTGTTATGACAAAAAACAGCCTGCTATTTTTTGTCTTTTAAGGAGCGGCGCATGGAACATCATCTCGGCGATTTCAGCCTCACGGTTCGCGATATTCGCCATTTCAGCCCGCCGGAAAACGACGGATTAACGCTGCTATGGCTGCTGGAAGGTAGTGCAACGTTGCAA
Organism: Klebsiella sp. 141251; assembly: GCF_050600725.1. Taxonomy (NCBI): domain Bacteria; kingdom Pseudomonadati; phylum Pseudomonadota; class Gammaproteobacteria; order Enterobacterales; family Enterobacteriaceae; genus Klebsiella; species Klebsiella sp. 141251. The sequence continues at coordinate 28,176 of NZ_JAQIRG010000003.1, forward strand.
CTCGGCGAATCGTCGCAACCGATGCGGGTTGATGAACTGGCGATTATTAACCGCCGCCAGCGCTGGCAGATTACCGGCGAAGAGGCCAATGCGGTCATGATCCTCAACCTTGCCGCCGGTTGGCTCACCCGCCTTGATAGCGATTTTTTTGCCAGTGATTATCGGGTTAGCAGCGAAACCAGGGATGCCACAGATAATCTACGCCAGCTGATGCGCCAGTTGCTGGTAGCCGGGCTGGTCAATCATCAGTCGCGCTATCGGCTGGAGGCGAACCGTTGGCTGAGTGAAATTGCCCTGCTGCTGGCAACCCGTTTTACCCAACCTATCGTGCCCAGCCTGCGCCGCGGCGCCGAGAACTGGAGCCGACGAATTACCAACGTGGTAGCGCGCATCGAAGCCAACTATCAGCGGCGGATCTCGCTGCAGGAACTGGCTGCTGCCGAATTTGTCTCTGAGGCCTGGCTTTCGCGCCTGTTCCATAAAGAGGTCGGCATTAGCTTCGTTCAGTACATTACCGCCCTGCGTCTCGGCAAAGCCGCCGAGCAACTGCTGACTACCCGCCGCTCGGTTCAGCAGGTGGCGCAGGATAATGGCTTCGCCAGTACCCGCATCATGAGCGATTTGTTTAAGCGCCAGCACGGCGTCACGCCGCGACAATTTCGCCAGCAGCAGCCGCAGTTCAGCGCTCGTCCACGAGCGAACGCCAGAGAAATCTGGCGCCCGGTCGCGGTCGAGAGGCTTTACGCCCGTCTTAACGAGGCGGAAAAAAGCAGCGATGATACGCCGCCGCTGCTGCTCAACCCGCGTCAGACACGGCTGGTGGATATCCGCCAGCTGCCAGCGCGCGCGCCGGTATTGCGCCATACCCGTACCATCGTTACCGTCCGTGAACTCGATGATTTACTCCGCGAAGATGTGCGACGCGAGCTGGAGCAACTGCAGCAAACGCTACCCGTTTACGGCATCGATATTCACGATCCGTTTCTCAGCAGTCGCTTGTTTGGCGAGGGCTGGGACGACCCGACGCTCGCAGGCTATGCCTGTTGGTACAATCTTCAGCAGCTGTTTAGCTGGCTGGCGCAGAAAGGCTGGACGGTGCTGCTACATACCGGCTTAACCACCCGCTGCGATTTATTACAACGTTTTCTGCAACTCGCCGCCAATCACTTCCCACCCGCGACGCTCGCGAGCTGGCGCTTTGTCTGGCACTGGTCGCCGCAGGCCGGTGAAGCGGCGCGACAGCTGGCCTGGCGACAACAGCGAGAAGTGCTCGCGTCCACCTTGCAACAACCGCAAATGGGTATCTGGCATCGTTTCCCGCAAAGCGGTATTGGCGACGATCCGCTCCTGTCTTCCCCGCTGCTCAGCGAGGCCGACTTTCTCGCCTGCCAGGCGGATGCCAACGAACTGCTTGACCTGGCGCAGGCCGATAGCAGCAAACTATCCGCCAGCGAAGACTATCCACGACAAAAATTACGCCAAATCCATCATGCCCTACGGCAACGGCAGCTCTCGTTACCGCTGTGGCTGCTATCGTGGAATACCCTAACCGGCGATACCCGCGATACCAACGGGCGTTTTTTCCGCGGCGCGCTGTTGATGGATAACCTGTTGGGCATTGCCGATCGGGTGTGGCTGGCCGGCTTCTGGCTTAATTCAGGTCTTCAGGGGGAAGCGCGGGACAACGGTAAACTCGACACCTCCAGCCTGGCGCTGCACTACCTGCATGGTCTGCCGCGCCCGGTGTACTGGGTATTATGGCTGTGGCGGCGTCTACGCGGCGAAGTCTTAATCAATGACAAAAACCTGTTGTTATTGCGCCATAACGGACACTACCAGTTGCTACTGCGCAATACGGTGATTTTCAACCCCTGGCTGTCGAGCGAAGAGGCCTTTACTCAGCGTTTTCGCCAGCCCTATACCCTGCGGCTTGCAGGGCTGAAGGGACGCTGGCGCATCAAACAGCATCTGTTCGATCAGCACCATGGCGCGCTATTCCCGCTATTTGAGGCATTTCGTAGCCGCAGCGGCCCTGACGAAGAAGATTATCGCTGGCTCCAGCACCACGCCCGTCCGGCGCTGAGCGTGCATGAGGAACAACTGGATGATGGCTGGCTACGGGTGGATTCACTGCAGAGCAATGCGCTGGCGTTATATGAATTCACACCGCTGGAGGATTGAAAAGTGACAACGTCACTATTAATTCACATATGAAAACGCGGAGAGTTAATAATATGTAACTGGTAAGATGTCTTAATGTGAATTATCATCGACGGCAATATCATTCAATGGATTGAAAATTCACGTGATTCCGGTTAATTCTCATACGCTCACCCGCTATGCCGCCCATGCCAGTTTGATCCACACCATGAAAAATCATCATGCGCCAGCCCTCTCATTAATGATGATTTTCTCGGATCTCTGCGTGCGTTCCACCCGTGATGCCTACAATGAACAAGGCTGGGAAATATCAGAGCGTAAAAGCGGACTGGTGCTGCGTACTTTCGTCGCCATCCATCGCGATGGCGGAGAACTGGAGATCACGCCAAAAGATTATATTGCCCGCTATAATCAGCTCCTTCCGATCTGATCCCCACAGCCCACCCGCGCCGATACCAGAACGCCTGCAGATGGCTAACTGGAGAAATTGGCAATAAAAAGATACCATGTTTGATAATACTGGTTTAGTTCCGACACTATTTTGACCAACTGGCTGGACAACATGCGCTGCCGGTGACCGCATTATCCCCCTCGATGTCGTAAAGGTGGTGGTAAATGTCATTTAATATTAATAAGATAGAGCTCTGCTCTATGATCAAAAAGAAAATATGCGCCTGAAATTGTCCTCTCTTTTAGCGGCAGCCTCGATGCTGTGCGGGCAGGCTTTTGCCGCACCGGCCCCGACTCCGGCGCTGCCAGCTAATGCCGATATCCGCGATAGCGGATTTGTCTATTGCGTCAGCGGGCAGGTAAATACCTTTAACCCGCAAAAAGTCAGCAGCGGCCTGATTGTCGACACCCTCGCCGCCCAGATCTACGATCGCCTGCTCGACGTCGACCCTTATACCTACCGTCTGGTGCCTGAACTGGCGGAAAGCTGGGAAGTGCTTGATAACGGCGCCACCTACCGCTTCCATCTGCGCGATAAGGTCCAGTTCCAGACCACCGACTGGTTTAAACCGACCCGCGCTTTTAACGCTGATGATGTCATATTCACCTTCGGGCGCATCTTTAACCGTGACGACCCGTGGCACAGCGTCAACGGCAGTAGCTTCCCCTATTTCGATAGTCTGCAGTTCGCCGACACCGTAGAAAGCGTTCGGAAACTGGATAACCATACCGTCGAGTTTCGCCTGAAACGTCCCGACGCCTCTTTCCTGTGGCACCTGGCGACGCACTATGCTTCGGTCATGTCCGCAGAGTATGCCGCGCAGCTGACCAAAAGCGATCGCGAAGAACAACTCGACCGCCAGCCCGTCGGTACCGGTCCGTTCAAGCTAGAAGAGTATCGTACCGGGCAGTACATCCGCCTGCAGCGCCACGCGGCCTACTGGCGCGGCAAGCCATTGATGCCGCAGGTGGTGGTGGATCTCGGTTCCGGCGGCACCGGCCGGCTGTCAAAACTGCTGACCGGCGAATGCGATGTGCTCGCCTGGCCGGCCGCCAGCCAGCTCACCATCCTGCGCGACGATCCGCGCCTGCGTCTGACGCTGCGCCCGGGTATGAATATCGCCTGGCTGGCTTTCAACACCGCCAAACCGCCGCTGGATAACCCGGAAGTTCGCCACGCGCTGGCGCTGGCGATCAACAACCAGCGGCTGATGCAATCGATCTACTACGGCACCGCGGAAACCGCGGCTTCAATGCTGCCGCGCGCCTCGTGGGCCTACGACAACGACGCTAAAATCACCGAATACAACCCCGCGGAGGCGCGTCGTCGCCTGCAGGCGCTGGGCTTGAGTAATTTGACCTTAAAACTGTGGGTGCCGACCAGTTCTCAGGCGTGGAACCCCAGCCCATTGAAAACCGCCGAGTTGATACAGGCGGATATGGCGCAGGTGGGTGTAAAAGTGATTATTATTCCTGTTGAAGGCCGCTTCCAGGAGGCGCGTTTGATGGACATGAGCCACGATTTGACGCTTTCCGGCTGGGCCACCGACAGTAATGATCCGGACAGTTTCTTCCGCCCGCTGTTGAGCTGCGCGGCGATTGGTTCGCAGACCAACCTCGCCCACTGGTGCAACCGAGAGTTTGATGAGGTGTTACAAAAAGCGCTGATTTCTCAGCAGCTGGCCTCGCGCATCGAAGCCTATAAAGAGGCACAGCATATTCTCGCCCGCGAACTGCCGGTGCTGCCGCTGGCCTCTTCGCTGCGGCTGCAGGCTTATCGTTATGATATGAAAGGACTGGTGCTGAGTCCGTTTGGCAACGCCTCCTTCGCAGGCGTGTCGCGCGAAAAAGAAGAGGTGAAAAAACCATGATTATTTTTACCCTGCGCCGCCTGCTGCTGTTACTTGTGACGCTGTTTTTCCTCACCTTTATCGGCTTTAGCCTCAGCTATTTCACGCCGCACGCGCCGCTGCAGGGTGCATCGCTGTGGAATGCCTGGCTGTTTTGGTTCAAAGGGGTGCTGCACTGGGACTTTGGCGTCTCCAGCATCAATGGCCAACTGATTTCCGAACAGCTGAAAGTGGTCTTCCCGGCCACAATGGAGCTGTGCATTCTGGCATTTGGTTTTGCGTTATTGGTCGGCATTCCCGTGGGGATGATTGCCGGGATCATGCGTAATAAGTGGCCGGACACGCTCATTAGCGCCCTGGCACTGGTGGGGTTCTCTATTCCGGTATTCTGGCTGGCATTACTGTTTACCCTGTTCTTCTCGCTGACGCTGGGTTGGTTCCCGGTATCCGGTCGCTTTGACTTATTATACGAAGTGAAGACGGTGACCGGCTTCGCGCTCATCGATGCCTGGCTCTCTGATTCGCCGTGGCGCCATGAGATGATCGTCAGCGCCGCGCGGCATATGGTGCTGCCGGTGTTGACCCTGGCCGTCGCGCCGACCACCGAAGTGATCCGCCTGATGCGCATCAGCACCAGCGAAGTCTACGATACTAACTATGTTAAAGCGGCGGCGACACGCGGCGTCACCCGACGGACAATCCTCCATCGTCACGTGTTACACAATGCCCTGCCGCCGGTGATCCCACGCCTGGGGCTGCAGTTTTCCACCATGCTAACGCTGGCGATGATTACCGAAATGGTCTTCAGCTGGCCGGGGCTGGGGCGCTGGCTGATCAACGCCATCCGCCAACAGGATTACGCGGCGATTTCCGCCGGAGTGATGATAATCGGCGCGCTGGTCATTATCGTCAACGTCATCTCGGATATTTTAGGAGCCATGGCTAACCCACTGAAACATAAGGAATGGTATGCCCTACGATAGCACCTACAAAGCAAAAACCTTTATCAATTAAAAACAATGAGTTAAATTTTAAAATTGTTCGATATTCCTGTCTTTAATACACAATTTTGTACACATTGTTTTTAACGTTAGCTCCGACAGTCATCAGTTTGATTGCTGTCGGAGTTCTCTTCCTACTCCTCCACACATTCTATACTTTCAGTCTGCAAACGGGAGGTAACCATGTGCGGACGCTTTGCTCAATCACAAACCCGTGAAGAGTACCTGGCTTATTTGGCTGAAGAAGCTGAGCGGGATATCGCTTATGACCCCGAACCAATCGGCCGGTACAACGTGTCGCCAGGTACAAAAGTTTTGCTCCTGAGCGAACGCGACGAACAACTGCATATCGATCCTGTCTTCTGGGGTTATGCACCCGGGTGGTGGGATAAGGCTCCACTGATTAACGCGCGTGTTGAAACTGTGGCCACCTGCAGGATGTTTAAGGCGCTATGGCAACATGGCCGGGCGATCTGCTTTACTGATGGGGGCTTCGGATGGAAGAAAGAAGGTGACAAGAAGCAACCCACTCTACTTTATCCATCGCGCCGATGGCCAGCCGATATTCATGGCTGCAATCGGAAGCACACCATTTGAACGTGGAGACGAAACAGAAGGCTTTCTGATCGTCACCGCAGCAACAGAAAAAGGTCTAATAGATATCCACGACCACCAGCCTCTGGTACTGTCGCCAGAAGCAGCAAGATAATGGATGAGACAGGACATTGGAGGGAAAGAGTCAGAGGAGTTAGCTGCGAATGGCACCGTGCCCGCAGACAAATTTATCTGGCATGCAGTGACGCGCGCCGTAAGAAATGTGAAAAATCAGGGGAATAATTGATTGAGGCAATCAAATGCACATAGCCAGACGTACGCCTAATGCCAAAAGCGGAAATAAATAATAATTTTTCGATAATAACTTACTGGGTCAGAAAACGGAATATCCGGTGAAAAAGCCCTTGTTGCATTGTCTGGATGTATCAATATGATGCCGGGTTCCTCCCGGTAAATATTTAGGTATCCCCCCATGACTCGCGGCTTCAGTCGTGCATGATGAACATTCCAGCAGCAAAGTCATCAGGTTAGAAAGATATCTGCATTTTGTCAGTACACAAAGAGTGACTTCCTTATATGAGAACGATTATTAAAAATGAACATGTAAAAAAAAGGCCTGCTATTAGCAAGCCACAAAGATTTTAACTCATTTTTTGTTCGCTTCTGATAAATAGGGTAAATACGCAATTCAATTTGAAGCAGAGAAGATAACGAAAATGCTATAAATATTTCCGGAACGCATCGAGTATTTCCTGTGACATTAACTGTCTGTCAGAGGCCACGTAAATAACATCATGATCACCGGTTAATGAAGGAAAGCCTGCAGACATAATCTGTAGATGTATTTCTTCACCGTTTGGGTATTCCTGTCTGATTGAGGATGTACCCTCCGGAACGGTCATGACTTTACAGGATTCGGTATTAAAGAAAACGAGTACTTTTATCATATGCCACCATAATTCTGTTAGTCTTTCCCGTCACTCTCTTCTATCAGTGATGTTAAATGCCGATGCCATTAAAATACAATCAGGGACGTGATGCTTTCGAAGGCAGTCTCGTCTCTTACGCACTTTATTATTTAACAAGCAGTTAGCTTCTGCTTTCAGGCTTTCAGGCTTTCAGGCTTTCAGGCTTTCAGGCTTTCAGGCTTTCAGGCTTTCAGGCTTTCAGGCTTTCAGGCTTTCAGGCTTTCAGGCAGCAGTCCTGCACTTCATCACATCGGTCAGCACACTCATAATTGCGAAAAACATGTTGACCTGATATTAAAAAAACAACCGACTTTCTCTGATTTAATTTATGGACCTGTCTACTCAGGAATAATCCTTCATCGTTGTCGCGGGCCCGCAAATCTTCATTTATCGCAAAGTATTACGTTTGTAGCAGCAGGCCCTTTTTCACCACTCTGCATGGCGAACTCAACTTTCTGCCCTTCAAATAAGGTATTGAAATTCTCACCATGGAGTGCGGAAAAATGGACGAAGACATCCTTGCTTCCGTCAAGAGGTGAAATGAAACCAAAACCTTTATCTTCGTTAAACCATTTTACCAAACCTTTAATTCTTGTGGACATACTGACTCCCGTTATACATGATAGTATTAATAGTAAACGTATAGTATTAAAGGTATGACTCAAAAGGAGGGGATATCAGCGATAGCGCCTGGTAATGAGAACTGACCAGAAAATGTTTAACGTTCGTTTGTACATTGAACTAACAGGATTCATTAAGACACGGGAGATACTAATACGCAAATTATTTTTTAGCCATCCAGAAGTCCTGCAGGAAAATTAAGTGTGGCAATATACTATTTTGAATGTATAGTCTTTACGTTTTTTTAATAAGGAATCGACTTGTCCCATAAAATGACAGGCATTGTCAAAAGCTTTGACATTCTCAGTGGTAAAGGCCTCATCATCCCTTCAGATGGGCGAAAAGATGTTCTGCTTCACATTTCAGCCGTTAACTCCCGCGAATCAGAATTACTCATCCCAGGAAGCCGCATAGAATTCTGTCGGATCAATGGTCCCAGAGGGCCTGTGGCTGCGAACATTTACCTCTCCTGAATTTCAGGGTCACAAAATAAACAGATCAAAACTTAACCACATGTGATACGGTGAAGTTCATTCATTGAAAGGTTAATGGTTATGTCTATTATCAATTACGCAATGAAATTCTTCAGCGGTGCATCTACTGCCACTGTTGTCTGCACTGTTTGTGGTTTCAAATCAGTTCAACCGATGGCAAAAATCCGGCGCAATCAGGCCATGCTTTGCCCTCGGTGTAAAGCCCTGTTTATCTCACGGCGCTAGTATCAACTGATCCGCCGTGGACAGAACCATCTTCTATACTTAAGTTAAATCCCAGCAGCTGTTAAATCCCTGATGCCTTACGCCCATCCTGAGAGAACGTTTCTGAACTGATTTCGCAACTGCTCCTGCGCGCTAATGTCGCATCAGAGCAATGCTATGAAAATGAACCCCAGAGCGTGGTTTAACCGCTCCCGTATTCCGGTGAATGCTGCCGAAAACGTAACGTTTTCGGCGAACGATCCTGCAAGCGAAAACACTCCGCGGTCAGAACTCTTTTCGACTGCCCAGATGGAACGCTATGGTCAGAAGCTGGCGCGGACCCATAAAGTATCACCGGATAAACATCCCTATTATCTTCTGAAACGGCTTGGCGACAATGAGGCCGTTATCACCCAAAACTGCTATGAGCTTAATGCAGGTAAAAAGACCAGTATCATGCCCGCCGGGGAGTGGTTGCTGGACAATTATTATCTGATTGAGGAACAAATCCGTACCGTCCGCCAGCACTTGCCGAAAAGTTTTGGTAAAGGTCTCCCGTCGCTGATGTCGCCGCTGAATTGCCCAAGAATTTATCATATCGCATCAGAGGCCATTGCTCACGGTGATGGCCGCTGGGATGCCACCAGTCTGACCAGCTATCTCGCTGCCTATCAACAGGTGACGCCGCTGACGCTGGGTGAAGTCTGGGCATTACCGGGAATGCTTCGACTGGCGCTGATTGAAAATCTTCGTCGTATCAGTATGGAAGTGATAAAAGCGCAACAGGACAGAAACCTGGCAGATACGTGGATAACCAGGATTTTCGAATGTGCAGAGAGTGCGCCTGGTGATTTAATTATGGTGGTTGCCGATTTGGCGCGCTCCCGTCCTCCGTTATCCAGCGCGTTTGTCGCAGAACTGGTGCGGCGTCTGCAGGGTCACGGCAACGCGCTGTCGTTACCTCTTACCTGGGTTGATCAGTGCCTTCGGGAACAGGGAGTCACCACTGACATTCTCATAAATAACTTCAATCAACAGCTTGCCGCCAGCCAGCTGTCTGTCAGTAACAGCATCGCAGGTCTGCGATTACTGGGTGAAACGGACTGGGCTGATTTCGCCGAAACGATAAGCGTCGTCGAACAGGTATTAAGCAATGATCCTGCCGGTATCTATCCCCGGATGCACTTCAATACCCGGGATCATTACCGGCACGTAGTTGAGGTCCTGGCCAGAGACAGTGGGCTCAGCGAGCCTGAGGTTGCTGACAGGGTGCTGGCGCTTTCAGAGGAAAAAGCCCCCAATACACCGGAACATCATGTTGGTTATTATCTCGCCGGCGAAGGTCGACAGGCACTGGATATACATCTCCTGGCAGACACCTCAAGACTCATACGCTTGCGGCACAGTTTCAACAGAATAACCCTGCTGTCATGGCTTGGTAGCCTGGCGTTGTTGACAACCGCAGCGACCGCGGCAATATTGCACGAAACTGCCATGCAGGGCGCAGGTTGGTTGTTAATCGCGGTGATATTACCTCTGGTTATCGCTTTAACTCAGTTAATGAGTGATTTACTCAGTGACGCAACCACCCGTTTTCGCGTTCCTCGCCCCTTGCCGGGGATGGATTTTTCAACCGGCATTCCCGCTGACAGTGCCACCATGATCGTCATCCCCTGCATGCTGACCAGCCACGAAAGTTTCAGCCAGCTCCTCTCCTGTCTTGAAGTCTGTTGGTTGGGGAATGAAAACGAAAATCTCAGGTTCGCGCTGCTCACTGATTTTGCAGATTCTGAAAATGAACCCTCGCCGGAAAGTCACGCGCTGCTCAGACAGGCTATCGCTGATACGCAGGTGCTGAATCGCCGCTACCCCTCCGGCCGACCACGTTTTTATCTGTTACATCGTCAGCCTGAATGGAACCCCTCGGAAGGAGCGTGGATGGGCTATGAACGCAAGCGGGGAAAACTGGCGTTACTGAACAGCTGGTTGCGCCATCCCGGAACGCAATTCGTCAGCGTTGCAGACATGCCTGCCCACCTTTTACCGGGTCACATAAAATACGTCATTACCCTGGACAGTGATACGGTGTTACCGCGCGATACGGCTCACAAACTGGTCGCGGCGATGGCCCATCCGTTGAATACGCCAGAGTATGATCCGGTACGCCAGAGGGTGGTCAAAGGATTTGGTATTTTACAACCCGGTCTTGCTGAGGAGATACCACGTAACGGTCAGGGGCGTTACGCCGCCCTGCGCAGCAGCATACCGGGTAATAACCCCTATTCTATGATGTCTTCGGATATCTATCAGGATCTCTTTGGGGAAGGGTCGTTCGTGGGCAAAGGGATTTACGATGTTGACATTTTTATGCAGGCCACTGCCAATACCTGCCCGGAAAATCTGGTTCTCAGCCATGATCTCCTCGAAGGGTGCTATGCGCGCTCGGGTCTGCTGAGTGAGGTGTTACTCTACGAACAGTACCCTAATAATTATCTGTCGGACGTTGCACGCCGTTCACGCTGGATCCGGGGTGACTGGCAACTGCTTAACTGGCTGAAACCACACGTCAGAAAAGCCGATGGAACCCGTACCCGGAATCCACTGACCGCGCTTTCTTACTGGAAATTACTCGACAATCTGCGTCGCAGCCTGGTCGCCCCCTCTTTAGTGGTATTGCTCTACTTCACCCTGCTTTGGGTTCCCAATCCGGTTTACTGGCTGTGCATACTGTCACTGATTTGGCTGTTGCCAGCCCTCCTCTGCATCACCCATGACCTTCTCAATAAACCTCTGCGCCGTCGCCTGAAGCCGCATCTGTTACTTGTAATGGCGGGCGCGCTGAAGCGTCTGTCAGGTATCGGTCTTAATTTTGCGATACTGCCACACGAAGCCGGATATTCGCTGAAAGCGATCGCCGTGACGCTATGGCGACTGGGGATAAGCAGGCGTCACCTCAGCCAGTGGGTCAGCCACAGCCAGGACAGCAATCAGGCCAGATCCACTGTTGCACGTTTTTATCAGGCGATGTGGCTGAATGTTGCCGGTGGCGTGACGCTGATAATTCTGACCGGAAAATTGGCCCCCCAGCTGCTGGGGATTGTGTTACCGATCGGTTTGGTATGGTGTGTGGCGCCGTTGCTGATGAGCTGGCTGAGTCGTCAGCCCGTGCGTAAGGTTTTTTCGCCAGGTCAGGAACAAAAACAGCTGTTACGCCAGACAAGCCGTGAAATCTGGGCATTTTTTGAAACCTTTGCCACAGAAAAAGAGAACTGGCTTCCGCCTGATAATTATCAGGAAATACCACAACCGACGGTGGCACACCGAACTTCTCCTACCAATATTGGTCTTTCACTAATGGCTAACCTGACGGCATGGGACTTTGGCTACCTGCCCGGCGGAGAGGTGCTCCGGCGCGTGTCGCTCACACTCGACACGCTGGATAAAATGGAGCACTACCGGGGCCATCTGTACAACTGGTATGACACCCGTACGCTGGCCCCCCTCAGTCCACGCTATATCTCCAGCGTCGACAGCGGCAACATGGCCGGGCATTTGTTGACGCTGCGTGCAGGGCTGTCCGCCATGCGTCATCAGCCTGTTTTAAGCAGCCAACAGATACTGGCAGGACTGAACGATACGCTGGATATTCTGGAAAAACAGTGGGGTAAGAACCCACCTGACAGCCTGAGACTGCTGCGCAAGCATTGCCTGAATGCGGTGTCGCTCTCTCCGCAGGCGTTTATCAGCGAACTGAAAAACATGCGCACCCAGTGCAACCATCTGACCATGTTATGCCATCAGGGGTCACCTCTTCAGATGCGCTGGGCAGGACATCTGGAGCATCAACTGGTTCAGCTTTGCCATGAGTGGTCTCTGTTGCTTGGCTGGTTACCTGTATCCTGGAATGAGCAGACGCTGCCGACGCTGAGCGAGCTTGCCCGTCCGACATTAACCGGTACAGAAACGCCTCCGGCGTCAGTGGCGGAGCAGGCCCGAATGCGACTCAATATTATCACCGAGCTGGAACAGCGGCTGGATGAGCATGCCCGGATGGATTTCGCCTTTCTGTACAGTGAAGCAACCAGTCTGCTCAGCGTCGGTTATAACTGTGACACGAATACGCCTGACAAGAGCCACTACGATCTCCTGCCGTCTGAAATCCGCCTGACCAGTTTTCTTGCCATTGCGACTAATCAGCTACCTCTTAAAAGCTGGTACGCACTGGGTCGATTGTTTACCACGATTGATAATGAAACGGCCCTGATGTCATGGAGCGGATCCATGTTTGAATATCTGATGCCGAATCTGGTGATGCCCACCTGGCCCGGCAGCCTGCTCGATGAAATGAGTCAGTCGGCGGTTATGCGCCAGATTCACTGGGGGAAAGAACGCGGGGTACCATGGGGTGTTTCAGAGTCTGGCTATCATGCTTTTGATGTTCAGCATAATTATCAGTATCAGGCATTTGGCGTACCGGGGCTCGGTCTACGCAGGGGACTTGCCGATGACATGGTTGTCGCTCCTTACGCCACGCTGCTGGCGCTGATGGTTTCCCCGCAGAAAGCTTGTGAGAACCTGTTCAGGCTGCAAAAAAATGGTGCATGCGGAGAATACGGTTTTTATGAAGCGCTGGACTATACCCCCTCACGTCTTGCAACCGGTCAGCTCTATGCGGTGGTACAGTCCTGGATGGCGCATCACCAGGGTATGGCATTTCAGGCGCTGGCTCATGTGCTGCTTGATGCCCCCATGACTGAACGCTTTATGTCCAGTACGGTATTCCGGTCAGCGAGTCTGCTGTTACAGGAGCGCGTGCCGGATGCGGTCGATCTGTACAGTCCGCGCCGTCATTTTGAATCTCATGAGGGCATGGTCAAACCCGTTCGCTATGAACCCCGTATTTTCTATAGCGTGGATACCCCCGCCCCGGATATTCAACTCCTGTCCAACGGCCATTATCATCTGATGTTGACCGCGGGCGGCGGCGGTTACAGTCGCTGGAATGATATTGCACTAACGCGCTGGCGCAGTGATACCACCCGTGATAACTGGGGAGCTTTCTGCTACATCCGCGATACCCAGACGGGAGATGTGTGGAGCAATACCTGGCAACCAACAGGCTACACCAGCGGACAAGACGAGGAAGTGTTGTTCACCGATGCGGGGGCAGAATTCAGACGCAGCTTAGGGGGACTCAGCGTCAAAACTCAGGTGGTGATCTCTCCGGAGGATGATGTTGAATTGCGACGGCTCACACTGATTCATCGTGGTCGCAAGCCTCGCTCTCTGGAGCTGACGACCTATGCTGAAGTGGTACTGGCACCTGATGCCAGCGATCTGGCACACCCGGCATTCAGCAATTTGTTTATTCAGACTGAGCTGGCTCCTGAGCGTGACGCTATTCTTTGCCACCGACGCCCGCGCTCACCGGATGAACCGGGCCCTTGCCTGTTTCACATGATGGTGGTGCACGGCGATAACCGACATAACGTGTCGTTTGAAACGGACAGGGCAAGGTTTATTGGACGTGGCAGAAACCCTGCGAATGCACAGGCAATAGAGACGGGAGGGATGCTAGGCAACACGTCGGGCTCGGTGCTGGATCCGATACTGGCAATTCGCAACGCCATTATTCTGCAGCCGGGGCAGCCGGTTACGATTGATATCATTTATGGCATCAGCGAGACCCGTCAGCAGAGCCTGGCGTTGCTGGAGAAATATCGCGATTACCCTATCGCCGATCGCGTCTTTGAACTGGCCTGGTCTCACAGTCTGGTGGTATTGCGCCAGATGAACGCCAGTGAAGATGATGCCACGTTGTTCAATAGTCTCGCCAGCGCTGTGCTTTACCCTGTCCAGGAGCTGCGCGCCGAAGGCCAGGCGATCGGCCGCAACCGGCGTGGCCAGTCCGGACTGTGGGGCTGGGCAATTTCAGGGGATCTGCCGATAGTGCTGCTGAGTATAACCAGCGAGGAAGGTATCACCTCAGTGACCACACTGATTCAGGCACACCGTTACTGGAGACAGAAAGGGCTGGATGTTGATTTAGTTATCCTGAATAACAGCCCCGGCGGCTACCAGCAGGGATTACAAAATCAGATTATGGAGTTAATTTATGCCGGGTCTGAAGCCAGTCTGCTGGATAAAAAGGGCGGGCTTTTTGTCCGCAACGGTGAGCATCTCTCCGCTGAGGATAAGTTGCTTTTGATGAGCGTGGCCTGTCTTTATCTTGATGACCGCGCAGGGGGGATTAATGAGCAGCTTAACCAGCGTATTCATACCCTGAAATCGCCGGCAAGGGCATTCATTCCGCGTGCTGTGCGCGAGCGTAATCAACATACGGACTGGAGCCCTGATACCAGTCAGTTATGCCATTTCAATGGGTACGGTGGATTTTCTCAGGATGGGCGGGAGTATCAGATCGTCCTTCGGGAAAATGCGCTTACACCGGCTCCCTGGTCGAACATACTGGCAAATTCTCGTTTTGGCAGTGTGATCTCAGAGGCAGGGCAGGCCTATACCTGGTATGAGAATGCCCATGAATACCGGTTGACGCCGTGGGAGAACGATCCGGTGAGCGATCGCAGCGGCGAGGCATTTTACCTGCGCGATGAAGAGAGCGGGGAGTGCTGGTCGCCGACGGCTTTACCTGTTCGCGGACACGGTGATTACCTGACCCGCCATGGTTTTGGCTACAGCGTTTTTGCCCATCGTGAGAGTGGTATAGACAGCGAGTTGACGGTCCTGGTTGCTGAAGAAGATCCGGTTAAACTGGTGCTCCTGACGCTCAGTAACTCTTCGGGACGGACACGTCAACTTTCCGTCACAGGCTATGTAGAGTGGACGCTCGGAGAAACACGAACGCGCTCAGCCCCTCACATTGTGACACATGTGGCCAGAACGCCCGGCGGCTGCGGGATACTTGCGAATAACTTTTATGGTGATAATGGTGGCGGCCGAACTACATTTTTTGCCGTCAGCGGTAATGACTGTTCTCTGACAGGGGACCGCCGGGAGTTTATTGGCCGTAATGGTTCCCTTCACGCCCCTTCGGCTATGAAACTGCAAAAGCTTTCTGGTAAGACGGGGGCCGGTCTGGATCCCTGCGGAGCGGTGCAATCGGCGGTTACATTAATTGACGGGGACCAGAGGACGTTTATTTTTATCCTCGGCGCAGAGGAGAATGATGTTTGTGCTCAGGAGACGCTGGCCCGCTACATGAACGAGGATACGGTCCGCCAGGAGCTGAACCGGATTCATAATCACTGGCACAATGTTCTCGATAAAATCGTAGTTAACACCCCCGACACGTCCGTAAATTTACTGGTTAATGGCTGGCTGTTGTATCAGACAGTCGCCTGCCGTCTTATGGCCCGGAGTGGCTACTATCAGTCTGGCGGTGCATTTGGTTTTCGCGATCAGCTGCAGGATACGCTGGCTCTGAGCCACGCTGCTCCGGACCGGATGCGTGAACAGATAATACTCTGTGCATCACGGCAGTTTATCGAGGGGGATGTGCAGCACTGGTGGCACCCGCCACACGGCAACGGTGTGCGTACCCGCTGTTCCGATGACTATCTTTGGCTGCCGCTTGCTGTTTGCCACTATGTTGAAACGACGGGGGATATGGATGCACTGGAAATACGCATTCCTTATCTGGAGGGACGCTCGCTTCAGCCTGGTGAAGAGTCTGTCTATGACACGCCGGTCATCAGCGGCACCGAAGAGACACTCTGGTTACACTGCGTCAAAGCTATTCACTATGGACTTCGCTTCGGGGAGCATGGCCTGCCGCTGATGGGGGCTGGTGACTGGAATGACGGGATGAACCGGGTGGGTATCGAAGGCAAAGGTGAAAGCGTCTGGCTGGGCTTCTTCCTGTACGACATTTTGCAGCGGTTTGCAGCGCTGGCGGAGCGCAGGCTGGATGAAAGCGTCGCCGCGATGTGCCATTCACAGGCTCTGCGCCTGCAAAGCAATCTCGAAGCCCACGCCTGGGATGGGGAATGGTACCGGCGCGGGTATTTTGACGATGGTACTCCCCTGGGATCGAAAACCTCACAGGACTGCCGGATTGATGCGATTGCTCAGAGCTGGTCTGTATTGTCCGGCGCCGCAAGCCCGGGACGGTGCGCAAAGGCCCTGCAGGCGCTGGATAAGCACCTTGTGGATAACAAAGGCGGGCTGATCAAACTGTTAACGCCTCCTTTCGACGGACACGGTCCAAATCCGGGCTACATACAGGGGTACCTGCCCGGTGTGCGGGAAAACGGAGGGCAGTATACTCATGGCGCCATCTGGGCCGTGATGGCATTTGCCCGGATGGGGAATGCCAAACGTGCCTGGCAACTCTGGTCAATGCTCAACCCTGTAAATCATACTCTCAATGCGGGCTCTGTCGGGATTTATAAAGCTGAACCTTATGTCATGAGTGCTGATGTCTACAGCGTAGCTCCCCATACTGGTCGTGCAGGCTGGAGCTGGTACACCGGTTCTGCAGGCTGGGCCTGGCGTTTACTTACCGAGGAATTACTGGGGATAAAACGCACCGGCACTGACTTTAGTGTTCATGCCCTATTACCGGATGCGTGGCCGTCTTTTTCTATTGCTTATCAGTATGGTGAAAGCCACTATCAGATTAGTGTCTCACGCGGCGATGCAGAATATTCCGTGACGCTGGATGGTGTTCTCCTCCCTGATGACAGAATACCGCTGAAGGATGATGGACAAAACCATACGGTTGAGATCATTCAGAACTGACACTGATCCCGGAGGTGCATTAACGTCTGCCGTTAATGCGCTGATTATCCCTGAGAACATCAATCGCAGTCTGCATGGCGATTTTGTCATCCCGCCTTTTTTGTTTGTCCTGCATGACCTGAAGGTATTCCAGCAAGGTGCGGGTATTAATCGGTCTGCCCTGTTTACCCACAGCCAGCACGGCTTCACCAAGAATAATTTTCACAGGCGGTAGTTGTGCCGGATACCAGTCAAGGGTGTCTTCTGATTTCATCATAAATTTCTCACGGAAGGATAGTGTATCATAAATCAGACGTTCAATTTTCAATATCTTACATCCTGATTCAGACACAACTTAACATAACTTATGCCAGTTATTTTTATATCAAAGCGTATAATAATTACTGTATTCCTCAGAGAATCATTTATGTCTTATACAAAAAGGCTCAGATATTTTAAAGAAAGACCGGTTCATGTTGCCTGCCCGGTATGCGCACACAGAGCTGATCAGAAAGCAGGTAAGCTAAGAAAAGATGCGGTTCTTGAGTGCCCTGCCTGCGGACTGTTGTTCAGACCTTCAGAATGCTGGTGTATCGGCGGCTGATCAGCTTCTGCCACTTAACGTCAGTGATGTCGGAAAATGACAACGTTCCTCCTGTACTGCAGTTGTCGAGGGTATGATAATGAAATCTAAAAAATCTGTTTTTATTGAAGGACGTATCCTGTCGAACAGCTGTCACGGGCAGGCTGGCCAACCTTTCTGTATTCACCGGGTCAGGTTTAGTAATGGTAAATATGCCATTATCCGGGTGGCATCCGGGATATGTTTCAAACCAGGCGAAATTATTCAACGAAACGATTGTGAGTGGTTTTATAAACTTACCAAAATTCGCCTTCTTTCTTTTGAGTACCTTGATGATGATGAATCCAGAAGACAATTTCTTGAATATCAATGAAAAACCCATGAAGTTATAACAGCATAACTTTGCTGATTTACAATGTATCCCTGACTATTCAAAAACTGTTGCCAGTAATTGAAATTGTTTCTTCTGAATTTATACGAATTCAAACTGTCTAAAAGAATGAGTATCGCTAAAGACGAATTTTCTCAGCATTTCCCTTTTGCGTTATAACTCCATTAGCATTAAGGAAATTTATGTCACAGACTTTTACTTATAATTTACTCCATCCCCGCTACTGGCTTACCTGGACTGGTTTGGGTCTGCTGTGGCTTCTCGTTCAGCTTCCTTACCCGGTTTTACATATTCTGGGCTCTGGTCTTGGAAAAATATCCAGACCCTTTCTGAAACGTCGGGAAGGAATTGCGATTAGAAATATCGAACTCTGCTTTCCAGGAATGACACCGTTTGCCCGAAACCAGATGGTCAAGAAAAACTTTGTTTCTCTCGGACTGGGACTGATGGAAACAGGAATGGCCTGGTTCTGGAGTGATGCGAGAGTCAAAAAATGGTTTGATGTCGAAGGGCTTGAAAACCTGACCGGTGCGACCAGAGGGGTAATGGTTGTCGGGATTCATTTTATGTCCCTTGAGTTGTGTGGAAGAGTAATGGGTTTATGCCATCCTATGATGGCTACGTATCGCCCACACAATAATCTATTAATGGAATGGGTACAGACAAAAGGTCGTATGCGTTCAAATAAGGCGATGATTAATAGGCGTAATTTATCTGGTTTTGTTCATGCATTGAAAGCTGGTGAAGCCGTGTGGTTTGCACCAGATCAGGATTATGGGCCTAAGGGAAGCGTTTTTGCACCTTTTTTCTCGGTAAAAAAAGCAGCCTCAACGAACGGAACATATGCTCTGTCAAAACTCGCAGGTGCACAACTGATCACACTTAGCATGATTCGACGTAGCGATAAAAAAGGTTATCGCATGTATATCAGCAATCCGTTGTCAGGCTATCCAGGGGAAGACAAGGTCGCCGCAGCGGGTTATATGAATAAGATCATCGAGCATGAAATTCTCCGAGCCCCTGAGCAATACCTGTGGATGCATCGCAGATTCAAAACGCGTCCTGAAGGAGAAGCCTCTTTATATAAATGAACCATTCTACTTGTCATGTACCATGAATCTATCTTGCTGACTACTTTGTAATAGCAGCAGGCTTTACCACGTTGAAATCCTTAAGTTTATAAGGATGAGGCAATGTTTTCCGGGGAAATATCTTAGTAGTCTTCAAACTATCTCCGATTATCCCTGCAATTCTTTACCAAGAGGTTCCCGAGTAAGTACTTGGTGGTTCCCAACTAACTCTTACATATAGCCATTGGCCGTTTACTTAACCAAAAAACGATTGCCAGAAATTTGTAAAGCTCACAACCTTCTACAGTTCCTGCTGTCTAATGAATGACAACACACACCTCAAGGAACTATATGACATTTTTAATCATCTCAGGCGTATCTGTAACCTTATTTGCCATGACTATACTTGGCCTGATTATCGTGTGGGGCGGTATCTCCAACATCCCTGACGATTACTGATTCTCAAAATTCCCTACGCCAGCTACAGGGAAATATTTGTAAATCGTCTTTACCCCAACCCCAATCACATCTGCGGCCTGCTGTCGGGTAGCTCCGTTTGCGAGCATTCGACGACAATGCTCCACAGCGTCGCTAGTCATTATCCGGCGACGTCCGCCAACTCTTCCCTGCTCCCTCGCCGCAGCTAAACCTGCGCGTGTGCGCTCGACGATCAATTCTCGCTCCATTTCAGCCAACGCACTCATGACATGAAAGAAGAAACGGCCGGCAGGCGTCGACGTGTCGATCGAGTCAGTCAGGCTGCGGAAATTCACTCCGCGCGCCTGCAGCTCCGATACCAGTGTGATCAGGTCGCGCACGCTGCGCCCGAGCCGATCCAGTTTCCAGACCACCAGCACATCACCCGGTTTGAGCCTGCGTAACGCACGCTTTAAACCAGGTCGCCGGGCATTTTTCCCGCTGGCCATATCTTCAAAAACCAGCTCACATTCTGCTCGAATCAGTGCGTTTTTCTGTAAATCGAGGTTCTGATCCCCGGTAGACACCCTGGCGTAACCAATCAGCATCATATAACCCTTTGAAATAGCTGATTGTAAAAAGCTCAGGGCTTTCGCTCAAACCCTCGTTTGGGCGAAGCCTCTTTTTGGAGCAAAAAACATGGCCTTTAATCCGCCGCTGGGGGATACCTCTCCCGCTGTGTTGCTCGATAACGCCACGCGCCTGGATAAGCTGGTCAACGGACAGCCGACGACCGTTCCCGACCGCGCCGGTGATCCGCTTTATTCATGGCGGGGTATCCACCAGAACCTTATTCCGCTGAGCAAGCAGTATATGACGCTGGCTGATGCTCAGGCGGATATTGCAAATATACCCGAAGGCTCGACCACGTATTACCGCAGCCCGGATGATAGCGCACTGGCTGTCGAGGTGATCAACAATGCCGGGATGCTTTATGCCACCGGGCGTAGGATGCCTTCACAGGCATTCGTTGCAGGTATCGATCAATTTACCGCAGAGCTTTCTGCACAAATCGCTTCTCTTCAGCTAAAAACAGCAATGCTGTCACAATACAGCTCAGATGAGTGGCAATGGATTTTAACCGGGTTGCAGGGGCCATCGGCAACAGCGCTTGCACTGGATAACGATTTCGGGCTATGGCTGGCAGGTCTTAAATCATCATTGCAGGATTATGTAGAGCAGCTAATCCCCAAACAACTGGCAAATCTTTATCAGGGATTACAACATGTCATTGTGGCTCAAAACGGCGTTGATGGTCTTCTGACTATTAATGACAATGGTGATGTACGTATTGTCGGCACTGATGATGTTCTTCAGGACAGGCTTAACGCGCTATGTTCCACTAACTTTTCCCGCACCATTATTGGCTTCCAGCATGTCGTTTTTGCAGCCGATTTAAAAACCGCCATTTTTGCAATAGATGATGATGGCGGGGTCCATATTCCCGGTATCGATGGCCCGTTACAGGACAATCTTGGCGAATCACTGGCGACCATTAAAACCGTTGGCGGTGTACCTGCAGCAGCATGGCGCGGTGAGGTGGTCTGGTCAGAACGTCCCGTACTGACTACGCAAAAACTGACGCCTTCCGGTTTCGTTTTCAGTTATCTACCTGGCGGAGAGGCAGTATCTGGTTCCGGGGTGATGTATGTACCGTCAATACGTGAAATGCCGCTTGATGCACCTGAAATTCAGGGGGGCGGTTCAAGTGGACAGTCTCTGAACATGGAAGCGGATCATGTCGGACAGAATATTGTTAATCGTAATCCCATTTATCGCGGGCGGTTATTGGCCGGGATGAACGGACGGCCTGAAGGTAAAAATATACAGGCGGTGAATGAGGATGACGTATCCACATTGAACGATATGAATTATCCATCATACCGGCAGGGTAATATTTTACCTATGTACGATGTCCTGATGGATAAGGGGGTAGGAAATACCATATTTATACATGCGCCTTTTGCAGCAGGTGGTCGTTCATTTAAACAAATCAGCAAAGGGACAATCCCATATCAGAACGGACAGAAATTTGTGCAGATGGGTAAAGATGCCGCTGATGGTGTTGGTAAGCCGTATACATTCCGGTTTCTGACGTTTGAGCACGGTGAAACAGACTCCGATAATGGCGACAATCTTTTACCTGGTGATTACCTTACCAAAGCAAACACCTATTTCTCCGGTCTCCAGTCTGATTTCAAGGCTATTTCCGGACAGACGACTGATTTCGCTGTCATCATCGGTCAGGTGGGAAGCCGATTTTATACAAGGTCACAGCCAGTGGATGAAGTCGGTAATGCCCAGGGTGACCCGGTAATCGTTCAGCCTTACTCTATCCCCGCGGTGGATCAGCTGACTTATGTCCGTCAGAATCCGGATACGGCAATCATGTGCGGGCCAAAATACCCGCTTAACTGGCTATATAGCGACGGGTCACTCAGCCACATCAATGCAAAAGGCAAGGTGTTACAGGGTGAATATACCGCGCAGGCAATCTACTGGCATCTGTACGATACCGAAAAGAAAGGAACATGGACGGGATGTAAAGTCAGGGATATTACATTAACAGGAAACCTTTTAGAGCTTGCCTGTGATGTTCCCTTTCCGCCACTGATCATCGATACAGATTTTATTGCCAACTGTCCGAACTACGGGATAAGCCTGGAGAAAAACTCAGCCACGGTACAGGCTGTTTCTGTTATCAATGGGAACACAATTCGCGTTGAACTGAACCAGCCTCCCGCACCTGATGACGTCCTGTTAATCGGATTTACTAATACCACACCACATACCAATGGAAATCTGTATCCGCTGACCTGTTTCAGGGATTCTTCACAGACCGTGTCACGTTGGGTGACGCTCAATGGCGCACCTTTCCCTCTGTATAACTGGTTATGTCTGGATCGTCTTCCCCTCACTGGAGAAATATAATGGTTGCTGCAATTAATACAGGTAAAGTCTATTCCGGCGCGCGAGCCGCTCTTGACCTTTCTTCCTCAATTCTTGATCCCGTAGTTCTTTTTCAAAACTATAAAACACGCATAACTGCTGACGGTGGTCATATTCCTGACGAGGCTGGCTGTCTTGAACGTTTTCGCTTTTTATTACTGAATGGCATGTATGAGCGAACAGCCGTTTCTGTCACTCCCGCTTTTGGTATCAAAACCGATGGAAGTGGAAATGTGCAGACAATCTATAACCTGACCGGGGAAAATGGCGATCTTCTTGCGGCTGCTAATGGCGTACCGCCTGAACAGATGTTATACGACCCGACATCACGCTCGGTTAACGTTCGTATCTCCTCTGCCGGTGGGAACAGGCTACTGAGCCGCGGGCAAATCACGGTACAAAAATCATCAAGCTACCTTATCGCTGGATGTATGAGCGATACCAACAGAACGGACGGCAATGGTTTAACGCTTGGTTATGCTGTAAATGGTCTGGCAATGGCTTATATGCGGACAATGATAATCAACAATGAAACGACTGCAGAATCCTGGCGTTTTGGTACCCGTGATTCAGGCTGGCCTGCAGGAAATGGCGGTGCTGTACTGGTTAATTCAAATCACTATGAGGATTACGTACCCGCCGCCGGGTTATTTAAAGTTGCTGCCGGCAAAGTTGAAGGTTACGAGAGAGGTAAACTTTCCATGACTGCCAGTTCCGTCACGGGATCGCTTGCGGACCTGAGAGGACGTCAGTTCCAGCTTGTTATAGGTATCGTAGGAAGCGGAAGTGTCGGATGTGAAGGAACGTTCAGAGATGTACTTCAACTGCATACGGCTTCTGAAGCTGATGGGGTACTGACCTCTAGAATTGGAATGTAAAGAAAGAAATTCGCTTTCATTTTATATTTGTGGATGTACTCAAGATGAAACCCATCCGGTAGCCATATATAGGAGTTACCGGGTGGGTAATTGCAAATGTTCATGCCAGGAGTAGTGATGGCACTAATATCACGCGGGATGTGTTGACGGGAAGTTACGTGGAAACGCGCAGAGATAACATCCACTGGGACCAGTGGGGGCGGCAGTATATGGCGTACAATTGTTTGTTTCCATTTTATATCTGGGCCTGCGCTCAGTAGGTAAAATCCACCCGATACCTCTTGCATACTGTTACATGGCGAGGTGCGAAATGACCATGCAATAATGCTCAATTGGTTCATAAAAAATCCCCCCAGGCAGGCACACCCCGGGGGAAAGAACTTCATGACATTATTGCTGTGTGCAGCTTTGCACAATAACTGTATACATCAAAAGATAATTTCTTCGCGATAAAAATATATCTGGTCAGAGTTGTTTATTGCTAATTTTTAACACTATATCTCCAGCATTATGATGATATTGTCTATCGGCCATGTAATCCAACAACCTCAAGGGCAAGACGGTAGGCTTTGTGAGCGTCGTCGGGTTGTTTATCCATTTCAGAAATTATAGTTTTCAATATGTTATCTTTATTAATTGTCTTCCCGCTTGATATCAGCAACACAAGACATTCGCCAAGTGCGCGGATTGCATTCCGGTTGTATTCCTCTCTGTCGAAATGAGAGATACCGATAGCCTTAAAATTTACATCCATAACCATAAATTCCTTGGGGGAAATACTTTTTGCTTTATAACTGATGAGGTGTTTTTAGCTCAATTTAAATTATTTGCAATGTAATACCAAGTTCGCTGCCATTTAAGACCATTACGCTCAGCATAATTATTTTAAAATAATGGGTTTACAATCCAAAAACACTACCACTCACATAAAATTAAGTTTTTTAGACTGTTTTTATTTAGCATCCCTGCCAAATAAAGTAGTCTTTAGCGAAGTTTTTTAATAATTCAGTTCACCACCACGCCTCGCATCGCCATGATACTTTTCAGTTTGTCACGCACTTCTGTCTGCTCAGCATCGGTCAACACACGATTGTAGACAGCGAATATCCCCATTATGCCTGGAAGCCCCATGTTCTGTTCCGGGCTCTGGGCACCATTCAGGATCAGCGGAAGTGTCGATTTCTTTCTAACTGTGATAGCAGAAGAACGTTTTTCTCCACTTGCCCGGGTGATAGACGCTTCTGTATTTGATACCGCAACGGTAAAGCGGGTCCATCCACCTACGGCGCCACCGTGGCTCACCTGAACAGTTGACTCAACACTATTCCCCGTAGCCACCTGTAAAATGAGCGTGCCCGCGGCTTCAATTCGCAGCTGCAGACCACCAAACGGGGCGATACCGGGAAATAAGTTGGAGAACAGACGGCCCGACACGGTGGGCTGATTCATATTGATACACAGCGCAAACGTCATTTCATCGGATTCAATGATCCCCGTATTAGCACCGTGCGCACTGTCTGCGACGGTACGCATCCCCAGCTCAGTAAACTCATTGCCGGTAACCAGATCATACCCGTTGCCGCTTGAATCATACTGGTCCTGCATACCGTAAGTCGCAATACTGGCGCTCTCGTTGAGAATCATTTCAGGTTCGGCCAGTTCCAGATCGTCGGCATTTACCACGCCATCACATACAAGAATCATACTTCCTCCAGTTTTAATAATCCCATCTGGCCCACGCTGGTAGTGGCTCCATTCGCGACAATGGTCAATTTCATTTCGGTCATCCCCTCCGGGATCACCACGTCATAACTGAACGTCCTGAATCCGTCCGTCGACTGGTTCCAGGGGCGAATTCCGGCAATATTGGCTCCATTGGCTTCGAGAAAGCAGGCGGTTGCCGCGTTTTCATCCACATCAAATTTCACTCTGAAACTGAATTTCCTGCGTTCACCGGGGGTAACCGGGATAGTCTGTGATACGCGCGCGCTGCTATTCCCGGCGCCAGTCACCACCAGAACATTACCAACGACATCAGGATCAGTGGTTAATGACACGGTTCCGCTTTCAATAACCCATCCTGACGGCAGACCATTCACGGTATCGAGAAAGAGTGGGTTGATAATGGCATTCGGTCCTCCTGACGTGACCGGGTTGGAGATGGCCATCTGCGGATAAACTGGCATCATGAAAGGTGCCAGCGCTTCCGCCAGTGCTTTACCCATATGAAAAGCACCGAGTGGCGCAGGGTGTGATGGATCAGGTGAGCCATCCTGAAGTTTGCCGTTATAGCCCGCCTTCCAGCCGTCGGTTTCAGGATCAACAGTGACTGACCTCATATCAACGAACGGAAATCCCTGCTCAATTGCATACGCGCGGGTAAAAGCGTTTATCGCGTTTTCTCTGGCTTTCAGCGCCGGATCGCTGTTGTTCTGGGCTGCCATGCTACACACCACCGGGATAATGCCATTCTTGCGGAACTGGGTGAGGATGTACCGAATATTGCTGGTGACCGTTGCAATGGTGAATTTAAAGTTCCCGGCACTATCTTTCTGAATGACATCGTTACGACCACCAAGAAAGGTAATGAATCTGGGCTTTGCTTCAATGGCTGGCTGTAAGTGGACGCGGATCATATCGGCAGTGGTATAGCCGCCGGTAGCCCACTGGCCAACATACTGCAGCTGACCGTTGCTGAACAATGAAGCCCATATCTGCCATGACCTGGCGTTATAAGCATTACCGTCCAGCCCATTCGCCGTTAATGAATCCCCGAACCCGCCGAACGTGTTTTGCAAAAGCCCCTGGTGGGTTTCCAGCGGGATTCCTCGATACTCAAGCGTGGCGTTGCCGTCGTCGCGAACAGCTAGAACCCTGAATCCTCCAATCACCAGATTAAATAAATAGCCTGCTCTGGCCCGACGAATTGATGAGGTTCCGATGAGAAGAGATCGCAAGACATTCAGATAATCAGCAAAGGATTTACCTGGTAACTCTTTCTCACCATTTTCATTGATTGAGAATAGCCGCCGGCCTTGCCGGGTCAGAATATCCAGTGGCCTTTTTTTACGACTGACAGTGTTTATTCCGTGCGTTCGCATATCGGTCGCGCGCGCAAAGTTATGGACCATCTCAATGAATTCCTGAGAGGCCTGTTTCCGCCCTGTCGGTTGCAGGATGCCGTTAACGTTCATGACTTCATAGGCCAGATAATCATTATCCTGGCTACGTATGAACGTTGTGCTTCCCTGCATAATGTTTGCAATATCAGCCTGCGCAGCCTCAATCGTCATGTACTGGCGGCTCAGTGGGATCAGGTTCTGATGGATACCCCGCCACGAATAAAGCGGATCACCGGCGCGGTCGGGGACGGTCGTCGGCTGTCCGTTGACCAGTTTATCCAGGCGCGTGGCGTTATCGAGCAACACAGCGGGAGAGGTATCCCCCAGCGGCGGATTAAAGGCCATGTTTTTTGCTCCAAAAAGAGGCTTCGCCCAAACGAGGGTTTGAGCGAAAGAAAGTTAATCGGGGAAATTTTTGGTTTTAAGAGACGTTGCCGGGGTAGATGGCGTCGTCGTACTGGTAGAAAACGTCGCTGTATTGTCTTGTTGTTACCTGGCAGGTTCCGTCGGCCTGCGGGGCTATCTCCTCAAAAATGGCATCGTAGACACTTCGCGTTGAGCTGCAGAACACCAGCCGCGGTGGCTCAATGCTCGGATCGTTCAGAATAATTTCATCAAAAGCAGCCTGCCACGGAACGGACAACTGATAATCCCCGACAAAGGTGGCCACCTGCAGCCCGGAGGCAGAACCATCCTGGTAACGCAGAATTGCGCGCGGGTTTTCAAAGGACCAGTCCAGCGGCTCGGAGACGGTAAATACTGTCTGTCCGCCAGATGTGGCCATATCCATAACCAGGTTACTTACCGTTTTATTTCCCGGAATGTCATCCGTCAGCAGAATGCGATCGCCATATTGATATATCAGCGCATCCAGTTCTGTTGTCGTGTTATGGCCCAGCCGCTGATAGAGGTATTTCATCAGGCGGCGCATGCCGATTTGATAGGCACGGTTCGGGTCAAGCACCCCATCGAGGGTATAACTCTCAATTTTCCTCGGTGTGGGGTTATCCGGAGTCCGGCATTGCACCGTTTCTTCTGACCACGTCGTGCCATTGATATAAGTGACATCCACACCATCGTAATCATCGGCGGACGGCGCCGAGAAGGTGGTCTGTAACTCTTCGGTCATTTCATGCGGGCTGATAATGCCGGACCAGTTCTTAATCCCTTCCCTGCCTACAGATGCGAGCCCGTCACTCAGCAGGAAGTAAGATTTCCCCGCCGTTGTGATCTTCTGCAGCATTTCCAGCGCGGAGACACTATCGCCTGTCGCGAAGTCGAAATACTCATTTTTCGGGGTCCAGTAGGTTGCCTCAAGGGTATTAATGGCTTCGGTATCCATCGCCAGGCCAAGAGAATTACCGACATGAAACAGCGCGCTGGAGATTCGCCGCGGAGCGCCGGTATCATAAATACGCGTGGCCACAACGTTTACGCGCCGATCAGACTGCGCCGCCAGTTTGCCCCCGGTCTCGACCGTCACACCCATTAGCGTAACGCCGGCGTAAGAGGCAGGACGGTTAAGCAAACGGCCACGCAACGACTGCCAGTACATCGAATCACGCGCATTATTGCTGCCCTGCTCGTTCTGGCGGCGCATCCTGACTTCAACCAGCGCAGGAGTGCTTAGCGTGATTCTGTGCGTATAACCCAGGGCATTAACGTTTTTGTTTTCATACTGGAATGATGCAGTCTGCCAGCCGCCGCCACTTCCATATGTCCGGTACTGAATATCCACCCCGGTATGACGGACGCGTTTTTTCCCTTTGTTATCAAATCCACATAACCCACTAGGGAAAGAAACATTGACCTCAAAGGCATCAACCACCTCATTATCAGGACAAGCCAGGAATGGCCCCATCCACGTATTGCTGTCGTTAATCCCTGTCGCCTGGTAATCGATCATTGTCCTGGGTGAAAAGCCAGGCCAGGTTGCATCAATGGCGCCATTCACCATGCACTGAACCGTTGCGGTCGTACCGTCTGCTGAGGCGATACGGTATTCATTACCGCGGTGCGCAAGTGATAATCGTTGAGTTCCTTCAGGAACGCCGGAGAATGCCGCGCCGGTGCCGCTGCCATACGCAAGGGTGACATTGGCGGTGATCGCCGGGCTGCCGCCGCTGGATGCGGTTCCATCTGTAAACGTCGGGTTATCCCCGAATACAGAAGCCGGGAGTGATGAGGCGGTAATACTGCCGCCCAGCCACGGACTGGACTTCTCAACGATGCGAACAACCCCGCCATCATCCTGCGCGACCAGGTTAGACCCGGCGATCGCTTCATTGATTGCCGCCAGCAGGCCAGACATATTGCCGTAGTTGGCAATAAGCGAAACGGTATAAGTTGTCGCCTGCCAGGTCAGGTTAAACGTCTGGCTGTTAGCCGAAAAATCATAGGTTGTTGGGGCTGCACTGCCGCGCAATGAAGCAGCCGATCCCCCCACACCTGGAACAGCATCCTGTTTGGGCGTGAACGTAGCGATAAAGAGATTATATTCCGCCCCGTTAATTTCCAGCGTAACGGGCATGCCGGCATAGGGATTAATCTCAGTCAGCGTGTCACTGAACAGAACGCTGTAACCCGATGAAGAAGAGATCAGGTAATTGGTCGGCGCGATGATAGTCACCAGCGCCCCCTCCACCCAGGACTCAGGCAGTGAATTATCATCATCACCATCACTCAGCCCGGTGAATGAAACCGACGATCCTGAAACGGTCATGCTGTCGGCGGTAATATCGGATGAGTCCGGCGCCGTCTGCGCCATATCAAGGCCACTGCCGCTGGTCGTTCCGCCCACCTCGGTGGAGTTAAACCAGTTTTCGCTGCGACTATCACCAGCAACATTAGCTCCTGGCGGATAAAGCGTATAAGAAAATAAACCGCCAAGAGCCGAAACAGGCGTTGAGCCGATCCTGATATCACCGTTTGTAAAAGCAACATTCCCTCGGCTCACACAAATCATCATTTCAACCGTCATTCTGGTTGGATCATCAGGGTTAAAACGACTGACCGGCTGAACAACATAATCCGGATAAACCCGCGCACGTCCGAACAACTCCCGGATAGGATCGCCAAGTTTTGCCGTGTTCGCTTTTGCCGGGTTTAAATCGAGCCCTAGCCCATTTGAGGATGAATATCCGCCGCCTTTATCCATTGTGGACATCATATATACGGAATAGGCAGCAGACGCTACAGCGACAGATATCGCCGCCCAGGCAGCTATTTCAGCGCCAGTGCCGTAGGGAGTTGGATATATTCTGACATCACTATCCGGCGTTAATGGGTGATAAGGCCATTCCTCTGGTGGAACTGGAGAGCCATTAATTTCAACCGTAACTGGATGCTGTTGCTCAAGAGAGTAATGCTCTACGTTGGTCTTCATCCATTCATGCAGGGCCGTTCGCGCGTGCTGATGGGTTTCCAGCGGTTCGCCGGGGAGTCGGGAGGGATAAATACGGATCGTCATCGCCAGAATTCCACCTTGATAAATCGCCGTTTAAATTTCCAGACCGGCATAAACGAAACGTTCGATCCGGGGTTACATTCCGCCACCTGCAGCAACCCATTCAGCTCAACAACAATCCCCACATGGGTCACCATGGTTCCCGAATAACACGCCACGCCAGCGCCGACGCATGGCTCACAACGCTCAAGCTTTAACATCAGTTTTCTGGCCTCTTTATCAAGGCCGCCGCCGTCTTTGGTCACACCAGCAAAGTCAGGCCATTCAGGTAGGCCAAGGTCACGGCGTATCTCATTTACAATGCCAAAACAGTCGAGTTTGGGAAAAGAGCGACCGCCCTTCAGCCAGGTGACCGAAAGGTATTTATCAGGATTGAACATGGAGAAACCTCAATTCATGTAGCGAAGAGCAGGAAAATCATTAAGTGTGTAGCGATAGCGTGGCCAGGCCGTATCGAGAACGTTCATATAGCCAGCGGTAATTTGTGCCTGCAGCGCCGTCCATGAGCCCGACTTGATAGCGAGCGCATACGGCACAGAAGCCGGGGCATTCAAATCTGTTGAGACATATTGCCTGTAGGTCATAGAGCCATCTTGTCTCGCTGCCAGGGCATCGCGAATCGCCGTACTCGCCTCCCCCTTTATGTTGCTGATAGCGAACTGCAAATCCTGTGTACCGTCACTGTTTCTGGCCGGGATGGCGATATCGATAGCTGCGGCTGAAAAGGTTATAACAGCGCCATTTTCGGTCGTAGCTGTAATATCGTCGTAGCCCTTGCAGAAATAATGCACCGTCGAACCGATATTGATTTGTAGCGTTTCAATAATGACCTCCGATCCGCTACTGGCATAAAGCCGGTTAAGCACCGTCATGCTTTGGCCACTCCCTGTTTAATGCGATATCAAGCAGTGAACTACCTGCAATCCACTCGGGGTAGTTGCCCCATGGCGGAGGCAATAGTGGACGTTCCCATAACTCCAGCGTCGCCGAATACCGCCAGTAGATAGGAGCCACCAGCACTGGCCCCTGATAGATATCCGTAAAACGACATTTGTAGAATTTTATGCCTGCGGGGGTTTGCAACTTCATCATGAACCAGGCTACACCATCAGAGAGTGCATCGCGGTACCACGATTCAAACGTGAGCCCCTGAACATCACTCTCCATAAACCAGGATACAGTCGCTTCCGTAGGAGTCGAGGTATACGCCCTGCGTTGTCGCGCGCGGCCAGTAGTGAGTTGAGTTCGTTTCAAAGGACTGACTGGCTGGAACCCATAGCCTTCCTGCAGTGGCATTGGGAGATAGTCGTGTGGGTAGAGGATATCTGCCATGTTATTCCTTATACCCCCTCACGTAGCGACTTTTTAAAGCGCGGCCAAAATCGCCCTGCGGCATCATGACCTCCTTCGTAAGCTCCCCTTTCAACTGCCTGGAAAGCTGTCTGTTATTCTGGATGAGCGTAGAATTAAGTTGCTCAGGCGTGACCCCTTGCAGGTTAAACTCTTGGGTAATCGGCGCATGAACAGTGGTTCGCCGGCTGTTGTCGCTGCTAACGTTCTGAACGCCAGTCCCAAACCCAGGCTTACTGAGGGTGGCGTCCAGTCCATTTTTACGCAGGTTCTCAAGTGTTGAGTCCAGCCTTGCCGATGTATCTGCTGTCATGACCCGTTCTCCTTTTTCCAGCAACCATGTCCCCGTGGACGGAACAGAATCAATGCCATTGTGAGCCATGCCTGTTAGTGCAGCACTGGAGATGCTGGACGTTATGGTAGCCATGAGGCCTGCAACAGTAGCCATCGCTGCTAAGTTGTATGGAAATGGCTGGCTTGAAAGCGCCTGGGCCATTGCCATTGGCAATTGAACAGCTGCCTGAGCAAGTGCAAAAGCTTTCTGCGTAACAAATGCCGCTTTATACATCACGGATTGCTCACCAAACATGGTCCCCATTGCATCGGTGATACCAGAGAAAGAGTTTTGCGCTGATTGCATCTGTGCGGCATTAACTGCGGTGCTTAGTGCCAGTTGGTTCTGTTGTCCTTGCTGCTGGAGTGCCAGCAGTTGCTGCTGCTTCTGCTGCTCATTCAGTAAAGTATTTTGTGTGATCGCCTGCTGTTGTTGGTTCAGCCAGGTAGCATAATCAATCTGGGCTTGTTTCAGCTTTTCGATAATCTCAAGCTGCGGATCGATTTGCAGCCCTATCATGTTCAATCCCTGCCCTGACAGGTCGCTATTGGTTGCTCCAGACGTCAGCGTACCACCGGCCTTGTTCACGCCTGATATAACGGAATCAGGCAGCACTGATTTACCAATCAGGTCGCTCGCCTGCTTCCCTGCAGCCTCCGGCGTCAGTTTCTTCAGCTCAACCATCTTTTGAAGAATTTCTAGACGTTTTTGCAGCGTTTCATTTTGGCGCAATTCCTTTGGTGCAATTTGCTCCTGCATTTCCCTGTAGTCATCCAGTGTCTTAACTGAACTCTGCAAAGCCTCCTGCTGCTTATAAGCCTGCAATATTTCGTCAGAACGGGAAAGAATCGACTTCTGGTCGGCGGTTAGCTGTGTTTTAGACTTAAGGTCAGCGATCTGCTGTTCGAACTTAACCCGCGCCTGGGTTGCGCTACTTAGCTTATCGCTGGCATCCAGTTGGGACTGCATGGCGGCAGTCTGTTGGTGTATCTGGTCAAGAAGTCGGGTCGCGGCATCCTCAGTGTAGGCCTTACCTTGAGGTGTTTTCGGGATCTTTGGTGCTTTTGCATCTTTGTACATCTCGTTAATACGAGACACATTTTTAGCGTACTGGTCTGCAGTTATAGCTCCAGCCTTCAAGAACTCACTCTGCAGCTTAATAGCTTTGTTACGCTTATCAGCATTGCTCAAGTATTGCAGATTAACTCGATCCGCTTCCTGCTGTGTTTTAATGCGCTTTTGTTCTGCTTTGTCATGATCTGACAAAATGTCATTTAGCGTATCTTCCGCTGTAATTTGCGACTGAATAGAATCCCGTTGTTTGAGCATCTCCGGAAGGTTACTAAACCGAGCATTTAACCCGTTCCAAAACCCGCCTTCCGCCTGACCTTTCTGGGCCTCGGCAATGTTTTCATTTAAGGTACTTAGCTTGTCTTGTAAGGTCTGCACGCGCCCAATGTTGAGCATCGCATCCCATGCACCTTTGGCTGTTTTCCCCAACGAGTCCCATGCGCTTTCAAGAAGGCCTAGATTCTGATGTATTTCATTCGCACGCTGCTGCATGGTATTGGCGTACGCATCAGTCGCTACGCGTGCCGCCTCTTGCTGATTCCCTTCATCCTGCAAGGCCTTAATCTGATTGTAGGTTGCCAGAGTTAAAAAATGGTATTGGTCGTTTAGCTTAGTAATGGCCGTAACCGGATTAGATGCAATATCGTTGAAGTCACTCACAAGCTTTTCAGTGGCTATTCCTGTCGCATCACTGATTTTAATGACTGCAGTAGTGACACGCTCCAGTGAATCGCCAGCGACTTTTCCCGATGCAACTAACTGATTTAGCGTTGAAGCGGCTTTCCCGGTAGTTGAATCAGCAACAGCTCCTGCGCGAGCAGCCATATCAGCAAGTTGTCCGGATGTTTTCCCTACCTGATTACCAGTTAATACGAGGGATTTATAAAACTCGTCCTGCTCTTGAGCGCCTTTATAGTAAGCAAGACCAAGAACACCAACAGCTGCGGCAGTAATCGTAAAAGGGTTAACCAACCCCATAACATAGGTACCAACTCCCTTAATAGCTGGCCCAATACCGCCAAACATATCTTTTAACTGCCCACCCTGCTGCATAAGCACCATAAAAGGGGATTGGCCTGTAGAAAGTCCGACTACGATATCCGTCATCTGAGCGGGGATCATGCGCATTGCAAAAGCTGTCTGGGCGGCGGACTGCCCGGTTTTTCTCAAGTCGTCACGAAAGCCGGTTAATTTGTTACGAGTCTCTTCGATTCGCTTTGAATAAAGTTCAAATGTATCTGTATCTACCATCCCTTTGGATTTGAATTTCGCCAAATCCTGTTGTTGTTTGTCCAACTTATTCAGAGCTGCATTCACCGGGTCAATACGATCGAGAAGTTCAGAAAGAGCCAGCTTTTCTTCATCCGTAGCTTTAGTAACCTTGCCAGCGCTCGAAGTAGCACGGTCTCCGGCCTGAGTCATTTTTACCAGTGCAGTTGCGAGATTATCAGCTTGTTTTTCTGCCCCGGAGCTATCAATGATAATGGCCAGGCGAGATGTTTGTTCAGTCATTTACCTTACTCCGGGCAATAAAAAAACCCCGCGGGAGCGAGGTTTGGTTTTGTTGGTTCCAGAAAGCAGAAACCCGCCGGATGGCGGGCTTTATTCTTATGGGTTAACTCCATATTTAGCTCTAAAATCACCTTCCATTTTTACACAAGCTCTACCTATGAAGCATTATTCATCATCGGCGTTTGATTTTTCCTTGTAAGTTGAGCATCAGTAGTCAATCCCATCCCTTTTGCTCGTTTTTTCTTTAGCTTCAGGCGAATTACCGCATCCAAGCAATGTCAAAATTCCAAGCACAACCAGAAAAACCTTATTCACGCCCCTACCCCATAGAAAAAAGCCCAAATCATGATTCAGAGTTACTAATTTGTATTAAAGTTTCTCGTGAGCTTAAAGGTAATTGACTGATTATTTGCTTCCATAATATCCAGCACAGCTCCTTTATAACGTATCGTTTTGGACTCAGAAAGATCGTACTCGACCTCATTAGAGAAGGCGGCTCGAGCCATGCCCCCTTGGAACTCTCTATAGCCAATATTAATTTTGTTACCTACCTTTCCATTGTAGATTAGGGTTTGCTGGAAAGAGGATTGTTGCTCGGTCTGGAATTTTACTTTCGTAAATGGCTTGCCTGTATCACACTTAGTTCCACCATAGATCGTAACAATACAAATTTCGCCGTTCTTCATGAGTTGTATGCTTTGCGTTGGATCGTTAACCATGAAACGGTTGGGAACTACTGCACCTGAAGTTCTTTCTACATTGGAGAAAAATTCTGATTTTGAATCCTCTCCAATCTTAACGTAATCCCCTGCCGGGATCGTATAGACACCGATTGAACCGATAACCACAGCTTGATTGAAATGAATTGCATCAATGCTTGCGTCAATTCCCTGTCTAACCATGTCCTCACCGACATAGGTCGTTGTTATAGTATTAAGCGGCGGGATACTAATTTGCCTTGTTTGAGGCACATAATTACGCGCCGGCGTTGTGCATCCTGTTAAAATCACTGCCCCCAATGCTACTGCCAGTATCTTTCTCATGCCATGTTTCCTTTGATTGCAATCGGAAACATCCTAACACATGAATACTGACAGACAATGATATGACTACTTCACTTTTGCCTGTCTTTTCTGCTCCGCTGCCCACTCGTCACGCCACGCATCGTCGAGCGCCAGGATAGCGGCGTCAAACTCGGTGCGGTCAATCAGGATGGTGCGCGATGCCAGATATAGCTCAATATCATTCAGGGATAATGGGAGCGGTACTCCGGCCATGCCAGCATATTTCCTGCTGCGCGATATCATGGCATAGGCATTGAGGATCTCCCCTGTTACTGCATCAATTTCTGGCTCAGGAATCGGCGGAAGGTTCAGTTGCTCCCGGCGCCATTTAGCCTTATCTCCCCTTTCGCCCCCGAACTCCTTTAGCCACGCCTGCGCCTCTAGGGCTTTTTTACGGTTTCCTGAGTCTGCTGCTCCTTACCCTGAGCTATGTTCGCAGCCTCTGCCAGAATCAGCCAATACAACGAGGGATTCTGCTTCAGTAACGCGACGCCAAGTTCAGGCGTATACGCAACCGCCGTCTCAATACCATCCACCAGCTCACCTACTCCCTCCCAGTCTTTCAAAAGAAAGCGCGCGCAGTTATCGATGAGCAGATCATCAATTGAGTCAATTTCACCCACGCTGGCGAGATCGAACGCGTCGGTACCGACCTGATAGCTCGCGTCCATTTTGTCGATATGGCGCCGCACCAGCGCATTGCGTGAGCGGTATTGTGGATTCTCGCTGCTGGCCACCAGCAGGCGGAGTTTAAACAGTGCTTCTTCTTCAGGTGTGAATTTCTTTTTACGGCCATCAGGCTTTTTAAAAGGGAAAAACCAACGCTCGCCACTCAGATCAAGTCGAGACGAAATAATCAGCATACAGACTCCATAAAAAGCCCGAACCGCGATGTTCTGCGGAACGGGTCAGGGAAATTAAGGTGCGGTGACAGTGATTTCAGAGGTTGCCGTAAAGGTGCGAGCCTTCCCGGTGATCGTGGCGTTCCCGGCAGCATTGCGGGTCACTTTC
This sequence comes from Klebsiella sp. 141251, assembly GCF_050600725.1. NCBI lineage: Bacteria > Pseudomonadati > Pseudomonadota > Gammaproteobacteria > Enterobacterales > Enterobacteriaceae > Klebsiella > Klebsiella sp. 141251. The sequence goes on from NZ_JAQIRG010000003.1 coordinate 64,496, forward strand.
GCCGTTTTTTGCCCGGTAGAAACTACGCTGGCAATCGCAGGAGCAGATGACGTCCACTGGACGATATCTGTTGAATCAGCAGGCGTAAGCGTGGCGGTTAATGTCACCGTAGAGCCGACTGCGCCGTTTGAAGTGGCTGGCGCAACACTGATTGCCGTCGCCGGTACTTTTGGCGCGCGGGTAATGGTTGGCGGCGTATTGGCGGCCGTGATATCGAGTTGAACCTGTACGATGTCAGTATTCCCGGCGTCCGGCCAGTCGCCAGAAATCTGCACTTCAGGGAAACTGAAGGTATAAGCGCCTTCGGCGTTCTCCAGCGTGAAGGTAAACGGCACCGTTTCGCCGGTGAAGGTTTTTTTATAAATCTCCCAGGCCGCCTTGGACCATGACAGCGTGATCTGGCCTGACGGTGTAAAGGTCGTCGGAATGTTTGCGCCAGCAAATGCTGAGCCGGTACCGATACAACGCTGAGTCTGCATATTGTTATCAAACTGGAAATTAAACGTATCCACACAGAAGCCGGCACCACCCGCCACCCCGTTCAGACTCAGGCCTGTCACTTCCTTAAACGAATAGCGCAGCGCGCCTGCACCATCCACCGGATTAGTGAAATAGCTGGTATCGTCGGCTTTGGTTTCCCAGTCAAGCCCGGCGAAGGTAATGGTCGCAGTGATGTCGCCATCATTCGGGATTTCAATCTGGAAAGTGGCAACCTGGCAACCGCGGGCAATCTGTGCGATCCCTACATCATCAGCGTATGAAGAAACTGAAAAAGTAATGCGGTTGTTGCCCATCGTCAGCACATTATCGAGCCAATCCGCTCCGAAACAGCTCGCCAGAAAATCATCATGCTGATTCCAGCGAAATTTGGTGCCGACATCACCGCCGACATCAATCGTGCCACGGGAAACGCCCTGCGCCATACGGTCACCGCCGATTTCATCGTTATCGTTGGTGTTCTGCGTTGGCATCAGCCCGAACGACGAACGGCGTAACAGGTTCCAGACACCAGCAGAGGGTGTCTCTCCCGGTGTGGTTTCGCGAATAAACGCGGTTACTACTTTTGCGCCTGAACTCACAGGAGCCTCCTGTTGATTGTGCGCTACAGAGCGCGATAAGGGATTTGAAGATTGAGCTGAGACCAGCCATCGGTTTCACCTGCCGGGATGGCGGATACGGCGAAGTAACTCAGTGCTCCGTCGTCCTGAAACTCGAAGAGCTGCGTTAATTTGTCGGCGGCCTGAGTCAGCTGCAGAGTGCCTGAACCAACGGGGACGAAAAGCTGGATGATGAGAACCCCTGTTCGGTGGACAGTCGGCCCCGCTCCAATTTCGTTAGCACCTGCTTGCCCGGGTATGTCAGTAAGACGAGCCCAGATTTTTCGACCGCTGGGATCGAATACAGGACCGTTTGGGTAGTCCATCGCATCCTGGGCAATAGCGGTCTGCGTCGTCATTCGTCTGATGACAACGTTTCTTATTTCTGTGAGGGTCATTTGTAGGCCTGAATCACACCATTAAAGGAGACGGCATAGACGCCTGTCGGCGCTTGCGTAGAGTGGCCATTCTCCAGCGGTACGGAGTAAGGGAGGTTTGACTGAATGTAAATCACCGAGTAGGCCGGCGCCTGATTGATGATATTTTTCCCGTTGAGGAATGTCATCGTTCCCCGCGGGTCAGGCTCTGATGGTATTGAATGATCTGGTTCTCCAATACTGACAAAGTGTGACGCCCGGAAAGTTCCTGCGCGATACTCAGCCGGACGCCGGATATCCATGCCATCGTTAACACGTGCTTTCTTTCTGAGACGGCCTGTCTTTGTCAGGTTGGCAGGATCGGCATAAAGAGATTCGTTCCACTCACCTACCGCTTTGTTGTACTGCACCGCAGTGGCGTTGATAGCCCATAACTCCGGGTTACCTACAGGCGATCGCTGGACGATTTCATTCAGCAGCTGAATGGCGATGGTTCTTTGCCGTAACCTGACGTCGTCCTCCACCAGCCCGGCGAATGCCGCCGGGTCAATGTTCCAGCCCTTAGCCATATCACGCCCTCCGCAGTTGAATGGAGTACGCAGCACCAGCAGAGTCTGCAGAAGCGGTAATGACCTCGTAGCGCTGGAGTACGCCAGTGATCGGGTCAGGTGCCGTGATGATGTGCTCAACCTCTGGCTTGTCGGTGACCTCATTAACGAGGGCTGTGAGTTTCACATCACCATGAAGGATGTTAACACCATCGATGCGGCGGAGTTTATAGCGCGCCAGCACTCCGCGCCCCGAGTAAGTCACCTGCGTTTCAGTGCCGGTTTCCGTAACCGGGTCCCAGTCACCTCGTACGGTGTATGTTCCAGTGAAATCCTTAACAGCATCCTTCAGGTCGGTATCGAATGCCGCAGCGACTTCGGTTTGCAGTTCGTCACGAATTCCCATTGCACCCACCACTACGCTGCTGAGGTTTAACGATCACCGTACCGTGGAGTTTTCGGGTATAAATTGCGCCGCTGCGCTTAACCCGCAGCGGGAGCGGAGCAAACTCAACAACGCCCTTTGCCGGGTTTGCGTAAACGACATGTCTGATCGGGTTTCCATTCACAAACACATCGCGAGGACCGAACCCGTCACCGGCATAATGCACATCCGGATTTTGCATGTTACCCCCTCACCAGCCGCACCTGCGACTGATTAACACCGTATGGCTTAAGCATGGCCAGAGCCAGCTGCAGGTCAGAATCAAGCAATGCAGAGCTGTTGGTATCAAGTTCTGAGAAGGTTTTGGAAACAGAAACGTCGTCAGCGTCAACGGCCTTACTCAGCAATACCCCCGAGTCAGTTTTCTGCTGATACAGCCCGCCATTTGCCGCCGCCAGCGCCGCATAGGCGCCAGCCTGTTTTACATCGTCAGGAATGATGGTTTCGTGAGTTGCCTTATCGCACGGCATTTTCAGGTTAAGTCCATTCATCCAGGTATTAGCCATCAGCACAGATTTGGCTTTTTTGCTTTCATCCGCCCAGGTGGCACCGAGTATCGAATTGACATTTTCAACGGTGACGAAAGTGATCATGCATCACTCCATTTCTTTCCAGCCGTGCGCCTTCCAGTTCTCCACTTCATCAGGGTGAACGTTGGCTGTATTAGGAGCGCCGGGGAATGCCGGGAAATCGGTAATCATCGCCACCAGCTGCAGTTCCTGCTGTGCAGGAGTATTGGCGTCAACCTGCACGGTCGCAAGTTTTGCTGCAGCACGTTCAGCACGCTGCTCTTTGGCTAATCCGGCCATAAGCCCTCCACTAAAAAAAGGGGCCGAAGCCCCCGATAATTAACCCAACAGCAGAACCGAGTGCTCAGTTTTCACTGCCGCTACGCCCCAAGACAGGCCAACTTCGTAGCGCACCTGACGGTATTGACGGTACAGCGCCACCTGATAAGTGATGCCTGACACCGGGTCAGTAACGTTCATGACGTCATCCGCAGTATCACCGCCCTGCGGCATTGCCGGGGTACGCGCAGCCAGCAGGAACGCGTTACGGTCGAATGCCATGTTTGCGGTATATCCACCTACGGTAGTAATCGCGGAGTTATCCGCCAGCGCCTGACGCAAGCCCGGTGCTGCCAGGGTAATAGTGGTAGCAGTAGCTGCAGCAACGAGGTATTTGTTGCTATCACCATCAAACGTCACAATATCACCTGCCGTGAAAGAACCCGTGCCGGTATCAATCGCGATCAGGATATCACCCTCCGATTTTGCACCATTTACCAGATAATCAGTGGCAGCCGATGCCGCGCGTTTCTTAACATGCGCGGATTCATGGATGTTGAATCCTTCCAGTCGCCCCACGATACCCTCACGCAGCAGCGCATCGGTACCAGACTCGTTCACCTTGAACAGAACTGACTGTTTACCACGGAGGTTAGCAATCGCAGAGGAACCAAGGACCATCTGCAAATCGGTAGTCGGGGAGCCGTTATCGGACAATACCTGGCGCGCATTTGCCGCATCCGACAGATCGCCAGCAATCCCGAATGGAGTAGTACCAGCCGTACCGACAGCGCGGGAGGAAGCGAAATACAAAGCCGCGAGATCCGAGTCCATCTCATTTGCCAGCGCACGGAACGCTTGCTTGAACTGATCCGCCAGGATGGTGTTGTAAGTACCGGCCGGACCAAGGGCCAACTGCTCTTCGCCGTTCCATTTGACCGGGGCCATTTTGGATTTGGTGATTTTGACATCAACGGTACCGATCGTCTGGTCGCCATCATTTGGTGCAGTAGCCCCCGGCGTAATATCAACTGTGGTTGCCGGTGGAGCAACTGGCGCAGTAACAGTCTGATCCTTCGCCGCCGCATCAGCTTTCGCATTGCGCGATACAGCCGGGATAAAACCGACCTGTTCGCGGGATACGGTATCCAGAGCCGTAAAGATAGTCGGGATCAACCCGGTAAGCGTATTAGCCATGTGTTTGGATTCCTTGGAGATTAAAATATAGGGTTGGTTGAGCTATCCAGCTCCGGCACCAGCTGCCATCCGGCGGCTGGCAAAGAATTAATCGACGATGGTGATACCGTCTTTGAGAGTTGATTGCTGATCTGTCGGGCTCAAACTGGTAAACGCATCGCGTTTCATCGTTTTCTGCCCGAGTGAATGCTGAGACTGGCGAGAGCCGCCGCCCTGGTTGCCGCTGGCCTTCAGAATGTGGTCTTTCTGAGGGTATTGCTCCACCAGGAATTCCAGCGCCTCATCGAAGGCCGCCAGTTCGCCCGGCTTTGAGCGTGAATAAATTTTGTTGCCTGAACCGTCATAGGCAACGACTTTACCATCCTCGACTTTGAAGGACTGACCGAAACGCGCCTGAAGCATATCTGCTGGGATTGCCACTTTATCTGCGATGAATTTCGAGCCAGAGAACCGGCTGCCGATCATTTCCTTATAAAGCTGGCCTTCAAGGGTCGTCGCACGCTGAGTAGCTTCATCAAGCTGGGACTGGAAGGATTTGGTGATATCCGCTTTAACTTGATCAACGGCACCCGCGTCGATCAGTTTTTTCTGGTCTATTTTAGTCATCATCTCCAGCGCTTCGAGTGCTTTCGCCGGATCACCGATTTTGGCAAACTTAGCCAGACTGGCTTCAGCTGCTTCTTTGGCTTCACGATGAGATTTCGCCTCGCCATTCAGAGAGGAGATTTTCCCAACGGCCTGCACAGCATCAAAACCAACTTCCTGGCCGTCATCGTGGACATAGACGGGTAAACCGCTCGCATCGACTTCTGCATAACTTTTGCCGTTAACTTCGACTGTTTTCAGTTTCATGTGGTTACCTTTTCGGGGTCATCCGACCGTTGCACCGCTCACCATCCGGATCACGGCAATAAAAAAGGCCGCCCGGAGGCAGCCTGATTGAAGACTTAAAAAGCTTTAAAGTCTGGCGTTGCTGAACGCCTGAGCATCCAGGTTACGCAGTTGCTCCAGAGTCAGCCATTCGCCCTTGTCGTTGTAGAAGTCATCGGGCGACATGCCGCCGTCACGAATCAGTCGGGCCCGAGTTACGCCAACGATCTGGGACTGGCGAGTGAACGACTGGCGCGAGAACCAGCCCTGATAATCGGTATCCGAAGGCACCTGCCCGTCCATGCTGGCACGTGAGCTATCGGATATTTGCCCTACAGCAATACCCAGCTCATCAGACGATTTCAGGATGTAGGTTTCGACGCTGCGACAGCAGAAATGGATTTTCCCGGGTCCCTGCAGATACGGCACCTTATGGCCGATCGGCTTGTTATCCAGTGTGTACTTGAGGCGGTCGCGAATCCGACAGTCTTTTGATGTACGGTTATCCAAAGTGGATAACCACTGTTTACCCTTCAAAATGTCATCGTTCGCATCTGCAAAGCTTTTCCTGGCCGTCGAAGCAAGATGCCCCACAGCCGTTTTTACAATACTGCCGGCATTGGAGCGGCTCATCTGCAGCGCGCCATCCTGATAGCCACGGTTAGCATGACCACGGACCTTTCTGACGATTTGCTCATGCGTATCGCCCAGGAGAAAACCCTGCCGCACTGTATTGGATATTCTTGCCATCCTGTCAGCTTCAAGGTTATCTGCCCACTCCGAAAGCAGGCGCCCCTGAAACGGCTGTGCCATCGCAGTTGCATAAACGGCATCCGGTGAAATGCCCACCAGTGGATGAAGCGATAGAACATCATCGGGGATCGCAAACTGGAACAGGCTCAGCTGAAAGCCTGCTTCGTACTGAGCGAGTTGCTGCAGCTCATCAGATAGTCCCGCGTACATTGACTGCACAGCCTCGCGATTGAGAGCTCTGACACTAACGAGCAGCGCTTCCAGTCGCGACACGGTAAAGCTTTCAGCATCCAGGCTATCCATCGCCACCAGCAATCTGGCTGTCAGTTCCGCATCGCTGTCATTCAGGATTTTTATCATTCTGTTTGCAACGCTGGTGCTGTAACGCGCTACCCATATCGCATGCGCTATCGATTCATCCTGAAGCTTGTCATTCGCCGTTGCCATTTGCCCCCCCCTGGTTACTCAGCCCGCCGGCAAGCGTGACCTGCTGATTCCGCAACTCGTCGATTACCTCTTCGGGCTTCGCGTCCGGATCGATAAATTTGAGGGCCTGCAAAACGCGAACAGCATCAACCTGACGTATATCCCCCCCCTGACGGAGCGACTGAACAGCCGTTGCAGCTGCGGCATCAAACGTCTGGGCTGAAACGTCCAGTTCGGTGCGTACATCGACATTGCCGCCTTCTTTCTCGCCCAGCCATTCCGCCATAATCTGCAGGATATTATCGAGCGCATCCTCAAGCGAGCTTGCCATGGTGTAGAGAGGTGAATTCTCCTGCATCCGCTCTTCGTGAGTCTGGTCTAAGGATTTAGTCGATGTGTTTTCCGCGCGCAGCAATTTTGCGCCGGCCTGACGCATCTGGTTTTCCAGATCCTCAAGGGAAATCTTACCGGCTTCAATCGCAGCCCCGGTATGCTCGACATATTCCAGTCCCTGCCGCTGGCGGTCATCGAAACGAGTCGCAGAGGAAGAACCTATCGTCAACGTTTCGCCATCAGCCAGACCGTAAGCCACCAGCAACGGCACACGAGCGACATGCAGGATGTTGTCCTGTTCACTCTGACTCTGCCAGTGCTTGATATTCAGTAAAGCGAGATTAAGCAGTGGCGGTGAACCGCGCATAAAGCCTGTTCGCTTCGTGTAAAGCGTCACCAGGGGAATATCATCGCGACTGGTTTCCCACTCGTCGTGAATCTGCCACTGGCTTTCACCATTTTCACCTTTATTTCGGCGATAAATTTCAACCTTACCCGGCATGATATGGCGTATTTGCTCAACTTTCGTTTGCCCGTAATCATCGCCATCAATAATGATGACCTCTCTGATACGCAGATCGGTCAGCACCACTTTCCCTTTAACCACTTTCGATTTCCAGCCGATGACCTGGCGAGGATTTAACATCGTGGCATACGGGCGGGATCCCGCGGCTTTTTCGTCGGCTTTAGTTTTTACTGCCTCCGGGTCAATTTTCGGGAAGTCCACCAGCGCATGTACCAGACCATACTGGAATCCGATGCTGAAAAATTGCTGTGCCCAGACATCGAGCCGGTTTCCTTCCATATCAATATCTGGCGACAACTCTCGTATTTGTTCAGGAGAGTCCTCACTCAATACCGTCGGCTCAGCAAACACTCGCCCGATGTTTTGTTTAATGGCCTCTTCATAGGCAGGTAGTAACGTTGCCGAAGCTAAACGCTCCTTATAGCTTTCAGGATCTTCGTTCGGCCATTTCGGGAGATACTTCTTGCCCTGCCGGCGCATTTCCAGCGTGCCGCCCATCAGCGCATCATTAATATCCCATGCCTCAACCATATCGTTATAGTCGAGGTTGGGCGTTGAAATATCAGGCATGTTTTTACATCCGCAGTTGGGTGACTTTTCCGGTTGGTTTGATGATCGGGAATTGCTTCACAATGAAATACCCGCCGGCATCGTTAGGGTGATCGTTATCCGCCGTTTTATCCGGCTCACCGTTCTCGGCCCAGACCTGTTGTTCGAGCGATTCTGCGTACACCGGGCAGCGCTGTACGTTCACCTTGTAGCGACGTTCGCCGTTGCCATTGCAGAACATGGCATTCATCGAGTTGATGCGGTCTTTCACTGGTGGGTTTGATGCATTAACAACCACATTGAAGCCAGCCTGCTTAAGCTGGGCGATATCAGTGGCGCTGGCATTGCTGGATTTACGAGAATCACCGGAAGCATCCGGATAGATATAGATTTCACGCACCTTGCGATAATCTTTGCCGTCGTACAGCCAGAACCGTTCTTTGATGATGCGAATCATGTCAGGGGTATCGTAAGCCTTCACGATTTCATTCACCGCAAACGGAAGCCCCAGACGTAACACGTGAACAATCCCGGCCATCTTCCCGACGTTAAAGTCCATACCAATATACAGAGGCTCGCCGGGCTGCTCCTCTTCCCGGCAGTTATTCAGCTTACGATCGAACTGATGGTAAATCGTCCCGCTGGTCAGGTTGGTGAACTGGCCACGCAGATAAGCCTTTATCAGTTCCGGCGGGTATGACTCCATCAATGACGGGATGTAGTCCGCCGGCAAGTTCTTTTCGTTGTCGAACGTCGAGGCCTGAACCAGTCCGTACAGCGTTGAGAGAGAGGATTTATCACGCACAGCCTTTGCGAACTGCTGATAAACGAATTTAAACCCTTCCGGCGTCGTGGTGACGTCTATTCCGTTACGCAGGCCGGGCACCTTGTAACGCATACGCGCGATGATTTTTCGCCAGGCTAATTGCGCCTTTTGCGCGGGCATCACGTCCAGCTCATCAATCAGCGCGTTACCAATTTTAAAACCAACGATGGTTTGTGGTTTCTCCATCGAGCGGCAGATCGTGGTTCCGCGATACTGGCGCCCGGCGTAGAAGTGAACCTCTTTGTTCCCCTCGTTGATTTTGACATTCAGCCCCCAGTCATTGGCTACTTCCTCAACGGTGGGATAAAAGATGTCACGGATCTGCGGATACGTAGGGGCAAAGTAACCCTGGTTGATTTTTGGGTGTTCCCACATTCCTTTGCAGATGCCGCCGCAACCGACCCATGTTTTGCCAGAACCAAAGCCGGCGACATAGGCCTTAAACTTGTACTGCATCGCAAGGAATTTGGCCTGAGGAACGTTAAGCGTCGGTGCTATCGCCATCCTCTTCCCTCACTCGCGCATCGACTACGTTGATATTGATCGCAACTGGCGTTGGTTCGTCATCTTCCGGGTCAGCGGCCAGTTCTTTGCGAAGTTTGTCGATCTTCAGCTGCCGGCGCTCAATTTCTATCTGCTGCAGGCGCTGGGCGAATTCACTATCAGCCAGGCCGAGACGCTTCATCACCGCCTCGAACATTCGCTCGCGGCTGATAGCGGATATCTCCACACCGTTCTTTCCGAGCTTCACGCCGGAATAGGCAAGCGCTGCATCAGGCGCCAGCTTGCGCGTATCAGCGAAGAAAGGCTGGCCGATACCATCCCCATTGCAGCGAGGACATTCCGGGTTAGGTGCGCTAGTGTGGTCGTAGCCGTATCCCCCATCATCCAAAGGTTCCCGACGTTTACGCTCAAGTGCTTCGAGGCGCTTCTCTTCGTACTCTACGGCATCGCGCCACTGATACTGATGACCGAAGCCCCAGCAGTAACGGCAGCTACCGCGGCGATACTGAGAAAGCTGGTTGGCGTCGAAAGTTGCCAGCCGCCACATCTGCTCAAGCACTTCATCAGCACTTCCCAGCGTGCGCGCAATGGATGCTTTCTGCTGCTGCGCAATGGCCTGCGTAACGTTAGGATTCGTTAGAAGCTGACGGCCATAGTTTGGGTCGCTATAACCCGCTCGCTCTGCGGCGGCAGTGGCGTTATTGTCCTTGAGGTATTCGGCAATGAAGCGCTTTACCTTTGGACTCAGTTTGCTATCCACCAGCTCTTCTGCGCACTTTTCCTTTTGCGCAGTGCGCAATTTCTTCTGCGCAGGTTTTTGCGCAGTTTGGGCAGTGGGTTTCTTGATATATCGGCGGGCAGTAGCGTAATTCAGTCCCTGCGCTTCACACCAATCCTTCGGTGATACGCCGGTTGCGGCATGATCGGACAGGAACCGTTGCTGAAGCTCGCCCCAGTCCGGCTTTGCCATGGATTACTCCAATAAAAAAAGCCACCAGCGAACGCCTGTGGCCTGTGTGGGTTGTGGTGTACATATTGGCTCGGGTGTGCCTCTCTCTGTAGGGTAGCCATCGTGATAGTTGCGTTCTATCTCCTGCTTCTTTGACGATTAACAAGTACACCACAAATCGTCATTATCACATGCACTCATAGAATACCTGCTGTAACGACTTAACTGGACTGCTCCGTGACTGTATCAAACAGTGCCAGCTCTTCGGTTGCTTCCTGAATCGCCTTTCGGGTTTTCGAGACAATCTCACTTTCCGTGTAAACACGATCGAAAGAGTCTGCAAAGAGCTCTGCTTTGAGATAGCTATCGCCAACCCAATCAATGGCCAGCTTAGCCGCGGCAGTGTCGTAGTTAACTTTCTTGATGATATCTAGGCGGATTTGTTCGGATGCGGTGATCTCTGACATGTCTTACCTCTGTGCGATGTGGGGCATTATCGAGGTCACTCTGAGAATGGCCTCTGTGATGCATTCGCATTTATCCTTGCCACGTATACAAGCAGAGCGGTTACCTACAGGATACTTGTTGCGCACAATAAAAAAGGCCGCATAAAGATGCGACCTTTGGTTAATACCAGTTAGAAAACTAAAATCTCTAAGGAGCCACCCGGGTGAGACTTTTCTGCTTAATAACTGACCTCTGCCATTTCGGTGTTAGCTGGCAGTAGTTACGAGATGATAGCTTCATTTTGGCTATCGATATCATTTAATTACTGAAAAAGCCCTTTATATTAATTATTCACTACTATCCAGAACATTGAACCAGAACAAAAGATGTATATGCTGTTCTTTTGATACCAATGATCAATTCGCTCCAACCAAGTGGGTTGCTAACAAATTACTCGAGGGTTCCTTAGACAGTGACCCATATATTTAAATGCTCAATGTAGCGCTGGATAGGAACATAGATAACCACTCCGTTAGAAAGATCAACAGACTTGATAACACCCCCCTGTGGCGCAAAATATTCCCCATCAGAATGAGGCTGGATTGAGTGTTCGTCTCCGTAACGATAATCGTGGGGAAGTTTAGGAAGTGAATTTTTCGTCATGGGCAGCTTCTTAGATTGAAGGAATTTAAAAATCAATAGTGCATTAGCGCCCATGAATTAGATACAAACTTTTCATTGTTTACCGCTCTATTGTCTCGCTTTCAGATTTTTACTAATGTGGCAGTATATATATCAATAAGTTAGACCTTCCCTGTATTACTTAGCACCCTTCTCTGTAATTTGCGAGCAATTGGCCAGCACTGATTTGTTGTGCGCCAGAATGTCGCGCTTGGTCTGCTTATCCAGCACATTGATATCGTGGTCGGTCAGGTAGATGATTCGTACCCAGTTGCAGGCCGTATCAACCACCACCGGGGCGGGTAAACTTTTCGCGCAGCTCCCGATCAACATCGTCATCAGGCATATGGCTAACTGTCTGCTGTACATTGCAGGCCTCTCTTGTGGCTTCCTCTTTCCGTTCAGACGCGGCGACGCTAGCAGCGGCTTTCTCTTCAGTACGCGTTTGTGCTGATTTGGCTTCTGCCTTGCTGGTACCGCGAGCATGGCCAATACCGAATGCACCAGCGATAGCACCCAGGATAAGGACCACCAGCTCAGCAATAATTTCAAAACTCATTGCTTCGGCTCCTTCTGTTTGTCGGCCTTATCTTTCAATGCCGGCTGCCGTACATATTGTGAGAGCACCGCCAGCACTACCAGCGCAGGGCTAATTAGTGCAACGATATTTGGCGGAAGGATGTTTTTGATATCCGGCGGCAGCATTGCCCAAGCATGAAGCGCGGCATCCGGGAATGACTGCGCCCATACACCGACCAGCGCGCCAGCAGTCCCCAGACGAACAGACCAAGTTCTAAGTAACAGGCGAGCATGTCCCACAAACTCAATCCGGGTATACTTTCTTAACAGCAACAACGTTAAAACAACCACCAGCGCAAGCAGAAAGAAGATAATTAGCTTCATAGGTTTACTCTCTCCTTCACCCACCCGAAGAGAAATTCTTCATTGGCTTCCCGCGCTTCCGCAAGTTCGAGATACCGTGCGCCCTGACTGCAGTTCAACCCTTTCTGTATCACCGTGACCCCTGCGCTACCCCGTACGGCTAGGTAACTGCGCAGCGCGGCGATCGTGATGTTCCCAATGACGCCATCCGGTTTCAGGTCGGGATATAGTTTGCCGCGTTGGTTCAGTGCCGTCAGCCAACGCTGAAGGAACGTTGTGGAAACACGCGGCCCCATGTTGACGCCGGTATCGCATAACTCTTCTGCGATTGATGGTGACAATTCGGCGATCTTGTCAAATTTGGGCTCCAGCCAATACTGCTGCATATAGATTTCTTTCGCAGTTTCCCGAGGGAGCTCTTTCATATCGCCTTTGTAACCGTATGCACGCGCTGTGTTCTGCGTGATACCCCAGCGAGTAGGGCCGCCTTTATCAGAGGGGTGATCGACATAACCACCCTCTTTGCCGAGGATACCCTCGATAATCTTGTCTGCTGTCATTGTGCTCTCACTCCGGTGATTCGCTCCCAGAAATACGTGAGCGCTACAGAACCCATAGTCCCACTGATACCGGCAGTGGCCAGAATCATGTAAATACTTAGGCCGCCTTCTATGCTGACAAGCCCACCGATGACACCGGTGAATCCTGAAACCACGATTTGCGCGAGAGCGTTAATCCAGCTCCAGGTAGCTTTGTTTTGCTTAACGTCAATCAGGTATCGGACAAGACCGCCCCAGCATGACAGAGCAAGGACAATCAGCCATGAGACTCCGGCAATGCTTTCTTTATCTTGCATACGTTTAGCCATATCACCTCCGAAAAAACGGGGTGCTGTGTGTGTTTGAAAGGGTCAGGACCGTTGGGCTGATTTATCAACCAAGCTCGTCGCAGATGATTCCCGTGAGCCTGATATAAAAAAAGCCGCCAAAAGGCAGCTTTAATGAAGTTGTTATACTGATGTGGCTCGATAGTAGATTTAACCTTTATCGCTTAAGGTGCACGTCCCTTTCTCCAGAGGGTTGTGCACGTCCGACCCTACCAAGTCGTTCGTAATACTGTAAGTTAGCAACTTTGCCTTTTTATTGAGAATCATAGAGATTGCGGGTCCTGATATTTTTTTCTGGCTATCCATATTGCCAAACACATATATATCCTCAATCTGTCCATCCTTATTAGGCGATGAACCATTGAAATACAGCTCAATGCCATAATGCTCTCCCTCCTTATCTTTCCAGCTAGCATAACGATGCCAGCCATCTTGTTTCTTCACATCTTGCCAAGTAACAATAGTGTTGTTTTTAGAATGTTCTGGAGAGCATTTGAAAACCATCATCGTTGGCTGGTTAGTGGCATGCGCGGAAGCCACTAAAAACAATGCTGGGAAAATAATCTTTCTCATAATATCGCCTGATGCAAAGCAGGGAATTATACACATGCGAATGGCAATGGTAATTTATGTCCATAAAAAAACCCGCTCGCTGGCGGGTTGATCAACGGTGAACAGACAATGCCCATCGTTAGAACAAATTAACACGAATTCGGGAAAAGTAAATATCTCAGCGCGTTATTTGTTTGAGCTGTCCCTCCGCCCATGCCTCTTCTATATCGAATTTAGTGATCAGTTCGTCAAAAAATGGTTTAACCGTCTTCTTCCATGTATCCAGGGTGATGGCATCCGTTACCTGGCAAATGGCACTGTGCACAGCAGTGGAGAGGATTCGCTCATACCCACGACCACCACAGCGCTTGCAGTTGCCCATGACAGGCACTCCCTGCTTCTCCGTCTCATCCTGGTTCACTACCTTCCCCCGACCGTGGCAGTCGTTACAGGCAGCGCTAACAGTCCCTTTTCCCTTGCACTTTTGGCAAAGCACCCGGACCTGCTCCCGGACCGACTTCACCTCCTCCCAGTATGATGGATAGATCCCCTTTGTAACTTTGACCCACTTCGGCGGTTTGCCGTCCGGATACGATACTTTGTTGGTGAAGACCTCTACGTCGATGAATCCGGAACCGCAGCAGCAGTCACATTTTTTTTTGCTGGAAGCGCTTCGCGAATAGTCCTCAAAGGCGAACGTTGCGAGGATCTGAATAACCTGAGGTTTTACGTTCGTCGCGAGCTTGCGCAGCGCGGTAACTTTATCGCATTTTGTCAGCGCATATTCAGCTAATAGACCGATAGCTCGTTCTCGATCATTGTTGCTAATGCCCATCTTGCCCAGAAAAGCGCTATACCCCATAGCAGCACGTTCCTGTGTCATGCCCATTGCAGCCATAATGTCAGTGCCGGTTAATGAGTCTGATGTCGTCGCTCGTGGAGAATCGCTAATCATAGTGGACTTCGCGAAGTGGTATTTCACTGTATTTTCGAGGTTCATGCTATTTCTCCCAGATACTGATAAATGCGGACAAAGTTTTTCAAAATTCGATAATCGGTCATTACTGTTCCGCGGTGCCGGCAGAGGCGGAGCTTTTGCCAGCGTTCGCGGATACGTTCGATACCGTCACGGCTCATGCGGCCTCCCGTTGTTTTATTAGCGCACGGCGTAGCGCGCTGTAATGGCGTCTGATGCCTTCCAGTTCTTCGATGGTGTATCGGTGAGGGGTGTTGTTGTTTTCCAGCGCCTCGACGCGCTCAGCGCCGATTTTCTCTACCAGGCCAATGCGGTACTGCTGCTGGTTTCCTGACATCTGCACGTTGCAGTGATGGCACTGCTTGTGAATGTTGTCCTCGTTGTAACGCAGGTGCGATGCTTTACCGCGGGAACGGTAATGACCAGCCTCCCACTGAACCGTGTCAAAAGTGCCGCAGCTGATGCATGGCAAGTCGTAGTCTCGTTCGCGGATATAGTCGTTAACGACACGCTGGGTCATATCTTCCCAGTGCCTGAGGGGCTTCACCGAGGCTTTGCGTTTACGCCATTCGGCGCGCTCTTTCTTCGCTTTCGCATGCGCCTGTTTTTCGCGCTTCTTCTCCAATTCCTGCATGGCAAATTCAGCGCCATGCTCAGGAGAGCACCAGCGGTGGTTCTCGAAAGCTGGAGTGAATTTCGCCCGGCAGATTTTGCAGCGTCGTTGGGGTCTCTTTACCATATTCAACCCCACATCCGGTTGCGCCAGCGGGAATCAGGGCGCGGTGGATTCTTGTCTTCCACCAGCTGAGCGCTGACGGTCCAGGTCGTAAAGTCCTGGTTTAAACTACGTTCGACCTTTACCCCGCGTTTGCGGTAATTATCTATCAGTTCATCGGCCTGCTCGGTCGTGCAGTCGTGATGGTGAAACCATGAATATTTCATCGATTCACCCCGCAAAGCTTAAAAGCTGATTTGCGGCGTTCTCGACTTCCAGCGGGCTGTTGAATGAACGGGAGAGGATCCACCGCCAGAGAACATCAAGCGATGCTTTGTACAATTCCTGAAATTCGCATTCGTCCATGCTGGCGAAAGAAATGCTGCGAGGGTGTTTTTTCAGCGTGCCGTCCGGCAGCTGTATGGCGTCATAGTGGCCAGCTTCGACAATGACCCACGCCCGGTAGGCATCGAAAGATTTGCAGAGGCTGATACTGCCGGCGCGCTTTTCGGCTATACGTTCGAGGTATTGCTCGGCGGCATCAAGCAATGCCGATTCACTCCCGCCATATGCCGCCAGGTATTTGGCGTAACCTGTGATAAGCCTGCGCTCGTTAGACGAGATCGCTCCGCCGGTAGGTTCCCAGTATTCAAAGCCAAGATTGAGTAAAGCAAAATAGCGGCGATGAAACGCCGGATTGCGGACAAGCTTATAGTCGGCCTCAAGAACAGCGCCGAGCTTGCATTTTGATTGCAGGAAATCGCTGGTCTCCTGCGTTGCAGGGATCAAGATTCCTTGAGACTGTTTAACTAAATGAAGTTGCGCCATCATATACTCCGAAGGCGCATTACTGTCAGGTGGCTGGTTGTTCAGGCCAGCGCAGCAAGTATGAATTAGCTAGTTAATGGTCGTCAATTTTTTGAGCTCATTTCCTGGATTATTTCAGTCAGGGATGCTCTTGACCAAAGGTGCTCATCTTTTGCTATTTTTCTTGCGGCGATCTCACCATCAAGATTAGACAGCAGATGTCTGTCATTCTGACCCAATCGAAATGAGCACACCACTTTTCCGGACTCATCTGTGACGGTGGCCCAAAAGGCCCCTCTTCGCATTGGTTCGATACCATCAGTCACATTACCCCCTGAGCGACATACTGACGCACTCATGAAAACGGGCAGCAGCATCAAGGGTAACGCAAACGCGATGCTCTGGGATAAAGGCCGCCACCAATAAAAAATTACTAATAAAACCAGTCGTCGGCGCTTTCCCAGGTCTCTTGGAGAATTTCTGCAATGGTTTCTTTATCGCCATCTATGCCGCCGAAAACACTGAGTCCATCAGCACCAGCGCGACGAATAGATAATTTGCGGTCATCATATTTTTGATTTAATCGCCGTAGGAATTCGGCCTCTAACGCTGGCTCAGCACCGTTAGGCAATTTTTTGGTTTTGTCGATGGTTACTTCGATTTTCATAGTATCACCTACCTAAATACTGTATAAATACACAGTACACCTAACTCACTGAATGAGCAATATCTTAAGAGCACAAAACGTTAATTTTTATCAGTCATGGGAAAACAAAACCCACCGTAGCGGGTTGAATCTATGGGTTTTTTTAGTCATGTTCTCTAAAGAGAGACAGAGTCTTAGGTCACAGTAAACAAAAATCGCCCAACTCATGAGTGGTAAAACAAGTCATATTGACGAGACCTTATATGATTACGTAATGGCCAAATTTAATCGAGCAGTGACATCAAAACTGTTCGATTAAAGTAGTCGGGCAATCGTGCGACACTCTTCGAATGTTATCCTTAGACAAGCTCAAGGTAAAAAATGTCTAACATAAACAATTAAATTAAATCCGATTTGATTAAAAAAATCGTTATAACTAACTTAAACCTCACTACCTTTAAGAAAATCATTATGAATAAGCATGAACTCGTAATCACCGCCTTTATTTTTAACCAGTTCAATTTCAAAATCTGGCCATGGGTACTTATAGCGCAAAAACAAACACTTTGACTCAATATCGATTAGTTTTTTAAGGCCAAAAGAAAAACACCCGACAATATTATCATCCTTAAACTCTCTGGCTATAACCAATGTACTTAAATTCTTATTCTTAGAGCACAAGTTTAGATATGCGCGGTTGAAAACCACCTCATTTCCTCGTGAATCATTTGCCATGATAAATCCTCAGTCATCCCTATGTAAAAGACTTAAAAATCAAGTAAGAGAAGGCTCCGGTACTTGATGGTTCCATTTTACAGGAGACAATAGCAGCTTTAATGAAGTAAAGATTCAACTATTTTCAAATTGAGAATTTTCCAAATCATTTAAACTAAAACACATATTAATAAGCGCACCACGTGAATTTAATTCAATAATTTCATACGACAAATTTCAAACACAGTCGCATTCTCAGCTTTATAATACATCAGGCGGCTACGTCCTTCTTTTGACATAATTCAGGTAAATTAGCCCTCACCAATGCCTCAGCAAAAGGCGGCGGGACAGCGTTACCGCAGCGTGCGATCTGTTTGTCCTTTGCGTATTTCACGCCGTGGTAATCCTGGTCAATGATGTACCACTCCGGGAAGCCCTGCGCCCGGTAAAGCTCATGCGGCTGTAGCATGCGCATTCCAATGTCGACAATGCGATATGTCACCCCGGCGATTTCCACCAGTCCGGTGCTATCCTCCCCGCAGTATTCCTGCAGGAACGCCAGCACCTGCTGCGCGCGCTGCTCGTCGTAATGCTCAACAGCGAGCGTGGTCTCAACTTCCCCGACGTGCTGACCACCAGCGGTAATAGTCGGCATCGGCGCATCAGTAAGTTGTCCGTCACGGCAGGTACCGCGCAATTTGACCAGGTGGGAGGCTACAACAGCGTGGTGATTGCCAGTCGTAACCGTATGCGCAGGAGATTCCACGGAACCGCCAGGATGCCCGGTATTGTTCACCATAAGATGCGCCGCAACTACCGCATGATGGTCAACTGTCGTCACTGCATGTGTCGGTTCATCCAACCCAACACCGGGCCCGGTGTAATTTCCGCCGTAGTGCTTCGCCAGGAACGCGCTCACCGTCGCGAATTTGTTTCCGCCGGCGGTAACAGTACCCAGCGGCTTGTCCAGTTGCAGCACGCGCGGCTCCTGACCTGGGCGCTCGCCATATCCCATCTGAATCAGCGTCGGCGTCACCAACTGCGATTTTCCTCCACCGCCCGCCGTGATAGTCGCGTTCGGCACGTCCGCCCGGTGGCCGATGCTGGCGCCAAACTGCCGGGCAATAACCGGAGCGACGACGCAGGCACGGGACTCTTTCAGGATGGTGTGAGCGGGTTTATCGAGCGGACGTGGTTTCGCCTGATATTCGCTGCCGCCATTCCCAGCCATAAACGGTGCTAACGTCGGGACGGCGAGCGCGTAGCCGAGTTTTTTTGTTATGGTCTGAAGTGGCGCGCCTAACTCTTGACCACGAAAACAATCGTATTGCCCTTTTGTCGTAGTGTGGTTGCACTTGACGATGAACGGCTCGGCACTGTCGATAACAAATCGCTGGATGCCCCGGGCAATGCGTCGGAGCGTATTTTCCGCCAGCGGCTTTTTGCGGCCAAAAATCGACGGCGCCGGGATTGACCAGTCGATGCATTCTGCAGCTGTGCGCCATGGTGCGAGTTTGCCAGAAATCACCGACGGCGATTTCGGATCCCCGTGAGTAGCTGCCGGCCAGACTATCGGCTGCCCGTCCCGGCGCATAACCATGAAGAAACGTTTTCGGATAGTTGGCGCGCCGTAGTCGCAGGCGCGCAGTTCGCGATAATCGACGTCATAGCCCAACCCGCCAGTCAAACGCTTTGCCTGGTCGCTATCCGGCGATAACTCCAGAAACTCGCAGCATTCTGCCAGCGCCGGATGGTTCACCGGGATACCCGTTGTCAGCATGCCAACAAATGCCCGGAATGTTTCGCCGACGCGCTCTGGATCCGGACGCATTTCTGCCGCCAGCAGCGGTCCCCAAGTTTTAAACTCTTCCACGTTCTCCAGCATCATTACCCGCGGGCCAACATCCAGCGCCCAGCGGATAACGATCCACGCCAGCCCACGAATTGCTTTTTCAACTGGTTTAGCCCCTTTCGCTTTGGAAAAGTGGCGGCAGTCCGGCGAGAACCATGCCAAACCAACGCGGCGGCCGGCAGTCGCAACTTTCGGGCGAACTGAATAAACAGACTCGCAATAGTGCAGCGTGTCCGGGTGATTGGTGGTATGCATCGCTACCGCGTTCGGGTCGTGGTTTATCGCGATGTCCACACTACGCCCAATCGCCAGCTCGATGCCTGTCGAGGCGCCGCCGCCACCAGCAAAGTTATCAACGATGATTTCTCTCACGCGTATTTCTCCATAGCGCTGGCCAGTGAACCTGCCGCGGCAATAATTGAGGGTATCGGCATTCTTTCCAGCCACATGCGGTTGATATGGTGCTGCAGTCGACGCTGGTGGTGTAGCGGGAGTGTCCCGGCGTTTTCAATCTGAGCGAAGACCATGCCGACTTCCGCTGGCCATACTGTTTCCGGTATATCCACCAGCAGCAGGCTTTCCAGTTCCTGCACGCGCTTGCAGGCGTATTCCAGTGAAGGGTCCATACTCATCCCTCCCTTTTGTTGATTGAGGGGGGCCACGGTTCGTGCATAAACAATGACGCCATCATCAGGGCGCTTACGCGGTAAATAGATCTCGGGGCGAGGCCAGAGTGCAATAAAGCGGGATTCTCTGTTTTCAAGACGGTGAAATGCTTTCTCGCTCATTACGCCGACCGGGCGAAGAGTTTCCTGTTTACGCTCAAGTTCGACAATGCGGCTCTCTGCGGCCTCCAGTGCTGTAATTGCATCATTAGCAATACTGGTCATCTGCTGACCGTTATCGTGGGCAGCATCTTCGAAACGCTCCCACAGGCGTGATGATTTATCCACCCATTACCTCCACTTTGACGCCAGCATCAGCACAGGCTTCTTTGAGAGCTTCCAGTGGAACAACAACAACTCCCCAGCCAAAGAGGTCGGCCTCGTCAACATGGTCTTTCAGCAGCTTAACGGTGGCGGCGCGGGACTCCATCTTTGCTAACTGGCGCTCAGCCAATTCCTCGCGAGCATCAAGCGTCACGTTAGCGGCACAGAGTTGTTGCTCTGCTTCTTCCAGCTCGGCGATGCGCTGGCGCAGTGCTGCAATCTCCATTTCTGCAGCGTCGGCATAATGGACGTTCTCATGCTCAAGCGGCGGCAGGTCTGGAGATGTCACGCCAAACAGCGCAGCCAGTGCGCGAAAGTTCTGCTCGCTGTGATAGCGACCTTTGCAGCGGACTAAGTTCTCGGCTGCTGCACGAACAGGTTCAATATCGTCGATATGCGCTTTGAGCTTATCAGCGCGGAACCGCTCGTTATCAAAGCTGGTACGCCAGTTGTCCCGCTCCTGCTGCGCCGCCTCCAGTTCACCGCGACGAATAGACAGAGACTCATCCTGATTCAGGAGAATTTGCTCATGGCGCGCAATGTGCTGCTGCGCCTTCTCCAGCGCCTCTACCAGCGCGTCGAGGTCTTCGAGCTTTACGAACAGGACGTCGTGACCGAACTCTTTTGCATGGGCTGAGCGGCGCTTGAGGCTGGCTAACAGCCTGTTGATATCAGTCATGGCTGGTCTCCTTCACGCCATCCCATTCAACCCAAGCGTTTTCACCGTCTGCATCAATTTCGCCTTTGTGTCCGCATTTCGTGCATACGGCTTCGTCGCCAGCCCAAAGAGTATCCGGAGACACAGACCATCCAGTCACACTGGCTTTGTCGTTGTTGCATTTTGGGCAGTTATCAAGCCAGCCGACAGTTACCGTTAATGGCCCGTACCCATGTTCTGTTCTAATGCTCATTTGTCGGCCCCCTCGCGCAGTGCGGCTTCCCATTCAGCCAGGGATTTTTCTGCATACTCACCAGACAGACCATCAGCCGGAAGCGCTGGGTCATTCGCCAAATCCTCTTTTGCGGTGAGTATCATGCGCACTACGTCGCCAACCTCAGCCATTGGTTTATCAACGTGTCCGTGATTGAAAGCAGCAGCAAGACGGCTTACAGCAAAGTTGATACCTTCTGCACGACCATCAGCCTTAATCCCGGCTACGATGCGATCGGTGGCGGGGGTTTCGATATTCGGCAAAAGCGCATAGTCGCAAACTGTATCGATTGCGGGATCGCAACGGTCATCTTCATTGCGTGGGCGTTCGCCAACCTTCGTGGATGATTGCATGATGATTCCCCAGCAGATGCTATCGACCTCTTCACTCCATCCATCGCAAGCATCCCCTCGGTAGTCGTCAATTGCAGCCTCAGCCGACTCGACCGCTTCCTTAGCAGTTTTGTGCCATTCGAAATTGTGTTCAGAGCCGTAAGAGAAATACGATGCTCCAGCCTTTAGCACCAGACTCTCCGCCGCCAGATGCTTCACCCAGTCCTGCAGGTCGACGTCAGCCGGGCAGTTGGTCAACTCGCGGCATTTCTCGATAGTTAACAGTGCTGCTGTGAGTTCGTTTTCGTTATTCATGCCTGCGCCCCTTCTAACGCCGCTGCTATCTCTTCGAAAAAGCCATCTCGGGTATGGCTGGTCATTGCTGGTAAAAATACGGCCATCAGCCTGTTTGCGTTGCAGTTCTCATCGTCCGCAAAAAGAGCGATTTTCTTATCCAGGCGCACCTTCGCTTCCTGCAACTGCTCGTTTTTCTTGTTAGTGCGCTGGATATAGTCGGCAATGATTTCTATGGCCTTGTTTGTGTATTTTTCGACGTGCTCAGTCATGTGAACCACCTATCGCCTCAATCGTTTCCAACAACAGCCGGCGGCGCGTATTTTCAGCAAAATGACGTCGTCCGGTCTCTTTGTGGTAAAACTCGTTCTTGCTGACTACCCACATCCTTTCCGTTGCATGCAGCTTTTTCCGTTTCGGACCGTCTTTGGTTATTACGATCCCGGTATGAGTTTTCACAATTGTCATATGCCCTCCCGGTACGAAGGGCATGGCCTGCTGGCATAAATGGCTTCCTGAACATCCAGGACCCGTTGGAATACAGGACTCCCCAGCAAGCTGTAATTCATCCCAACAGCTGCTTTCGGCACCAGACCAAATCGTTTCATGTCAAAATCGATAACGGCGCGCTGGTCGCGGAATAAACCGGATCGGCCATGACGAACTACTTCTCCAGTGGCTTCCGCCTCGCGGAAATATTTCAGGACGGTATCGCGGCTTAACCCCAGTTTTTTCATTGCATCGCTGGTGGTCAGGCGCCCCTGATGTTTCGTGATACGAATCACTGCGCGGACATACTCCCGGCGCTCAGCAGTTGAAAATGCTCTAGCCATGATTCCGCCCTCTTCCCAAACCGAACTTCGCGCGAATCTCAGCAATTTTGTTTAACCCCTGCTCGTTGCTTAGCGGACGTCCGCCGAGTTTTGGGATCTGCTTAACCGGTTCTGGAATCGTTTCTCCGGCGTTCAAGCGACGAACCATACGCAACAGTTCATCCGATGCTTTACGACGCAGTTCTGAATCGCTGAGGCCATTTGCGCGCATATCGGAGTACAGTCCCGTGACCATCCAGTAGCAGGCTTTGTGCTTCAGCGTGGCCGGGATGACTTTGTGCTCAGGCCAAGGATATGACTCTGCATCGGGGTACTGTCCGCGAGTACGGCAATACTGGTAGACCATATCAACCAGTTCATTCGCATCTGGCAGTCCAGCAGAAACAGCCTGTTCAGAACGGCACCAGGCGACGAACTGTCCCGGCGACGGCATGAACGGTTTTTCCTGCTTGCGGGCAACACGCATTCCGGCGTTAATCTGCTCCATGGTGGTGATCCCGTTCTCTTTGAATGCCAGAAGCCATTGCCGGCGCATCTCGTTGAGGTCTTCAGCAGACTTGCTGGCCAGTGCCGGGAATACGGCGAGCAGCTGGCGAAACAGCTCGTTGAATATCTCAGCCGTTTTTGTCGCCTGATGTGCAAAGCTATGCGCATCCTGCATTTCAGGCATGCCGGCGGCGATACGCTGGAAGTTCTTCCGGTCAAAGTTATGCATGCTTTCTGCGAGAGATTTCATTCAAGTACCCCCTTGATCCAGTCGGTATTGTCCAGCGCAGCTGCACAGGATTTCGCGTGTTGTGGGTTTGGGTTGCGCTGGCGTTTAGTCGTGAGCTTATCCCACTGTTTTCGCAGGCTGGTGGGGCTCAGAATGTTGTTCTGCCAGAAGCTGTCTTCGTTGGCCCACTTGAACAATTCGCAGATTTCGTAATGGCTGCGCTTGTCCTGCATGCGCATCAGACGGATGGTGTTTGCCCATTCAACCCAGTTCGGGTCTGAGAGTGAGGCATTCACGGTGAGGGCTTTATCGAAAATCCATCGCGCGGCTTTGAGGTCGTCAGCTGTTCCCCAGGATTTTCCCGCAGGGGTATAAATCCCATCGACCGCTTCTGGATGACGAGAGAGAAACTTCAAAGTTTCCTCGTTTCGGGATTCTTTAGAATTCCGAGACGAAGAAGATCTTTTACTATTGTTCTTGTTCTTGTATTGGGTGTCTCCCGTTTCCGGGAAAGGTTTTCCCGTTTTCGGTAACACTTTTCCCGTTTCCGGGAAGAGTTTTCCCGTTTTCGGTTTGTCTAAAATCCACTCAGATAGCTCAGTATTTATACCGACAATTTTCATCACTCCCTGCTTATGAGCGAAGATAATTTTCCGCTCCGCGAGAGATTTGATTGTGTCGGAAATATGCGACTCTCCGAGGTCTGTAAGCTCAGCAATCACCGTGTTTGTTACTCGGTCCTGCTTCTTGTTCCATCCATAGGTAAGCCAGATAACAGCCTCAAGACACTGCCACTCACGACCAGACATCCGCAGACGTGGCTTGAGCTTCTGTATCTCGTTTGCGATCTTGGTATACCCGTTAGCCAGGTCGGCCATTTGACCTCCCGAACGCTCGGTTTTAATCGGAAAATTGATAACTTCAGCGGTATTTGACATACTCACTCCGTGAACTAAGAGCCCTTTTTTCACATCCCGAAGACTGGCTGTGTTGGCGCACAACAGTCTTCACCCACTCAGAACAACCCAACCTGGCTATTCCCCTTACGGATTGATTTCTTTGCTTCTCGCTTTTCTGCAGCGCTGGTTTGCTTCTCAGCCCACAGCCTGGCGTGGCGCATAACATCATCAAAAATGCCTCCCTTACGACTGGCCTGTGACATGCGCTTGTACATATCGACAGCCTGAAATGCCCCCCTGAGCCACTGACTGGGTAAATCCCTGCCGGATAAGCTCTTCGCGGACGTTTTTCTCAATGAATTCGATATGGTTCACGTAAACCTCCAGCTACAACGTGCCGAGCATTGAGGTGACGATTGCCATTAGCGGCCCCGTTAGCTCTGGGTCAACCCGGAACATCTCGACAATGCCCTCACTCAGCTCTTTCAGCTTCTGATGGCGTGGTGCCCCCATAGCAACGGCAACCTTCGCTTCGCTGGTTTCTTTCTCCAGACGAGCCAGTCGGGACATAAAACTCTCTTCGGGCAATAGGCGGTGGCGGTATTCCAGCGGAAGAACGGCCATGATCGCCGGTGTAAGAAGGCGAACATACTCGCGATAGCGCTCAGACTCGGCCGGGTTGTCCAGGTAGCGAAAAAGCTTCTGGCGGGCACGGCTGATATCATCAGGAAACGCGATCTCCTCGCCGCCCTGCTGTCGCCACTCATCGATGATGTGTGCCGACACAACATCCTGCCCTTCAGCTGCAGCCCAGGCGCGAACGGCGGAGCGAATAGCGTCGTGATCTGACTCTCTCAGCTGATTTCGCTTTATCAAAGTGCCGGTCTTGAATCCGGTATTTTGTTGAAAGGAGAGTATTTGCATGGTCAGCCTTCCTGTTTCGGCAGACCGTCGGTGGGGTTTGGGTACGCCTCAGGATCAATTTCATGAGGTGTTACTTCCCAGTTAAGAAAACGGCATAGTGGAACGATGCGTTTTTGAGGCACGCCATTCTCGTAAATCCACTTGCCGACAGCCTGACCGCTGATGCCAAAGTGTTTTCCGATACAGGCACGAGATGCTGCCTTACTGATTTTTTGTTGTGTCTCTTTGTTCATGTGCTCTCCTTGGTTTGATGGATGAAGCATACATGACGAAAGTTTATGTTTCAACAAACGAAAGATATTGTTTTAGTGCTGAGTGAAACCTTAGGTTGTAAAATGCACTTATGAATGAGATTACTTACCCAGTTTTTGCCAAAAGAATTCAACAAGTCATGACTGAAAATGGCTGGAATAAATCCGATCTAGCCAAGAAGGTCATGCTCTCGCACACTGCTGTGCAAAATTGGGCTAAAGGGAAAAGTGTTGCGAGCGGTGAGAGGTTAAAGCGGCTTGCTGCAGCAACAGGAAAACCAGAGCACTGGTTCTTTCTACCCTCAGATGAAAATGAAGATGAATCTGGTCAGACGTTTTCATCAAATCGTGAGCTGGATGAAAAGGAGCTAATGATACTCTCGCTCTTTAACCAGCTTCCTGAGTCAGAGAAGTTGCGTCTTATCCTTCACACTAAGGGTGTACTTCACGATATCGAATTGCTTAAGAACGATGTTTACGACCTCATAAACAATCAGAAAAAATAAATACATAAACTCGTCCAACCAATGGCACCCATGCGGTGTCATTTTTTTTGCCCTCAAACGAAATAAATACTTTCGCGCTCACTTTACAACCGAAACTTAATGTTGCATGATTAATCACATCGACAGCAAACGCATTGCTGTCAGGTGGTAAATGTTCCGCTGGCCGGCGACAAGGCAGAGGTTGAAATGAGTAAGCAAGGCATCAGAGCCCTGATCATTTCGGCAGTTATCGGGCTCTTCATCTGGACGGCGCTAATCAGCGCACTGTGGGAGTTATATCAATGGTCGATTTTGCACGTAAACCCGCTCGTCAGCAGGCTATTCGGTTAAGCCCTCTGTCAGCATTCATTCGTCGGGTGTGTTACATGCTCGCACAAAAAGGTGACCCTTCATGAACACGATGTTCGCACTGGTTCTCACTGTCGGCATGCTGACTGGCGGAAATCAGGACGTTCTTCTCGGTGTGTATGACAGCGAGTCGGATTGTAAGAAAGCAGCTGTTGAGCAGGGAATTGAAGAAAACTGTTACCCGCTTAAGGGAGTATTAGCAGAAAACCCAGCCGCATTTACGGCGCAGATGTAGGGGGAGTTATGCAGAAGAAATGCGCTTATTGCCGCAAGCCGATTGAGGAAGGCAAG
Source organism: Klebsiella sp. 141251 (assembly GCF_050600725.1). Classification (NCBI taxonomy): domain Bacteria; kingdom Pseudomonadati; phylum Pseudomonadota; class Gammaproteobacteria; order Enterobacterales; family Enterobacteriaceae; genus Klebsiella; species Klebsiella sp. 141251. The sequence goes on from NZ_JAQIRG010000003.1 coordinate 91,156, forward strand.
GAAGTAAAAATGACCATCCTCATCATTCACGGTTCGCAACTGGCGCCACGGGAAAGAACCTATTGCTCTACGAAGTGCGGTCAATACGACCAGATGGCCAACGAGGCCTAACGTAAAACCCGCCGAAGCGGGCTGTACGTCCGGTGACACCGACCAAAGTTCCACCGGAAATTACCAAAAACCAATGAACACCCTGAATGGGCGCTATCAATGGCCCGAGGGATTCTACATCCAAAATTGAGGCTATCACATGGAATATTTTTATCTGATAAAAGCGACTCAAAAATCGGGTAAAGCCGATGCTGTAATCTGGCGGTCTGCAAAAACCGAATCCCGCGCGCTGCTGCAGCTGGACGTCGACCTGGAAGATGCTGAGATCGAAACAGGCCGCGGCAAAGACTATCAAAAGCCAATCCGTACCGATTTCCCGGTATTTAACGATCTTCCGGCTGAAGGTGTTCTCGATTACTCATGGTGTGAACGCTACCAGCTCGCCGACGATGGTCGCACCTGGGCACTGAAGCCAGGACAGGAACCTGCAGACGTTCATCACACCGATGATGCTGAAGTATCCTCTGAGCCTGTCACTGGCGAGTTGGTTGATGACAATAGTGGTGACGATGCCGGTGATGTCGATACCGTGGAGTCGTTCGGTAATGCTGAATACGAAAACGATAAAAACGCCCTGTTCAATATCGCTGAGCAGCCGTTCCGCATTAAGCTGCTGGCGCAGTACATGGCGAATGATAACCACGTCTATCAAATCAGTATTCCGCACCGTAAAGAGCTCGCCGTTCTGGAAATGGATACCGATAACTCCGCAGTGCAGGATCTGATTCTCGCCGCTGAGAACGTCCAGGGGTTAAAGGATGCCGACATGCCTACCCTGTGGAAATTTACCAGCGCCAACAAAGCTGTATTTCCTGAAGGTAAGCGCCACGAACTGGGCAAGCGTATCCAGTTTGCAAAACTGTGGTTTGAAACTCCGCACATTGACCGCGGCAAACTCGTTCGCGAATGGTCTGCCGGAAATTACATTTCTTCCGTTCAGAAAACGGACACCGGCACGAATGCTGGCAGCGGTAATAAAACCGATCGCAACCCTGACTACACCCATACCCTTGATACGCTTGATGTTGAGATTGCGCTGGCCACAATGCCGATGGATTTCGATATCTACAATTTCCCGGCATCCATTCATCGCCGGGCTAAAGAAATCGTCCAGAAAAAAGAAAGCCCGTTCAAAGAATGGTCTGCTGCGCTGCGTAAAACCGCAGGCATCCTGGATTATTCACGCGCTGCCATTTTTGCCCTCATTCGTGGCGCCACCAGCGATATTCATCATTTCCCGGTAAGTCTGCAGACCTATATCAATGCGAACCTGACAGAGCATAAGCATGACGCGCCTTCTGCTGAAACGCTTGAGAAAGCCGGGCATGTGTCATCTGCCGCCGTCGCTGAACGGTCAGCCGTGGATAAGATTCTCGCAGATGAGCGCGGTGAATATATCGAAGGGGTAAGCGATCCAGATGCACCGAACTGGGTAACGGAAGACCTGACCAAACCCAAACAGCCTGAAGTTTCAAACATGGGCAATGGTGTTTTTTCGATTGATGGTCTGATGGATAGCCAGCCAGCATCATCACCAGCACTTTCTATCGTGGACCAGGCGCGCCAGCGCGCTGCAGAAGAAAAATTACATCCAGCTAATTCCTGGGAAACCACCAGCGATGTGCAGATGGAAACGGCTCAGCCAGTCAAAGACGAAAATGATAATGCGGTATCAGCAAGCGAAGGCACTGATGCAACTGCTCCGCAAGCAGATGCCGTGAACATGCGCGACATTCTTGCTGAGCGCTGCCCTGACCTTACCGCGGCAGTATTGAAGGACCAGCAATCAGCAACTGCAGAAGAAGAGCATGAGCCAGAGCCGGAAGCAACAAAATGGCCTGAATTCTTCGAGCCCGGTCGATATGAAGGTGTTCCGAACGATGTTTACCACGCGGCGAACGGTGTCAGTTCCACGATGGTTAAAGATGCACGGGTATCGCTGATGTATTTCGAGGCGCGCCACGTATCCAAAACCATCCAGAAGGCTCGTTCCCCAGTTCTGGATATGGGCAATCTGGTGCATGCGCTGGCGCTGCAACCAGAGCAGCTGGAAAAAGAATTCAGTATCGAACCGGAAATTCCTGAAGGTGCCTTCACCACGACTGCGACGATCCGCGCGTTTATCGACGAGTACAACGCCGGGCTTCCGCCGCTGTTGAGTGCTGACGACATCAAGGCGCTGCTGGAGGCGCACAACGCCACACTGCCCGCTCCAATTGCGTTAGGGGCATCAGTTGAAGAAACCGGGCAGAGCTATATGTCATTGCCTGCTGAGTTCCAGCGCATCGAAGACGGTCAGAAGCAAACCGCGGCCGCAATGAAGGCTTGCATCAAAGAATATAACGCCACCCTGCCCGCCCAGGTAAAAACCAGCGGCAGCCGTGATGCCCTATTAGAACAAATGGCGATTATCAATCCTGACATGGTCGCTCAGGAGGCCCAGAAGGCGCAGTCTCTGAAAGTATCAGGCACTAAAGCGGATCTGATTCAGGCCGTGAAATCGGTTAAACCGGATGCAGTGTTTGCCGACGAACTACTGGATGCATGGCGCGAAAACCCGGAAGGAAAAATACTGGTTACCCGCCAGCAGATGAGCACTGCACTGGATATTCAGAAAGCACTGTTGAATCACCCTACTGCCGGTAAGTTGCTCCAGCACCCGAGCCGAGCCGTTGAGGTGAGCTATTTCGGTATTGATGAGGAAACCGGGCTGGAAGTTCGCGTGCGCCCTGACCTTGAGATAGACATGAGCGGCCTGCGCATTGGTGCGGACCTGAAGACCATCAGCATGTGGAACATCAAGCAGGAAGGCCTGCGCGCGAAGTTGCACAGGGAAATCATTGAGCGCGATTACCACCTCAGCGCGGCTATGTACTGCGAAACCGCGGCTCTGGATCAGTTCTTCTGGATTTTCGTCAACAAAGACGAGAACTACCACTGGATCGCCATTATCGAGGCATCCGAAGAACTACTGGAACTCGGCATGCTGGAATACCGCAAAGCAATGCGAGCCATCGCGAACGGTTTTGATACTGGCGAATGGCCGGCGCCAATCACCGAAGACTACACCGAAGAACTTAACGATTTTGATGTGCGCCGTCTCGAAGCGCTGCGCCTACAGGCATAAGGGGGAACAGTCATGGAAAACACCAACATTGTTACAGCTGAACAGCAGGCACCAAACACCATTTCAGCTAGCAACGCGATCTTTAACGTTCAGGCTCTCGGTCAGTTAACTGCTTTCGCAAACCTTATGGCTGATTCGCAAGTGACAGTGCCAGCTCACCTTGCAGGTAAGCCTGCCGATTGTATGGCCATCGTTATGCAGGCTATGCAGTGGGGCATGAATCCCTATGCAGTCGCGCAAAAAACGCATCTGGTAAACGGCGTGCTCGGATATGAAGCCCAGCTCGTCAACGCGGTAATAGCCAGTTCCAGTGCTATCAACGGTCGATTTCATTACCGCTACGGCGGGGACTGGGAGCGTTGCACAAGGACTCAGGAAATTACCAGGGAAAAACACGGTAAAAATGGGAGATACAACGTTACCGAACGGGTGCGAGGCTGGACTGATGAAGACGAAATCGGGCTGTTTGTTCAGGTCGGCGCGATCCTTCGCGGTGAGTCAGAAATCACCTGGGGTGAGCCGCTTTATCTCTCGGGTGTTGTAACTCGTAATTCCCCATTGTGGGTTTCTAACCCGAAGCAGCAGATCGCTTATCTGGGCGTGAAATACTGGGCTCGCCTGTACTGCCCTGAAGTGATTCTGGGTGTTTATAGCCCGGATGAAGTTGAGCAACGAACAGAACGAGAAATCAATCCGGCTCAGGTGCAAAGAATGTCAGTAGCCGAGATTACCAGCGGCTCAGACACCACCAGCGAACAGGGAACAGGCATCAGCATTGATTCACTTGCTGATGATTTCCGTGATCGCATAGAACGCGCCGAATCTGTTGATGCGGCAAAAGCCATCAGAGCTGATCTGGATAAAGAGAAAGCTGTGCTGGGTACTGTTCTCTTCACCGAACTGAAAGGTAAAGCGGTGCAGCGCTACTTCATGGTTGATGCAAGAAACAAAGTTGAGGCTGTCATAAATTCACTTCCTAACCCGGGAGATCCGGAAGCCGAAGCATTATTCGCGAAGGCAGAAAATACCCTGACCTCATCGCGCCGACACCTCGGTGATGAACTGTATGACCAGTTCCGCATCACACTGGACGACATGAAACCGGAATACGTTGGCTAACCAGATTGGGAGGGGCAACTCTCCCGATAAAGGAATGTATATGCGATTGATTAACCGAAGCAGACACTCTCCTCTGGGCCGCCAGGCGTGCGATGCGGCACTGGCGAAACACGTTGAGCTTTATGGCTCCTACGGGCGACAGAAAACGAAGAGGACTTATACGGAGGTGGTTCAAGGCTCAAAGATCACTGTAGAAGTTGTAAACAGAAAATGCAGTTATGTGGCGACGGCCATGAACTGCGCCCGTAGGCTGCAGCATCTTCCTGGACAATGTAACTAAGGGGCTTTTATGAATAACGCATCTCATTTCCAAGATGAAATATTGGTAACCAGTGACATTCTGTCCAGATACAAAATTTCGCGCAGCACACTGTATTTCTGGAGCACACCATCCCGGATGCCATCATACTTTTCTCAGCCGTTTCCGAAGCCAAAAATAAATGGCAGCCCTAAAAGATGGCGTTTGTCAGACCTTCTTGCCTGGGAAGACAACATGAGTATCAAACCAGAGGCTGGCCAATCAACTTCTCAAGATGACGCTGCCAAACAGCAAGCCAATGACGTTGATCATCCAAATAATCGTGGAGGTTATACCGCGCCATGACTCCAGACATATGATGCCCTAGTAGCTTTTCCACAACATGTGGTGGCGCACCTAATTCAGAAAGGCGCGTCGCCACTGTTCTTCTCAGATCATGAAGCGACCAAGGTTTCATCCCTGTTTTTGCAATAATCTGCGCAGAGAACAGAGCCACGTTTGGTTGAAGTGGCGGCCTGTCATCTTCTGGCCCCCTGTATCGTGACAACGTCACAACATGTTTTGAAACTGATGTTTCTTTTTCAGCTACCATCATCTGTATTACAGCCTCAGGAAGCGCCCTTCTCACCGACTTCCCAGTTTTATAGTCACTTGCCGGGATAGTCCATGTTTGTTCCTTGAAATCAAACCATTCCCATTTCGCTGTTCTGATCTCTGTACTTCGACACCCAGTCATAATGAGAAACTTCATCATCAATTGCTGCCTATATTTCATCTCAGGCAGGGCATTCCAAACTGTAATGATTTCATCATCACTTAACCTGCGATCTTTTACAGCTGCTGTGAGCCCTACATCTGATCGTCTAAGGCTTTCAATAGGGTTCACGTTAATTACCCCACGGTTGGAACAGAAACGAAATGTGCGCTGCATCAAACCCAGCATTTGCCCTGTAACCACTCTTCGCCCCATACCGTCAAAAAGATTTAGCCAGTGAGCTTTAGTTGTCTGATCTACAATCATATTTCCTAGCACTGGGGCTATATGATTATTGAAGTCGCGGCGGTTAACTTTGATTTTTACCAGACCTTCCGGGATGCAGTAGTACTTCTCCCAGTAATCGAATGCTTCTTTCACTGTAAGCGCTTCTACTTTTTTCTGTTTCTCAAGTACTACTTGCCGTCTAGGATCAAGCCCTTCCGCTAGCCAAGCCCTGAACTGCTGCCTACGTTCTCGCGCATGAGCTAATGAGGTGGTTGGATAATCACCAATCGTTAGTTGAGCGGCTTTCCCGTTCCATCTGTAGCGGTAAAAGAATGTTATACTGCCGGATGTAGACAACCTGACATTCAGACCATGTGCGTCTGAAATGACCTCGATTTGGTCTCTTTTTTTGCCAAGAGCTTTTCTTAATTTTGTGTCGGTAAGCAATGTGTACACTCCGGAAGAAGATATACACATCAGTGTACACATTATGCGTAAATTGATAACCTTCAAATCTATGAAGAACACACAAAAATAAAGCGTTACATACTGGCAAGGCGTTGATAATAGCGGGATTCTTGAAAAGAAATAAAGCATGACTAACAAACTTAAAACGGATTCATATGCCCTACGATAGCGTCTATCTTGAAAAGCGCCCGCCCGGCGCATTGCGCACCGTATGGCGTAAATTCTACGGCGATACCACCGCGATGATTGGTTTATACGGCTGCGGCGCGCTGGTGCTGCTGTGCGTATTCGGCGGCTGGTTCGCGCCTTATGGCATCGATCAGCAGTTCCTCGGCTACCAGCTGCTGCCGCCCTCGTGGTCGCGCTACGGCGAAGTGTCGTTCTTCCTCGGTACCGACGATCTCGGCCGCGACGTTCTGAGCCGCTTGCTCAGCGGCGCGGCACCGACCGTTGGCGGCGCCTTTGTGGTCACGCTCGGCGCCGCGCTGTTCGGCCTGGTGCTTGGCGTCATTGCCGGCTCCACCCATGGTTTGCGTTCAGCGATAATGAACCACATCCTCGACACCCTGCTGTCGATCCCCTCGCTGCTATTGGCGATTATCGTCGTCGCTTTCGCCGGGCCGCATCTGAGCCATGCAATGTTCGCCGTCTGGCTGGCGCTGCTGCCACGCATGGTGCGTTCGGTCTATAGCATGGTGCACGATGAACTGGAAAAAGAGTATGTTATCGCTGCTCGCCTCGACGGCGCTTCCACGCTCAATATTCTCTGGTTTGCGGTTCTGCCTAATATTACCGCCGGGCTGGTCACCGAAATTACCCGCGCGCTGTCAATGGCGATCCTCGACATTGCCGCACTCGGTTTTCTCGACCTCGGCGCCCAGCTACCGTCTCCGGAATGGGGCGCCATGCTCGGCGATGCGCTGGAACTGATTTACGTCGCTCCCTGGACGGTTATGCTGCCGGGCGCGGCCATCATGATAAGCGTACTGCTCATCAATCTGCTGGGCGACGGTATTCGCCGCGCAATTATTGCCGGGGTTCAATAATGCCGTTACTGGATATTCGTAATCTTACCATTGAGTTTAAAACCAACGAGGGTTGGGTAAAGGCCGTCGACCGGGTCAGCCTGACGCTGGCTGAAGGTGAAGTCCGTGGTCTGGTGGGGGAATCAGGTTCCGGCAAAAGCTTAATCGCCAAGGCAATTTGCGGCGTCACCAAAGATAACTGGCGGGTCACCGCCGACCGTATGCGTTTTGATGATATCGATCTGCTGCGCCTCTCTAACCGCGAGCGCCGCAAACTGATTGGCCACAACGTATCAATGATTTTCCAGGAGCCGCAATCCTGCCTCGACCCTTCCGAGCGTATCGGTCTGCAGTTGATGCAAAATATCCCCGGCTGGACCTTTAAAGGCCACTGGTGGCAACGCTTTGGCTGGCGCAAGCGCCGCGCTATCGAACTGCTGCACCGGGTGGGGATTAAAGATCACAAAGATATTATGCGCAGCTTCCCCTACGAGCTGACCGACGGCGAGTGTCAGAAGGTCATGATCGCCATCGCGCTTGCCAACCAGCCGCGGCTGCTGATTGCTGATGAACCCACTAACGCCATGGAACCGACGACTCAGGCGCAGATTATTCGCCTGCTGACCCGGCTCAACCAGAATAACAACACCACTATTTTGCTGATCAGTCACGATATGCAGATGCTCAGCAAATGGGCGGATAAAATTAACGTCATGTATTGCGGGCAGACGGTGGAAACCGCCCCGAGCGAAGAGCTGGTGACCATCCCTCATCACCCCTACACGCAGGCGCTGATTCGCGCGATCCCGGACTTCGGCAGCTCTATGCCGCATAAAAGCCGGCTGAATACCCTGCCCGGCGCCATTCCGCTGCTGGAACAGCTGCCCATCGGTTGTCGGCTGGGGCCGCGCTGTCCCTATGCGCAACGCGAGTGTATCGTCACGCCGCGTTTGACCGGCGCGCGTAATCATCTGTACGCCTGTCATTTCCCGCTGAACATGGAGAAAGAGTGAAATGGTCGAAACATTGCTGGAAGTTCGCAATCTGAGTAAGACCTTTCGCTACCGCACCGGCTGGTTCCATCGCCAGACGGTAGAGGCGGTGAAGCCGCTCAGCTTTACCCTGCGCGAGCGGCAGACGCTGGCAATTATTGGTGAAAACGGCTCCGGGAAATCCACGCTGGCCAAAATGCTGGCCGGCATGGTCGAGCCGACCACCGGCGAACTGTTGATTGACGACCATCCGCTGGAGTTTGGCGATTACTCATTCCGTAGCCAGCGTATTCGTATGATTTTTCAGGATCCCTCGACCTCGCTCAACCCGCGTCAGCGTATTTCGCAGATCCTCGATTTCCCGCTGCGTCTCAATACCGATCTCGAACCGGAAGCCCGGGAAAAGCAGATTATCGAAACCATGCGCATGGTGGGCCTGCTACCGGACCACGTCAGCTACTATCCGCATATGCTGGCGCCGGGGCAAAAGCAGCGCCTGGGGCTTGCTCGCGCCTTGATCCTGCGCCCGAAAGTCATTATCTGCGATGAGGCGCTGGCCTCGTTGGATATGTCGATGCGTTCGCAGCTAATCAACCTGATGCTGGAGCTGCAGGAGAAACAGGGAATATCCTACATCTACGTGACCCAGCATCTGGGGATGATGAAGCATATCAGCGATCAGGTGCTGGTGATGCATGAGGGCGAAGTGGTTGAACGCGGAAGCACCGCCGATGTGTTGGCCTCGCCGCTCCATGAACTGACCAAACGGCTGATCGCTGGCCATTTCGGCGAGGCGCTAACTGCCGACGCCTGGCGAAAAGATGGCAAATAACGTTAAACTCCTTCAGGGGCGGCACAATAGCCGCCCTGCTGTTTATGACTGCGGGAACACGCTCTGCGCCGGTAATGGACGGCGGTCGAAGCGGCGCTGCGCAAAATACAACCATCCGGTACCTACCCAGCCGATAATCCATGACACATCATTGCCGGCGAATATCCACGTCAGCGAACCATGGAACAGCGGGTTCTCAATAAACGGCAGTTGAATCAGCACGCCAATGATATAAATGGTAATGGCATACCAATTCCAGAAACCATAGCGCTGATGCGGGTCGCTAAGCGCCGGAATATCGACCGCGCCTTTAGAGATAATGTAGTAATCCGTCAGGCTGATGGCGCTCCAGGGAACGAAAAAGGCCAGCAGGAATAACAGGAAATGGGTAAAGTGCTTTAAGAAAGCCGGTTCGCTGAGCAGCGCGATAATACATGAAGCCGCCACCATCATGACGACGAAAGCAACCCGGCATTGCTGCGACAACGCGGTCTGACGACGAAAACCGGAAACAATGGTAGTCAGAGACATAAAACTGCCGTAAGCGTTGAGCGTCGTGAAGGTGATTTTGCCAAAGCAGATAGCAAAATAGATAACCATCGCCATCACCTGGCTTTTACCTAATCCCACCAGATAACTCACTTCATGACCGGGGAATGCGCTGCCGGCAATCGCGGCGGTAAACACACCCAGCGTCATGGATGTCTGGGTTCCCAATATGGTTCCGAAAAACACCGAGCAGAACGTTTTCGTTGCCGATACATTGCGTGGCAGGTAGCGCGAATAGTCGGACACATACGGGCAGAAAGCGATTTGCCACGACGAGGATAGAGACACCGCCAGCAGGAACATCGGCAGGGAGAAATGGTTATTTTGCGCCAGGGCCGTGAGATCCGCCGACATCAGCAGGGTAACGAACATATAGACGAAGGCCAGAATGCCGATAATGCCGATAATGCTCGCCAGTTTACCCAGCTTATGAATCACCTTATAACCCAGCACCGCAATAACAATAATAATTGCACTGAATAGCAGCATTCCAGCTACATTGCTGATACTCAACAGTTTTGCCATCGCCTGCCCCGCCAGTACGGTACCGCTCGCGGAGAAACCGACATACATAATGCAGACCAGTACCAACGGCACTACCGCGCCAAAGACGCCAAACTGGGCGCGGCTTATTATCATCTGCGGCAAACCCAGCCGTGGTCCCTGCAGCGCATGCAGCGACATCACCGCCGCCCCCAGCACCTGTCCAAGAAGAAGACCTATCAGCGACCACACCACGTCACCACCCAGCACTACGGCTAAAGCGCCGGTGACAATAGCGGTAATTTGCAGGTTGCCGCCAAACCATAGGGTAAACTGGCTAAAGGGATGCCCATGCCTTTCGCGCTCGGGGATGTAATCAATCGACCGCGTTTCCTTTAATCCTGCCTCATTATTTTTTGATTGCCCGTCTGTAGACGAAAAAGAAGACATAGGTACCTCGCTATTATTATTTCACTCACTCCCCATCTGACCGATCCTGTATATACAAGCATTGACAACTGCCCGCACCGCACGCATCCTATTTTTGTGATGAATATGTAAATTCTTTGTATTGCAAAAAGTAACAAAACCATAACAATAACGTTGATTAACGCCTGCGCAGGCAGCGCTTAACCGAGGTGTACCGCTCATGATCGTTCCCGTCCAACTATCCACTCTGCCCGTCACACCCTGGAAAAATGGCGCAGGCGAGACCCGTGAGATAGTCTGTGTGCCTTCACCTGATGCCCCTTTTTTATGGCGAGCCAGCATTGCCACTCTGCAAAATGATGGTCCGTTTTCCTGCTTTCCCGGCGTCGATCGGGTCATTACCCTGCTGACCGGGCAACCGCTCCGCCTGAAAGGTGAAGCTATCGATCACCGTTTAGCGTTGTGGCAACCCTGGGCTTTTGCCGGCGAGTGGCCGCTGCGTAGCGAAGGGATCCGCGAGCGCGGTCTCGACTTTAATATCATGACCCAGCGCAGTCGCGCCGCCGCCGAGGTACGCGTCGTGGACGATGTACAGACCCCCGGCGACGAAGGCGTCGCGTGGGTATTACAGGGGCGCTGGCAACTTGGTGAACGGCAATATGAAGCGCAATCGGGTATTTTCTGGCGCCAACAAGCGCCGGGCGAACTCGCGCCGCTAACGACGGACGCCCTGCTTTTACTCACCACGATCGTGCGCCGTTAACCGCAGAAATTTCGGCAACGCGTTGGGATCTGTCGCTAAAACACAGTGATTATCCGGTGATATACTGGAGCGAGCGCATTTATCATTACGCGCTGCCTTGCGACAGGCGACACAAAAAATCGTGACACAAGGGGTCTTCAGTGGGATATAATTCCCGGCTAAATTTGAGTTATTTTGAAATAACAACGTTAACCTTTTGATTGTTAGAGTAAAAATAAGCAATAACGATAAGGATTAAAGCTATGGGTTTTCTTTCCGGTAAGCGCATTCTGATCACTGGCGTGGCCAGTAAACTGTCCATCGCCTACGGTATTGCGCAAGCAATGCACCGTGAAGGGGCTGAACTGGCATTCACCTATCAGAACGAAAAACTGAAAGGCCGCGTAGAAGAGTTTGCTGCTGCGCTGGGTTCCAACATTGTGCTGCCGTGCGATGTGGCTGAAGACGAAAGCATCACCGCGCTGTTCACTGAGCTTGAGAAAGTATGGCCGAAATTTGATGGTTTCGTGCACTCTATCGGTTATGCGCCGGCTGACCAGTTAGATGGCGACTATGTCAATGTCGTAACTCGCGAAGGTTTCAAAATCGCCCACGACATCAGCGCCTACAGCTTCGTGGCGATGGCGAAAGCCTGCCGCGCGATGCTGAACCCGAACTCCGCGCTGCTGACCCTCTCCTATCTGGGCGCTGAGCGCGCGATCCCGAACTATAACGTTATGGGTCTGGCGAAAGCGTCTCTGGAAGCCAACGTCCGCTATATGGCGAACGCGATGGGTCCGGAAGGTATTCGTGTTAACGCCATCTCCGCTGGTCCGATCCGTACTCTGGCGGCATCCGGTATCAAAGATTTCCGTAAAATGCTGGCGCATTGCGAAGCGGTTACCCCGATCCGTCGCACCGTCACCATCGAAGACGTCGGCAACAGCGCAGCTTTCCTGTGCTCTAACCTGTCTGCGGGTATCTCCGGCGAAGTCGTTCACGTTGACGGCGGCTTTAACATCGCTGCGATGAACGAACTGGAACTGAAATAAGTTCCTTATCCTCCTCACCCCGGTGAGGAGGATCTCTCCTCCCCCTCTCTACCTACGCTTTTCCTCTGTTATTCCAATCTGCTATTTATTAGTACGTATCAATATTTTCTCCTGCTTCAGGGTTACGCCAGGATAGTTGTGCATAGAGGTACCGCGAAACGGCGGTTCGCCACCTACCGAACAAGGAACGCCCATGGAGCAACGCCGCGTGTATGGCAAAAACCACTGGTATCACGAGACCCAGTCAACCAACAGCCCGGTCGAGGTTCTTCCTCTGGTGCCAGAAGCCGCTGACGTTGATGACCGTTTTTTGCTCGATCTGTCGCTTGCAGCCGATGTCAGCCACCCACATGAAGGCTGGCTGGCGCCCGCGCGTCAATTGGCAAAGGTACTTTTCCCGGACAGCGTCACGGTAACCCGATTACAAACCTTCAGCGCCTACGACCGTCTCAGCACCGCCCTGACCGTCGCTCAGGTCTACGGCGTACAGCGCTTATGTAACCACTATGCCGCGCGTCTGGCGCCGTTGCCGGGCCCTGACTCCTCACGAGAGAGTAATCGCCGACTGGCGCAGATTACCCAGTACGCACGCCAGTTAGCCAGTTCCCCTTCGGTTATCAACGAGGTCTCCCGCCGCCAGCTTGATGAGGTCGGACTGACCAGCCGCGATATTGTGTTAATTAACCAGATTATTGGTTTCGTGGGCTTTCAGGCCCGCGCGGTAGCTGCCTTTCAGGCCGCGCTCGGACAACCGGTACGCTGGCTTCCGGGTATGCCGCAGCAGGAAGATGCCCCGTCAGAACGCTTCACGGACGTGACAGGAGAGTGGTCTGCGGATATCGATGATGCCGACCTGCGTTACGCCAATGACGATAGGCAAGCAAGGCTCGCCGCATGGCACCGTCATCCCGGCCTACAGCCTCTCGCCCCTATTCTGGCAACGGATGAAGGGGCGTTAGCGCTGCTGCATCAACTGCTAACTGAACTGGATAACTCTGCGCAGCCCTTAAGCACAATGGCGGCGTTGCTGGCGGCGCGAATCAACGGTAGCGTCAGCTGTTTTAACGCCTGGGCAGCACGCTGGACAGCTGATAACGGATTGTTGCAAGCATTGCGCGGCGATGAACGAACGATTCAGCGCTGGGCGCAAAGCCATTCTTTGGAACACGTTTTCCTGCAGGCGGCGCAGCTATTGACCCGTGCGCCGGACCGTTTTAGCGCCGCACAGCTAACTCCCCTCACTGAATATGGGCTTTCCCGCGTTGAGGCTATCAATCTGCTGGCGTGGTGCGGCCTCTGCGGCTGGCTGAACCGGCTTAAAATCGCCCTCGGCGAGGTACGTCAAGCGACGTAAAATGCTGAAACAGCGCTTGCTGAGGCAGGCATATTCGCGTAAAAATGTCAGCCGCTCTTTTAGCCACGAAAAAACCTAATTATGTTTCAGGACAACCCGCTGCTAGCGCAGCTTAAACAGCAATTGCATTCCCAGACTCCGCGCGTTGAAGGGGTCGTTAAAGGTACGGAAAAAGGTTTTGGCTTCCTCGAAGTCGACTCGCAGAAAAGCTACTTCATTCCGCCGCCGCAAATGAAAAAAGTGATGCATGGCGATCGTATTATCGCCGTGGTCCATACGGAAAAAGAACGTGAAAGCGCCGAGCCGGAAGAGCTGGTTGAGCCTTTCCTGACCCGTTTTGTCGGTAAAGTGCAGAAAAAAGACGATCGCCTGTCTATTGTTCCTGATCATCCGCTGCTGAAAGACGCCATCCCTTGCCGCGCCACGCGTGGCGTTGAACACGACTTCAAACAGGGTGACTGGGCGGTGGCTGAAATGCGTCGCCATCCGCTGAAAGGCGACCGCGGATTCTATGCTGAATTAACGCAATTCATCACCTTCAGCGACGATCATTTCGTGCCATGGTGGGTGACGCTCGCGCGTCATAACCTGGAAAAAGAAGCGCCGAATGGCGTTGCTACCGAGATGCTCGATGAAGGACTGGAACGTCGCGATCTGACGGCGCTTACGTTCGTGACCATCGACAGCGCCAGCACCGAAGATATGGACGATGCGCTATATGTCGAGCGCGCCGACGACGGTAAACTGCAGTTGACCGTCGCTATCGCCGATCCGACGGCGTGGATTGCCGAGGGCAGCAAACTGGACAACGCGGCGAAAATCCGCGCCTTCACCAACTATCTGCCGGGCTTTAATATCCCGATGCTGCCGCGCGAACTGTCTGATGATTTGTGCTCGCTGCGCGCCAACGAAGTGCGCCCGGTGCTCGCCTGCCGCATGACCCTGGCAGCCGACGGCGCCATTGAAGATAATATCGAATTCTTCGCCGCGACCATCGAATCAAAAGCCAAACTGGCTTATGACGACGTCTCCAACTGGCTGGAAAATATCGGCGCCTGGCAACCTGCCGATGACGCTATCGCGCAGCAAATCAAACTGCTGCAGGAAGACTGCCAACGCCGCAGCGAATGGCGTCAAACCCACGCCCTGGTGTTCAAAGACCGCCCTGATTATCGCTTCGTGTTGGGTGAGAAAGGTGAAGTACTGGATATCGTTGCCGAACCTCGCCGCATCGCCAACCGCATTGTTGAAGAGTCAATGATTGCCGCTAATATCTGCGCGGCACGCGTGCTGCGCGATAACCTCGGCTTCGGCGTATATAACGTGCATACCGGTTTCGACCCGGCTAACACCGAGCAACTGGCCGCGCTGCTAAAAACGCACGATGTACACGTTGATCCGCAGGAAGTCCTGACGCTCGAAGGTTTCTGTAAACTACGCCGCGAACTGGATGCCCAGCCTTCAGGTTTCCTTGATAGCCGCATCCGCCGCTTCCAGTCGTTCGCTGAGATTAGCACCGAGCCGGGCCCACACTTCGGCCTTGGGCTGGAAGCTTACGCGACCTGGACTTCGCCAATCCGTAAATACGGCGATATGATCAACCACCGTCTGTTAAAGGCCATCATTAAAGGCGAGACCATTGGCCGCCCGCAGGATGATGTCACCGTGCAGATGGCGGAACGTCGTCGTCTGAACCGTATGGCGGAACGCGACGTCGCAGATTGGCTGTACGCTCGCTTCCTCAACGATAAAGCCGGAACCGATACCCGTTATGCGGCAGAAATCATTGATGTCAGCCGCGGCGGCATGCGCGTACGCCTGGTTGATAACGGCGCTGTCGCCTTTATCCCGGCACCTTTCCTGCACGCGGTACGCGATGAACTGGTTTGCAGCCAGGAGAACGGAACCGTACAGATTAAAGGTGAAGTCGTTTATAAAGTCACCGATGTTATCGACGTGACTATCGCTGAAGTCCGTATGGAAACCCGCAGCGTCATCGCCCGTCCGGCGGCGTAACGCTTTTATGGCCCCTGCCCAGGGGCCATACATTTCTCGTTTTGAGTGAATATCGCCAGCTGCGTAAGGATGTGCGTTTTTTTCGCTTCTCTTTTGCAGTCGTTTTTTGCATCATTGATTTCATTCATTTTTGTAACCAGGATAATGCTATGTCTGATCTGAATGCCCGCCTGCTCGCCCAACGTATCGATACCGTGCTGGATATTCTGGTTGCCGGAGATTATCACTCGGCTATCCATAACCTGGAGATCCTCAAAGCCGAGCTGCAGGCGTTGTCTCACGACGAGCCAGAGAAGGACTCAGGGCAAACGAAAGCGCCGTGGGAAATCTGATTCATTCCTGTCCCCCAGCACGCCCGAAGGCCTGCTGGGCGCCGTATAGACCTCTAACTGTGATGTAGCTATGAACGCCCGACAACAAAGTATTTTACAAATGGTCATCGATAAAGGCCGCATGAGCGTTACCGATCTGGCCAGGATGACCGGTGTCTCCGAAGTCACTATTCGCCAGGATCTGAATTCGCTGGAAAAGCAAAGCTATCTGCGCCGCACCCACGGCTTTGCCGTACCGCTTGATAGCGAAGACGTCGAAACCCGCATGATGACCAACTTTGCCATTAAGCGTGAACTCGCCGCGCGCGCTGCGTCGCTGGTGGCAGGCGGAGAGACGGTGTTCATCGAAAATGGCAGTTCAAACGCCCTGCTGGCCCGCACGCTGGCGGAACGCGGCGATATCACGATCATCACCGTTAGCAGCTATATCGCGCATTTACTCAAGGAAACGCCGGGTGAGGTCATTCTGCTGGGCGGCATTTATCAGAAACGCAGTGAAAGCATGGTTGGCCCGTTAACCCGTCAATGCATCCAGCAGGTGCACTTCAGCAAGGCATTTATCGGCGTTGACGGCTGGCAGAGTGAAACTGGTTTTACCGGCCGCGACATGATGCGCGCCGATGTGGTTAACGCAGTGCTGGAAAAACAGTGCGAAGCTATTGTGCTCAGCGACAGTTCGAAATTCAGCGTCGTGCATCCTTATCCACTGGGCCCGATTGCCCGTTTCAATCGCGTCATCACCGACAATAACCTGAGCGAAACTATTCGCCAGCAGCTCTGCGCAAGCGGTTTAACCCTCGATATTGTCAACCCCGCCTGATCGCTTCCGCCAGCGCCCTGGAATGGCGTTGGCAGCCCCTCTGTGTCTGAGAGTATTCTGACCTGCAATTAAGATTTTTTACCTGACGTTAAATTTTAAAATAAGTAGAATTATTATTAGCGATATAACAGGAAGTGACTATCACCTGCGTGATTAGAGCAACACCTGCGCAACTTAAGTTTCATGGAATAACCCTTAAGTCATAGTCAGTTGCTATGCTTAAAAGGAAGTTGTATCCATGAATAGATTATTCAGGAGAATAAAATGATGACTTCGATGAGCAAAAAAATGGCTGCGGCCGTACTGGCGGTTACTGTAGTAATGTCCCTGAGCGCTTGCTCTAACTGGTCTAAACGCGACCGTAACACCGCAATCGGCGCAGGCGCCGGCGCACTGGGCGGCGCGGTATTAACTGACGGCAGCACCCTGGGCACCCTGGGCGGCGCAGCGGTTGGCGGCATCATTGGCCACCAGGTTGGTAAATAACCACCCCGCGTATTAAATTAATAATAATTTCGTAGTTACTGACTCACGCATCTACAAATAATTAAGGCCACGGTAAATACCGTGGCCTTGTTGTTTATTTCGCAGAAATTATCTTAGCCACCCGCTAATTTCACTTTCATCCCTTTGGCTTCCAGCAGTGATTTCAGCAAGTCGCGTTTATCACCCTGAATTTCAATCACTCCGTCCTTGAGTGAACCGCCGCAGCCGCATTTCTTTTTCAGCTCAGCGGCCAACTTCGCCAGCGCGTCATCATCGAGATCGATACCGGTAATCAGGCAGACGCCCTTCCCTTTGCGCCCACTGGTCTGGCGTTGAATGCGCACAATACCATCGCCCTTCGCTCTTTGCGGCGCCGCTTTCGGCTCTTCGATACGTCCGCTCTCGGTAGAGTAAACCAGGCGGCTGTTAGAATCGCTCATTACGCCTCCAATTTCAGCGACGCGTTGATAGCCGCAAGCGTTGCAGCCGGATCGGCGGATTGGGTAACCGGTCGGCCGATTACCATATAATCAACCCCTGCCTGCTGCGCCTGTTCCGGAGTCATAATCCGGCGTTGGTCGCCAGCATCACTGCCTGTGGGGCGGATCCCTGGGGTAACTAACTTAAATTCTTGTCCTAACTCTTGTTTAAAGCGGACGGCTTCCTGCGCTGAGCAGACGACGCCGTCGAGACCACAGCGTTTGGTTAGCGCCGCCAGTTTAGCAGCATGATCGGCTGGAGAAAGCGTAATACCGAGATCCTGTAAATCGCTGGCCTCCATGCTGGTCAGTACGGTGACCGCTATCAGTAACGGCGCCTCTTTCCCAAACGGCAGCAGCGCCTCGCGGGCGGCAGTCATCATACGCGCGCCGCCGGAAGCGTGGACGTTTACCATCCATACGCCAAGCTCTGCGGCGGCGGCGACCGCGCGTGCGGTGGTGTTCGGGATATCGTGGAACTTCAGGTCGAGGAATACTTCAAAGCCGCGCTGATGCAGGTCGCGAACAAACTGCGGGCCCAGCAGCGTGAACATCTCCTTACCTACCTTCAACCGGCAATCGCGCGGATCGATTCGATCAACAAAGGCTAACGCCTTATCGCGGTTATCATAATCAAGCGCAACAACCACGGGAGAAGATGTGATAACGCGAGGAGAAGAGCTAGCAGTAGACGTCATGACCGGACCTTAATTGTTGATGGGCGCCTGCACGGCGCAAAAAAGGTAAACGGGCAGCATTCTACCTGCGAAGTAGGGAAAATGACAGGCTGGTTTTGCCCGGCTACAGACAAAAGCGGGCACGTGGCAACAGAAGCGGATACGGTAAAATACAGATAAGTATGTTGTAACTAAAGGCAGGTTTTTTTTAGATGTTACTGGCCATCAAGGCCGCGAATCGGCTTGATAGTCGCCCACGAACGGCAGGACGGGCAGTGCCAGTACAGGGTGTGGGAAGTAAAACCGCACTTCTGGCAGCGGTAACGCGGTTTGCTCCGCACCTGCTCGCCAACCATGTTGCGCAGAACCCCCAGGCTCGCCTTCGCGCGCCCTTCTTCCGCCTCATTAAGATGGTAGTCCATCAGTTTATGGAACACGCGCATCGTCGGGTGGCGTTCCAACTGGCGAGTCACATAGCTCTGTGCGGCCTCGGCGCCTTCCTGCTGCTCGATAATTTGCGCCAGCATAAGCTCCGCGGTCGCCCCGGTGTTCTCTTCGACACAGCGGCGCAGGAACGCTTCCCACTCCTCATGCTTACCCAACTGCTGATAACAGGTTTGCAGCATTTCCAGGGTTTCACCAACCAGTTCTTTATCCTGGCCAATCACCCGTTCCAGGCTTTCTACCGCTTTCGCGTAGTCGCCTTTTTCCATCCACACGCGCCCCATCATAATCGAGACGCGGGCGCTGTTACGGTCCGCTGACGCGCCTTTTTTCAGCAGCGTCATTGCTTTATCGAGATCGTTACTGGCCATCTGCTGCAGCGCCAGCTCACACCAGAAGTTGGCGATATCGCTGCGATGTTTCTCTTTGCCCAATTTTACCAGCCTTTCGGCGACTTCAATCGCGGACTGCCAATCGCTGGTTAGCTGGTAGATTTGTAGCAGTTGCTGTAGCGCGCCCAGGCGGAAGTCGGTTTCATCCACCAGCTGCTTGAACATATCTTCCGCGCGATCGTACAGGCCGGCGGCCATGTAATCGCGCCCCAGCTGTTGGACGGCAAGCAGGCGCTGATCGTAGGTGAGAGAGGCGCTCTCCATCAGGCTTTGGTGAATGCGGATGGCGCGGTCGACTTCACCACGCGAACGAAACAGGTTGCCAAGGGTCAAGTGGGCTTCAACGGTGCCGGTATCCTCTTTTAACATATCGAGGAACAGATCTACGGCTTTGTCCTGCTGATTGCTCAGCAGGAAGTTGACCCCGGCCACGTAATCACGCGACAGGCGACTAGCATCGTCCTGTTTGGACTGTTGTGCGCTCCTGCGCCCCATATACCATCCATAGGCAGCGGCAACGGGAAGAAGCAGAAACAACAACTCCAGCATAGAAGGTTATTCCTTGACCGCAGGGACGCCGGCATCAGCAGGCGCTACGGTCACTGGCGCGATCTGCTGCTCCAGGCGTTTAATTTTACGTTCGGCGCGCGCCAGCGATACACGAACCCGCAGCCAGAACAGGCCGCAAATCAGCCAGCCAATCGCAAACCCGGCAGCGAATAACACCGCCAGCAACGTGGAGATGCGGAATTCACCCTGCGCGAGCAAATAGTTGAACGTGACCAGTTGGTCGTTTTGCGCACCCAGCGTCACAGAAATGACGAAGATAGCTAACACCAGTAAGAAAATAAGTAAATATTTCACATGACTTCCCGTTCTGTGGGTTGCGCGAGTAAAACGCGTTCAAGCCCTATAAAGTATCATTTTCACCGCAGTGGTGAAATGGAAAAGCATGACACCCGTCATGATATGCGGCCAGGTGTCGCGAAATTCAACATAAACGGCGTCAGGTTGCGCGTTTTTTGATATCCGTCGCCTCTTCGACAGGCGGGGTTAACGGGCCGCAAAAACGCTGCGTGAGCCAGGTCGCCGCGGTAACCAGCAGCCAGGAAAGGCTGGTCGCCACGATAAGATCCTGCGGCCAGTGCATGCCTAACGCCAGACGGCTGCCCATGACCGCAGTAGCCCATCCCAACAGCAGGCCGATAGTCACCCAGCGCCGACGTGGCCACAACAGTCCTACCCCCAGCAGCGCCCAACTGGCGGCAAACATGGTATGGCCGGACGGAAAGGCAAAACCGGTCTCTTTTTGCCAGTGTTTACGCAAGAATCCCGGTATTGTCTGTTGTTCAGCCAATTGCTCATGCACCAGTTTAGCGCGTTCTTTACGTTTTAACTCATAGAATTGCGCCACCGGTACCTGTTGGGTTCTTTCTAACCAAATCACAAATGGCCGTGGTTCCTGCACCCGTTCTTTGATCCAGGATTTAAGCCCCTGACCTGCCAGGATGGCGGCGCCGAGAATGAGAAACAGCACCAGCGCTTCGCGCAGACGAAACCGTAAACACCACAAAAACCAGCCAAATAGCGCTACATGAGTAATTATTCCCCACGGCTGGGTGACGGTTTCAGTCACCCAGTACCACATTTTCAACATGGCCGGGGCTTGACCCGGCTGCCACTGCCAGCCGGAGAGCCAGACTATAACGGGCATAACAAGCAATAGCGCCGCCCCGATGGCGGTCCTTTTGGCAATCAACAGCATCATATCTCCTTCTCTTTCCTTCTGAATATCATAACGGAAAGTAGATCGTTTGTGCGCTTTCCGCGCAGGCGGTCGTTGGTAATTAGGAGAACGTCGCGGCGTTGTGGCAAAATAGTAGTAAACAGAAAGCACATTCAGGTGCTGTCAGAATCTGGAGAATCACATGCAGCTTAAACGTGTGGCAGAAGCCAAACTGCCAACCCCCTGGGGCGATTTCCTGATGGTGGGCTTTGAAGAACTGGCAACCGGGCAGGATCATGTCGCGCTGGTGTATGGCGATATTTCGGGGCAAGCCCCGGTACTGGCTCGCGTACACTCAGAATGTCTGACGGGCGATGCCCTTTTTAGTCTGCGTTGTGATTGCGGTTTTCAGCTGGAAGCGGCGCTGTCGCACATCGCTGAAGAGGGGCGCGGGATCCTGCTTTATCATCGTCAGGAAGGCCGAAATATCGGTTTGCTGAATAAAATTCGCGCCTACGCGCTTCAGGATCAAGGTTACGATACCGTCGAAGCCAACCACCAGCTAGGCTTTGCCGCCGATGAGCGCGATTTTACGCTGTGCGCCGATATGTTCAAACTGCTCGGCGTTGAGCAGGTTCGACTGTTGACCAACAACCCGAAGAAAGTCGAAATTCTGACCGAGGCGGGAATCAATATCGTCGAACGCGTTCCGCTCATCGTCGGCCGTAACCCGAAAAACGAACACTACCTGGATACCAAAGCGGCCAAGATGGGGCATCTGCTGAATAAATAAGTCAGCTCCAGAATGAATCAGGGCCAGCATTCGCTGGCCCTTTCTTTTACAGCATATTACGAATCACATAATGCAGAATGCCGTCATTCTGATAGTAGGTAAGTTCAGTCGCGGTATCGATACGACAGCGACACTGAATGACCTCCTGCTGTCCATCGGCGCGGGTGATGGTGACTGGAACCGTTGCCGCAGGATGCAGCGCCTGCAGGTTACTGATATCGATCCGCTCTTCGCCGGTCAGCTGTAGCGTTTTACGCGTCACGCCTTGCGGAAACTCCAACGGTAATATCCCCATGCCAATAAGGTTGGAGCGGTGAATACGCTCGAAGGACTCGGCAATCACTACCCGCACGCCCAACAGACGCGGCCCTTTTGCCGCCCAGTCGCGACTGGAACCTGAACCATATTCTTTACCGGCAATCACCGCCAGAGGCGTGCCCTCGGCTTTATACAGCATAGCCGCATCGTAGATGGCAACAGGCTGCGTGTCTGGTAAATGACGCGTCATCCCCCCTTCCACGCCCGGCACCATTTCGTTACGGATACGAATATTGGCAAAGGTACCGCGCATCATCACCTCATGGTTGCCACGTCGTGAACCATAAGAGTTGAAATCGGCGCGCGCCACGCCGTGCTCCTGCAAATAGCGTCCTGCAGGGCTGTCTGCCTTGATACTTCCTGCCGGAGAGATATGGTCGGTAGTCACCGAATCGCCTAACATCGCCAAGAGCCGCGCGCCGTGAATATCTTCTACCGGTTTCGGCTCAACGCCCATCTCATCAAAGAATGGCGACAGGCGAATATAGGTAGAGTCATCCTGCCAGCGATAGGTATCGGAACGGTCTACCTGAATAGCTTTCCACTCCTCGGTACCTTCGAAGACTTCGGCATATTCTTTACGGAACATCTCGGTGGAAACCTGCTGCACCGCGCGAGCAATCTCCTCGCCGCTCGGCCAGATATCTTTCAGGAACACCGGCTTACCGTCTTTACCAACCCCAAGCGGTTCACGGGTCAGGTCAATGTTCATATTGCCAGCCAGCGCATAGGCCACGACCAGCGGTGGCGACGCCAGCCAGTTGGTTTTCACCAGCGGATGGATACGACCTTCGAAGTTGCGGTTACCGGAGAGCACCGCCCCCACGGTCAGGTCACCCTTTTTAATTGCCTCTTCGATAGGTTCCGGCAACGGCCCGGAGTTACCGATACAGGTTGTACAACCATACCCTACGAGGTTAAAGCCCAATTCATCGAGATAAGGCGTCAACCCCGCATGCGCCAGATAATCAGAAACCACTTTCGAACCCGGCGCCAGCGAGGCTTTCACCCACGGCTGCGGTTTCAGGCCGCGCTCAACGGCGTTCTTCGCCAGCAGGCCGGCGGCCATTAACACGCTCGGGTTGGAAGTATTGGTACATGAGGTGATTGCCGCAATCGCCACCGCGCCTTCCGGCAGCGAATAGCGTTGCTCATTGAGAGTATAATCAACCGGCTGACGCGATTTTTGCGTTTGATTCACTTCCAGTTCGTTGCTGGCGGCAAACGCTTTCGGCACATCGCCCAACGCGACGCGGTCCTGCGGCCGTTTCGGCCCGGCGAGGCTGGCCTCAACCGTACCCATATCCAGCGCCAGGGTGCTGGTGAATACCGGCTCATCCCCCGTCTGGCGCCACATCCCCTGCGCTTTGGCATAAGCTTCAACCAATGCCACCTGCTCTTCGCTGCGCCCGCTCAGGCGCATATAGCTGAGGGTTACCGCATCGATCGGGAAGAAGCCGCAGGTCGCGCCATATTCTGGCGACATATTCGCAATGGTGGCCCGGTCGGCCAGCGGTAACGAGTCGAGACCGTCGCCGTAGAATTCTACGAACTTGCCAACCACACCATGTTTGCGCAGCATCTGGGTCACTGTCAGCACCAGGTCAGTCGCGGTGATCCCCTCACGCAGTTTACCGGTCAGCTTGAAACCGACGACATCAGGTATAAGCATGGATACCGGCTGCCCAAGCATCGCCGCTTCCGCTTCAATCCCGCCGACGCCCCACCCTAATACGCCCAGACCGTTAATCATGGTGGTGTGCGAATCGGTACCCACCAGCGTATCCGGGTAAGCCACCCATTCGCCATCCTGTAGTTCGCTCCACACGGCACGGCCGAGATATTCAAGGTTCACCTGGTGGCAGATCCCGGTTCCCGGCGGCACAACGCTAAAGCGGCTGAAGGCCTGCTGCCCCCAGCGCAGGAAAGCATAACGTTCGTGGTTTCGCTCCATTTCAAGGCGCACGTTATCTTCAAAGGCGTTTTCATTACCAAAACGGTCCACCGTTACCGAGTGGTCAATCACCAGGTCAACCGGCGAGAGCGGATTCACCTTTGCCGTATCGCCGCCCAGCCGTTTTACCGCTTCACGCATGGCGGCTAAATCGACCACCGCCGGTACGCCGGTAAAATCCTGCATCAATACGCGCGCCGGACGATAGGCTATTTCGCGGTCGGCATGCGCTTTCTGCAGCCAGCCGGCCAGCGCCTGAATATCTTGTTCCGTCACCGACTCGCCATCCTGCCAGCGCAGGAGGTTTTCAAGCAGAACTTTGAGGGATTTGGGCAGTCGGGTGAGATCGCCCAGTTGTTTAGCGGCCAGCGCCAGGCTGTAGTAATGGTAGGTTTTGTCTTTGACCTGTAGCGTATCCTTACTGGCTGCTCGTAGTGTTGACGACATAGCTCCTCCTTTATCACAGGGATGCATGCCCTGAACTCCTCAGGGTCTTTATTAAAGATAACACAAACTTGACATAACACTTTGATAACAACTCAAATTGCTAAAATTGACAAAACCATACAGTTCAGAAATTTTGAAGATAACAGTGTTACAGCACGGAGATATTTGATGAGGTTGAGTAAGTTCCGAACCTATTCACTGAACGGGAAAAGAAAAAGAGCTAATCACGGATAGACAATGATTAGCTCAGGATGGATTAACATTTAAAGCTGATAAGTCGGAAAATAATTTCTTCCACCGTGTTCCACAATTCCGGGTGCTAATTTTACCAACCTCCTTTTGTCACAAAAGTGAAATATAACCTTCTCTGATAAACTGCTTTAGCTAATAATCCAGATGAATAATGCAACGATGCACCAGAAAGCGCTAAGCCCCATCAGTAGTGAGCCCCAGACCTGACTGCGCAGCGTTGGATCGATTTCCGCTTTGTGACGTTCATACGACATCGCGAGCTTTGCATAATCGATATTGTTTATCATTTCATCACCACCAATTGCTAAAATCATCAGGTACAGATAAATCTTAATAAGATATATAAAGTAGATCCAGCTAATTCAGGAACAGGTAAAAGGCTTTTAACCGTTATTTTGATCGCAGCGGGTATATTGGAGAAATAACGAAGTGAAAATCCGTAGAAATGTGATTACAACGAGGTTTATAAGTTCTGATAAGGTCCATAATAGAAAATGGCACACCCCGGAGGAAATGCCATTTATCAATTCGATTATTTTTCCGGCAGTTTAATATCTTTGAACATGGCCTCTATATCCTCATTCGAACGTAGCGCCACGGCCGTATCGACCACATCTCGCGTCAAATGCGGCGCAAAACGTTGAATAAAATCATACATATAACTTCTGAGGAAGGTGCTTCGGCGGAAGCCTATCTTGGTGGTGCTGTGGCTGAAAATACCATTGGCATCGAGTTTTACCAGGTCTGGATCGGACACGGGATCGACCGCCATGCTGGCAATAACTCCAACGCCAAGCCCTAAGCGCACATAGGTTTTGATAACATCGGCATCAGTCGCCGTGAAGACGATACGCGGAGTCAGCCCGGCGCGATTAAACGCGGTATCCAACTCAGAACGTCCGGTGAAGCCGAAGGTATAAGTTACCAGCGGATACTGCGCCAGCTCTTCAATGGTCACCGAACCTTTCGAAGCGAGCGGGTGGTCCGGCGTCACCACAATTGAACGGTTCCAGTGATAGCACGGCAGCATCACCAAATCGTCGTACAGATGCAGCGCTTCGGTAGCAATGGCAAAGTCGGCATTACCCTTCGAAACCGCTTCTGCAATCTGCGTCGGCGACCCCTGATGCATATGCAAAGAGACCCGAGGATAACGCTCAATAAAGCCTTTAATCACTCCAGGGAGCGCGTAACGCGCCTGCGTATGGGTGGTGGCAACGTACAACGAGCCCTTATCCGGCCAGGTGTGCTCGCCTGCCACGGATTTAATGGCCTCAACTTTAGATAACACTTCACGCGCGATGCGAATAATTTCCTGACCGGCTGGAGTGACCTGAGTTAAATGCTTACCGCTGCGGGCAAATATCTGAATTCCCAACTCATCTTCCAGCATGCGTACCTGCTTGCTGATGCCTGGCTGTGAAGTATACAAGCCTTCGGCGGTAGAGGAGACATTCAGGTTATGGTTAACAACCTCAACGATGTAGCGGAGTTGCTGTAGTTTCATGGCTGATATCCGTAAACGCGTCAAATGAATCCGCTTAATACCCATTACGTTCAGACTGCTGCCTGCCGGCGGCAAAATGCCAGAGATGCCCTGCGGCACGCCGAACCTGCGCCACTACGCGTGCTGAGACCGATGGTGTATAAGACGATTTAATAATAAAAAAGTGATTCGCTATAACCACTATATCATTTATATCTACAGTGTATAGATGGTAACAAAAAATAATAAGTCGGTTATAAAGCGACAATGACGAGGCGGTAGTGCGAGGAAAATCGAAGAAAGAATGGGCCGCATCGCGGCCCATTCAGAAGGTTACTTTTTCACTTCAGTCCATTTACCGTCGATAAAGAAGGCGGACCAGCCGGTCGCTTTACCCTCTTTCTCGGAGGAGACGTACTGTTGCTTGGTCTTACGACTAAAGCGTACCAGCGTTTTATTGCCCTCAGGATCCTGCTGCGGCGCATCGGCCAGATAACGCAGCTTTTCAGGCAGACGATCGCGGAAGCGGTACAACTCTTCCACTAACGGCGCACGTGTTTCACGTGATTTCGGGAAGGTGTTTGCCGCCAGGAAAACGCCCGCCGCGCCATCGCGCAGGACGAAATAAGCGTCGGACTTCTCGCAGGGCAGTTCCGGTAAAGGCACCGGATCTTCCTTCGGCGGAGCCACTTCGCCATTACGCAGGATCTTACGCGTATTTTTACATTCGTCATTGGTGCAAGCCATGTACTTACCAAAACGCCCCATTTTGAGGTGCATTTCGGAACCACATTTCTCACACTCCACGATAGGGCCGTCATAGCCTTTGATACGGAACTCGCCCTCTTCAATCTCGTAGCCGTCGCAGGTCGGGTTGTTACCGCAGACATGCAGTTTACGCTTCGGATCGATAAGGTAGCTGTCCATCGCGGTGCCGCATTTCTGACAGCGACGTTTAGCGCGCAGCGCGTTGGTTTCGGCATCATCGCCTTCCAGCACGTTGAGAACTTCGTTTTCCGGTACCAGGTTAATGGTGGTTTTGCAACGCTCTTTCGGCGACAAAGCGTAGCCAGAGCAACCGAGGAATACCCCGGTACTGGCGGTACGAATGCCCATTTTACGCCCGCAGGTCGGACAGTCGATGCTGGTCAGCACCATTGGGTTCGGCTGCATACCGCCTTCTTCAGGATCCTTCTCAGCCGTTTGTAGCTGGGAAGTGAAATCGCCAAAGAAGTTATCCAGTACCTGTTTCCACTCGGCCTGATGATTGGCCACCTGATCGAGGCGATCTTCCATCTGTGCGGTAAAATCGTAGTTCATCAGATCGCGGAAGTTTTCTTCCAGACGGTCGGTGACGATTTCACCCATTTTTTCAGCGTAAAAGCGGCGGTTCTCGGCGCGTACATAGCCGCGGTCCTGGATAGTCGAAATGATCGACGCATAAGTGGACGGACGACCGATGCCGCGTTTTTCCAGCTCTTTTACCAGCGAGGCTTCGCTGAAACGCGCAGGCGGTTTGGTGAAGTGCTGCGCAGGTGTCAGTTCCACCAGGCTGAGGCTGTCGCCCTGATTGACCACCGGTAACGTCCGGTCTTCATCGCCTTTACGCAGCGCTGGCATCACTTTCGTCCAGCCGTCAAAGCGCAGCGTACGACCGCGGGCTTTTAGTTTGAACTCGCCAGCCTGTACCGTCAGGGTGGTTGAGTCGTATTTTGCCGGCGTCATCTGACAGGCGACGAACTGACGCCAAATCAGTTGATATAACTTCTGCGCATCGGCTTCCATGTCTTTCAGCGATTCCGCCATCACATTCACGTCAGAAGGACGAATCGCTTCGTGCGCTTCCTGCGAGTTTTCTTTGCTGGCGTACTGATTCGCGCTTTCAGGCAGGTATTTTTTGCCGAAGTTATCGCCGATATAGCCGCGTACCATATTCAGCGCATCCTGACTCAGATTGGTAGAGTCGGTACGCATGTAGGTAATATGGCCGGCCTCATACAGACGCTGGGCCATCATCATGGTTTTCTTCACGCCGAAGCCAAGACGGGTACTGGCGGCCTGCTGCAGCGTGGAGGTGATAAACGGCGCGCCCGGCTTGCTGCTGGTCGGCTTATCTTCGCGCTCCAGCACGCTATATCGCGCTTTTTCCAGCAGCGCGACGGCCGCCATGGTTTCGTCACGGTTAACCGGACGGAACGGCTTGTCATTCTTGTGAGTCACCTGCAACGGTAACGCGTCGCCGCCCGGCGTGGTAGTACTGGCGTCGATCTCCCAGAACTCTTCCGGAACGAAGGCTTTAATTTCGCGTTCGCGCTCAACGACCAGGCGGACTGCGACAGACTGCACGCGGCCAGCGGACAGACCGCGGGCAATTTTTTTCCACAGCAGTGGAGAAACCATATACCCCACCACGCGGTCCATAAAGCGGCGCGCCTGCTGGGCATTAACACGATCGATATTCAGCTCGCCCGGCTTCTCAAAGGCCTGACGAATCGCGTTTTTGGTGATTTCGTTGAACACCACGCGGCTGTACCGTTGCTCATCACCACCGATAACTTCCCGCAGGTGCCAGGCAATGGCTTCCCCTTCGCGGTCAAGGTCGGTTGCGAGATAGATGTGGTCGGCTTTTTCCGCCAACTGTTTGAGTTCTGAAACTACCTTTTCTTTACCCGGAAGTACTTCATAATGCGCATTCCAGTCGTGCCATGGGTCTACACCCATGCGGTTGACCAGAGCGCCACGTTCATCCTTTTTAGGCTTTTTAGCCCCTTTGGTGGAGGTAGAGTCGGCGCTCTTTTTGGAAGCTGAGCCACTGGTCGGCAAATCGCGGATATGACCGACGCTGGATTTCACCACGTAGTCATTACCCAGATACTTATTGATCGTTTTGGCTTTTGCCGGGGACTCAACGATAACGAGAGCTTTACCCATATTCACCTTTACCTAATTTAATTCATCCAGGAATACATCGCACATTGATTCACCATCCACTAGCGACGTGCCTGATATGTTGCGGCCACGTCGATGGATATCAACCCTCTGCACGCCCAGTTTCACATCCATAAAACCAGATAGCTGAGTTTGCTGGCTTTAGCGAGCCAGGTTGCATAGCACGAAGAATTTTTGGCCGAATGTCAAGCAAATCTGTTGCCAGATCGCTGAAAGCGTCACACTGTACCTGATAAAATTCGTTACGCAACTTTATTAGCATGCAAAAGCCAACTCCGCCAGTAAAGTGATGTTTCTTAGCCAGTTGCAATTACCCCTGCACAATCAATGGAAAATTTGCCCGTTGCCCTCTCGCGGCGTAGACTACCGGCGAAGAACTACAGGAGTCCGTTATGCAAGGTACAACCCAACCCATCGAACGCCAGGCGTTACTTGAAATTGCCAATCAACTCATTCGCGATCATGAAGATACGTTAGCCGGAATTGAAGCCACCAACGTCGTTCAGCGTAACGGGGTTTTGGTGTTCAGCGGCGAGTTTTATCTTGATGAGCAAGGTTTGCCGACAGCGAAGAGCACCGCGGTATTTAACATGTTCAAGTATCTCGCTCATGAGTTGTCAGATAAGTATCACCTGGTTGATTAATAGCCAGTCATTGATGGGCCGGCTCTCGGCTTAAGCCAGCCAGAAACAGCAACGCGAGGTATCAGCCTCGCGTTGTTTTATCTTACATTAAGGGCTTTTGCCCACGCTGCCACCAGCGAAGTAATAGACGGTCCGCGCTTTCTGCCGCGCTACCGGTAACGCGATCGAGCAACTTCTTACGCTGCTGATAACGCACGCTAATGACTTCATGGTTATCCATCATGCTCAACAGGAGTTCATCGCTGGTCTGTACCGCATCCGCCAGCCCTTTTTCCAGCGCCTGCACGCCGTACCAGTGCTCGCCGGTCGCTACCTTTTCGATATCCAGCGACGGGCGCATCTGATGTACGAAATCTTTAAAAAGCTGATGGGTTTCATTGAGATCTTCGCGGAATTTCTGCCGGCCTTCCTCGGTGTTTTCACCCAACATGGTTAACGTGCGTTTATATTGCCCGGCGGTATGGAGTTCAATATCGATGTCTTTGTTTTTCAGGAAGCGATTGATGTTGGGGATCTGCGCCACTACGCCAATCGAGCCAAGGATAGCAAACGGCGCGCAGACGATTTTGTTCGCCACGCAGGCCATCATATAGCCGCCGCTGGCAGCGACCTTATCGACCGCAACCGTCAGTGGGATCTGTTTATCACGTAAGCGCTGCAGCTGCGATGCAGCCAGGCCATAGCCGTGAACCACCCCGCCGGGGCTTTCCAGACGCACCACCACCTGGTCGCGCGCCTTCGCCGAAGCCAGCACCGCCGTAATTTCTTCGCGCAGGCCGCTTACCTCGTGGGCATCCATGCTGCCTTTAAAATCCAGCACCCAGATACGCGCCTTGCCGCTGGGCTCCGCGGCGCCCAATTTTGCCCGCGCTTTGGCCTCTTTGGCTTCCTGCTTATGCTTTTTCTTCTGCGCTTTATGCCAGAGTTTTTGCTGCGGGCCATCTAGCAGCGCCACCGCCAGCTCTTCTTTCATCTCCTTATATTGCTCGCTAAGATTCGTCACCCGCAGCTCGCCGCGCTGCTTCTTACGCTGTGTCAGATTAACGATAATGGCGGCGATAACCGCAATGGCAACGACGATAGTCGCAGCCTTGGCTAAAAATAAGCCGTATTGAGCAAGTAATTCCACGTTTTCACCTTGTGTAAAGCACTGACGTTGACGCACAGTGTACATCAGCCTTTATCATCAAGTCTCTGCGCTTTCCGTGCGCTGCGAGGCGCATTCCCGTTTTTTTTGTCGCAATGAAATCGTTGCAAGATATTAATTCTGCGAAGAGTTTCCCTTTGACTGATTGCAATCATCAATCGTTTGAGGCATAAAGCGCAAAAGTAAGATACCGAATAAGATGTGGCCATAAGCAGGCCAGCAGAGGAGTCGCCGTGCACTATCAACCGCAGTATCACCTACTTAAAGACCGTATCATTCTGGTCACCGGCGCCAGCGACGGCATCGGCCGTGAAGCCGCCCTTACCTATGCGCGCTACAGCGCAAGCGTGGTACTGGTCGGCCGCAATGAAGAAAAGCTGCGCGGCGTCGCGCAAGAAATTGAACAGGCTGGCGGTATTGCGGCACGCTGGTTCACTCTCGACCTGTTGACCTGCACGCCGCAGGAGTGCCAGCAACTGGCGCAGAAAATCGCCATTCACTACCCGCGTCTCGACGGCGTATTGCACAACGCGGGCCTGCTTGGCGACGTATGTCCGATGGACCAGCAGGATCCTGAGGTATGGCAGCAGGTGATGCAGGTGAACGTTAATGGCACTTTTATGCTCACCCAGGCGCTTCTTCCTTTATTACTCAAGTCTGATTCCGGTTCGCTGGTGTTTACCTCTTCCAGCGTTGGCCGCCAGGGCCGCGCCAACTGGGGCGCTTACGCGGCCTCGAAATTCGCCACCGAAGGGATGATGCAGGTACTGGCCGAAGAGTACCAAAGCCGTCATCTGCGGGTAAATTGTATTAATCCTGGCGGGACGCGCACCAAAATGCGCGCCAGCGCTTTCCCGACCGAAGATCCGCAAAAGCTGAAAACCCCTGCCGATATCATGCCGGTCTATTTATGGCTGATGGGCGACGATAGCCGACGTAAAACCGGTATGACCTTTGATGCCCAGCCAGGGCGTAAACCAGGGATATCCCAATGAGCGATCAACGTTACCGCGAGCGCCAGCAGCGGGTAAAAGACAAAGTCGATGCGCGGGTCGCCGCCGCCCAGCAAGAACGCGGGCTGATCATGGTATTTACCGGAAACGGTAAAGGCAAAACTACCGCCGCCTTCGGTACCGTCACCCGCGCGGTTGGACACGGCAAAAAAGCCGGCGTGGTGCAATTCATCAAAGGAACCTGGCCTAACGGCGAGCGTAATTTACTGGAGCCGCACGGCGTCGAGTTTCAGGTAATGGCCACTGGATTTACCTGGGATACGCAAAATCGCGAAAGCGATACCGCTGCCTGCCTCGATGTCTGGCAGCACGGGCGGCGCATGCTGGCCGACGACAGCCTGGATCTGGTACTACTGGATGAACTTACCTACATGGTGGCCTATGACTATCTGCCGCTGGAAGAGGTGCTGACGGCGCT
This sequence comes from Klebsiella sp. 141251, assembly GCF_050600725.1. Taxonomy (NCBI): domain Bacteria; kingdom Pseudomonadati; phylum Pseudomonadota; class Gammaproteobacteria; order Enterobacterales; family Enterobacteriaceae; genus Klebsiella; species Klebsiella sp. 141251. The sequence continues at coordinate 123,473 of NZ_JAQIRG010000003.1, forward strand.
GAGAAACCGCCCTGCGCATCAAACGGTGATGATTACCGGGCGCGGCTGCCATCGCGAAATTATCGAGTTAGCCGATACCGTCAGCGAGCTACGCCCGATAAAGCATGCCTTTGACGCGGGGGTTAAAGCGCAGATGGGGATTGATTACTAACCGCCAGCCGCGCCAGCAGTTGGCCGTTTAATGGCAGGCATACACAGTCCTCGCCGAGCGCCAGCTGCTGGTCGAGGACGTTTTGCCGCGAAACAAAGCGTTTACGGTACTCGGTCGGCGTCAGTCCGCAGTATTTGTTAAAGGCGGCGATCAGGTATTTGTGCTCCTGAAAACCGCAGCTATGGCTGATTTCGGTGATCGGCGTACGCGTATCCCGCAGCAGATTACGGGCCTTATTCAGCCGTACCAGAGTCAGATACTCTTTAAAGTTGTAACGACTCACCCGCTTAAACAGCCGGGAAAACCACGAATAGCTCATGCCGCTGTGCTCGGCCACTTCGCTCAACGTCAGTGGCCGATCGTAATGCAGATTAATATAATCAATGCCTTTTTTAATCATCGACTCTTCGCGTAGCGAGCTCTCTTCGCGCTCCTGCGGCTCCCCTGCCGTCACCAGCGCATCAAGCAGTAAATAAATTGCCGCGATGCGCTGGAATGGCGTACGGTTATCGACGAGCTGTTGCAGCAGCGCCGTTAGCCGCTGGCGCACCTGCCAATCCGCGTTCTGCGCAATACGTCCGGCGGTACACCACTCCAGCCGCGGAGAGGGATGCATTTCATCAAACAGACCTGGCGAAAATTGCACGGTGACCAGCTGGCTACCGGCCATCTCCGCGCTGAGTGAATGCACTTCCTCCGCGTTGATATACAGCATATCGCCCTCGCGCAATAGCCACTCCCGCTGACCGACGGCCAGCGTAAAACCGCCATGAAGGACGGTGATTAGCTCCGGCGCCGGGTGCCAGTGAGGTTCGCAGTAGCGTACCTCGGCGGCAAAGACGTTGAGTTTCTCGGCGTCGAAGGCGATCAGCTCGTAGCCGCTATTGGTCGCCGGCTGCCCGCTTTGCGTTACCTGACGAGGATGCGTCACTGAAAACGGGAACACGGATTACCTCCTGAACTTTTGTTTATTGATGACCCGCCAGCACGGCATTGAGTTCATCACGATCGATATCCAGCGCCAGGAATTCAGTCAATGCAATCAGCAAACCACAGAACAGATCCGGGGCCAGGCGGATAAGCTTTTCCCGTACCAGGTCTGGCGCTACACCGCTTTTCGCCGATATCAGCGTCACCACGCGGGCAAAGGCTTCCGGCTGTTGAATAAGCTGCTGGAGAGAATTGTCGTCGCGCAGCGGTACGTAGCGCGCAGGGCAATCAATCTCAACGCTTGCCGTTAATGGAAGATCGCGTGACGAAGCGCCCACGTAGATTTGCCACTGCCCAGGGGTCACCAGCCAATCCGCCAGCCCCGGATGATAGCAGGCTAAATCAGCGACAGGCAGCGCGAGCTCGACCCGACGCGTTTCTCCCGCCAGCAACGACACTTTACAAAAGGCTTTCAGCGCGCGAACCTCACGGATAAGCTCCCCCTTCGGGGCCGCAACGTACAGTTGTACAATCTCTTTGCCCTCATAATCGCCGGTATTCGTTAAATCAAACGCTACATACAGGGTGTCGCCTTCGGCAAGCCGCGCTGTGGAAAGCGAAAGATTGGCATAGCTGAATTGGGTATAGCTCAGGCCAAAGCCAAACGGGAAAAGAGGCGTAAGACTGCGCTTATCGTAATAGCGATAGCCGACAAATAGCCCTTCGCCATAATGATGGCGCAGGTTTTCCCCAGGATACTGCAGCCAGGCGGGCGTCTCTTCGAGCGTATTTGGCACCGTGACGGTCAGCTTACCGCAGGGGTTGCGCTTACCGAAGAGAATTTCAGCAACGGCGCGCCCCATCCCCTGTCCGGCGAAGAAAGTTTCCAGCAGCGCCCGGCATTCGCCAAGCCATGGCATCACCACCGCATCGCTGTTGGCCAACACCACCACCACGTTCGGCTGTACCGCAGCGACCTCGCGGATCAGCTGTTCGTGCGCGGGGAGAATATTCAGATCCTGGCGATCGCCATTTTCGCCATCTTCGCCAACCGCCGTGCTGACAAAAACCACTGCCACATCGGCGGCCCCGGCAACATCGCGCGCCTGCGCCAGAACCTGCTTGTCGCTTTGGTTGTCGTCTGGCGCGCCCGGCGACCACGTAACCTTAAAGTCGTCCCCGGCAAGATCGAAAATCTCATCCAGCGGACGGTCGAGCAAATACGGAACCGTGGTGGCACAACCTGAGCCCTGAATAACCGGCTCCTGTGCGGGCTTACCGATCACCGCGATGCGCGGGGTTTTATGTGGTTTCAGCGGCAGCAGGTTGTCTTCATTTTTCAGCAATACGATGGATTCTGCCGCTAAACGCTGCGATAACGCATGGTGTGCGGCAAAGTCAGCGCGCATTCGCGGCCGGCGATGTCGTTGTACTTTATCGACCAGCTCCAGCATCCGCAAACAAGCCCGGTCAACCACCGACATCGGTACCTCGCCGCAGGTGATGGCCGCCAGCAGGGTTTGTTTGTCCCGGCGGGTTTCCGGCATCGCCAGGTCGTTGCCGGCAAGCAGCGATGCCGGACGGTCTTTAATACCGTACCAGTCGGACATCACCAGACCGTCATATCCCCATTCATCACGCAATACCTGGGTCAGTAAGAACGGATCCTGCGATGTTTGGACGCCATTAAGACGGTTATAAGAAGACATCACCGTCCACGGCCGGGATTTGGCAATCGCTCGTTGAAATCCGGCGAGATAGATTTCACGCAGCGCTCTCTCCTCAATAATCGAATCCATTTCGGTACGCCGATACTCGGAGTTATTGGCGGCAAAATGTTTAAGGCTGGCGCCGACGCCTTCGGCCTGTAAGCCGTTAATTAGCGCCGCGGCGATATCACCGCTGACGATCGGGTCTTCAGAGTAGTATTCATAGCCGCGTCCAGCCAGCGGGGTGCGCCGAATGTTAATTCCCGGCCCCAATAGAATGCCCACCCCCATCTGTTGGCATTCGCGACCCAGCGCTTCCCCCATCTCCCGTACCAGTTCAATATCCCAGCTACAGGCCAGACTGGAGCCATTCGGAAAACAGGTGGCCGGCAGCGAGGCGCTGAACAACGCTTCACTGCCGCCCTTCGCGACAGGCTCATCGGCGCTGGCCTGGTCGGCGGTTTGAGTAATCACCGAGATGAAGTCATCCATGCTCCACTTTTCATTACCATCTATTTGCGCGCTGCTATAGCGCACGCCGTAGGTACCATCGGTCATCACGATATCGGGGATACCATGCTGCGGCAACGAAGCCGTGCGCCACAGGCCGCTGCCGGTCAGCAGCGCCACTTTTTCCTCTGCCGTCATGGCGGCGATAAGGGTACTAAAATCGTTATTCATCTCTCTGACTCCTTGAGGTTAAAGCGCATTTTGCTTACGCAGGCTGATTTTTTGCACAATATCGCGATAGGTTTTTTCATCCAACGAATAGCAGGCCACGAAGATGGCGCTGATGGCGAACATCGCGCCGGGGAAAAGCGTCATCAGAATATTGATGCCATTAATTGCATCGCTGGTCACATTACCCGCATCATAGTGATAGAGATCCAGCATCCAGCCCGCGCAACCGCCGCCAATCGCCATCGCAATTTTGGTGATGAAGTTAAAGAAACCGTAGATTGCGCCTTCAGAGCGTACGCCGTGATGCCATTCAGCATATTCGACGGTGTCGGCAATCATCGACCACATGGCGACAAAGCCCATGCCTAGCGTAATGCTGTAAAGGCACACGCCAATCATTATCAGCCACAGATTATTACCGGCGATAAAATATTGCATCAGCACTCCCAGCACGCCAATTAACAATGCCAGTAGCGCCATTTTCTTTTTCCCCATTAGCGCAATCACTTTCTCGGAAACAATGGTACCAATGATATAAGCGCCTGACTGAACCATGAAGAAAGTAGCGGTGAAACCTTCGCTGCCGATGATGTATTTAATAAAGTAAATGGCGATCGCCATCCATACGGTATAAGCGATATAGAAAAACACGGTAAATAATGACAGATGAATTAGTGGCGCATTACCTAATACCGCACGGAACATTTCCCGAAGCGTCGGCGCATTCATTTTATCCTCTTCGCCAACTCGCTCCGTGGTCATGGCAAAACAGGCAAGAAACATAAAAGTCGCTAACAGCGCAAAACAGGAAACGGCAAAGACATAGCCCATTTGTTTGTCGTTAAAAGGCGAAATCAGCCAGTCGGCGGTCGTGGAAACAATCAGATAGCCGACAATCGCCAACACAAAGCGGTATACCGACAGCGACGAGCGCGAGGCTTCATGCTGCGTCAGGCGGTTGGTCAATGCCGAATAAGGCGTGTTAACCGCCGTATAGGCCAGACAATAAATGGTATAAGAAGCAAGCGCGAAATAAAATTTAGCCTCCCCGCCAAACGGCACAAAACACAGCACGGTTAAAAAACCTAACGGTATCGCACCATATAATAGCCAGGGACGCAGTTTGCCATATTTACTCTGCGTCTTATCAATTGCAAAGCCAATCAGGATATTAAATATTGCGTCAATCACCCGGGCAATCACAAAGATCAGGCTCGCTTGTACCGCGCTGATGCCATAAATATTCGTATAAAAAAACAGTAGGAATAAAGAGACAAAACCGAACGATAAATTAGAGGCGAAATCACCTAAGCCATAGCCTATCTTTTCTTTTACGCCGATGACCACATAGCTTGCCGATAACTTTGTTGTTGTACTCATTGCGGGCTACCTGTTTTGTAATCAGTGCCGACAGTATATGGCGACGCTAATAACATCACTTTGCGTTATTTGTCTGCGTAATTCCTGTTTCTTGTCTTTATGCAAAAGTGTGAAAAATGTCACAAGCGAAGGGATAAAGGAGGAGCGTTCCGGCGGGAGACCGCCGGAACGGACAGCATTAGCCGTTAGTCTTGTTGCGGGTGCTGGAACGGCGGTTACCGTTATTACCCTGACGCGGATTGCCGCTGGTCTGGCTATGACGCTTGACGGCACGGCGAATCTGATTCGCTTTCATGCGACGGCGATCTTTCTCCACCGCCACTTTGCTTTCGGTTTCAGCCGGCAGCTCCACCAGTTCACGCAGATAGTTGGTCTGAGCCAAATCCAGTTCCGTCCAGCCGCCGCGCGGCAGGCCTTTCGGCAGCAGAATATCGCCGTAGCGTACGCGGATAAGACGGCTAACCTGAACGCCGACCGCTTCCCACAGGCGACGCACTTCGCGGTTGCGGCCTTCGGTCAGAGTGACGTTATACCATTGGTTGATCCCTTCACCGCCGGTGAACTTAATCGTTTTAAATGCTGCAGGGCCATCTTCTAACTGTACCCCACGCGCCAGCTGGCGCAGTTTGTCTTCATCAACCTGGCCGAAAACGCGAACGGCGTACTCACGCTCGACTTCGCGGCTTGGGTGCATCAAACGGTTCGCCAGTTCACCATCGGTGGTAAACAGCAGCAGGCCGCAGGTGTTCACATCAAGGCGACCTACCGCGATCCAGCGCGCGCCGCGCAGTTTTGGCAGACGGTCAAATACCGTCGGGCGCCCTTCCGGGTCGTTACGGGTGCAGAGTTCGCCTTCTGGTTTGTAATAGGCCAATACCCGGCAAATCTGCTCGGCAGATTCTTTTACCGAAATAAGATGACCGTCGATACGAATTTTCAAACCAGGTACGATTTCTACGCGATCGCCGAGGGTTGCGACCTTACCATCCACGCTGACGCGGCCAGCTTCGATGATAGTTTCAATTTCACGGCGGGAGCCATGGCCAGCACGAGCCAGCACTTTCTGTAATTTCTCGCTCATAGAGCTTCCTTTAGGTGTCGCCTTCCCAGGCGTCTGATATGCTTTGGCGACAACAGGTCATTAAAAACACCAACCTGTTGTTATATAAACACTTTACACAATTTAAGGCGCCATTCGTCAGCGCTGTAAAACAGCGCGCGCGCCTGCGTGGGCGAACATACTACACTAACTTCAAAATGAATGCTTCACTGCGATACATTTCTCCGTCTATTGCTCATCATCCGCCGTCAGCGAACTTGCCTGGATGGGAAAGTGGGCAAATGGCGCCGGATGAGCAAATAGATAACCTTGCGCTTTCTGGCAGCCGAGGTCGCGTAACTGGTTTTTTATCGCCTCATCTTCAATACCCTCAACAACAACGGGCACCTTAAAACCCTGAGCCAGCACAATCAACGATGCAATCATCGATTCTGCTTTATCCTCATCGGCAAATTGGCAAATCAGCCGGCGGTCAATTTTGATGCTATCAAATGACAGCGAGTGTAAATAAGACAGGCTGGATAAATTGACGCCAAAATCATCCAGCGCTACGGCAATACCATGGCGGCGTAAATAAGCAATCATTCTGCTCATTCGCGTAGCATCATTCATCAATAGCCGTTCGGTTATCTCAAGGCAAATATTGCCCGTGACCAGGCCATTACGATAGATAGCATCCATTAAATGCCAGGCAAAATCCTGTTGCAGAAGTTGAATCGCCGATACATTTATGTGCAGGAGGAAATGCGGTGACGCCCCGCGATTTATCATCCCGGCGAGTTCCCGACAAGCCTCCTCGATAATCCACCGCCCCAGTGGAATAATCATCCCACTCTCTTCCGCCAGTGGGATGAAACGCTCAGGCGAGATCTCCCCACCCACTGCGGACGGCCAGCGAAGCAGACACTCTCCTTCACGAAAAATGGTTTGATCCTGCAAATCCACAATTGGCTGCAGTACCAGACGAAATTCATGATGCTGGATGGCATCATGAAGATGCTCATGAAGTTGGATATTATAAAGCTCGGCCTCATGCATCTCACCGCTGAAAAACGTCGCGACGCCATTCCCCTGTTTCTGCGCATGACGTAGGGCAATCCACGCCTCACGCAACGTTTGCTCAATATTCTCAACGCTAATATCAGCCGTAACCACACCAATATTTCCGGTGTAAACATATTTGCTTGCCGCAAGATGGGAGTCGTATTCGACATCGATAAATAGTGAGGAAAGTAGTTCACTATATTGCTGCCGCTCCTTTGGCTGGTGATGCCCCGGAAAAACCACGATAAGCTGATCCACTTTATCACGAGCGATTAGCGTATTCGTCGGCAGTAAATTACGCAGACGAAAAATAAAATCGCTAATAAATCTCTCACCATATTCGGTACTTAATGAATTGATAATCGCGTTCATGTTACTGATATGCAATAGCGCAAGTAAGTTTCTTCGCTGATATAGCGATGTCTGCCGCAGTAGCCCTGTCCGCGTGAATAAGCCGGTGGTTTTGTCCTCTTCTATTTCGCGCCGCTGGACGTCGAAGCTTTCCGCCAGTTTATGTGACAGCGCCATAAAAGTGGTTTCCAGAGAGGCGATTTCCGGGAAATGACGCTTATTATCTGGCGGCGTCCAGCGGTGCGTCGCAAGCTGATCCGCTTTACGGACAATATCCCGCAATGGTTTGACTACCCTCGCCAGGCCGCAGAAAACCACCAACAGGCCAAAAGCAAAAATGATAAACAGCACGCCCATGGTAATGGCTATATATTTGACTATGGTGCGCGTAATCATTCTCGCCGGACTAATTACAATCCCCGTCCAGTGCAGTATGCCGTCACGGTCGGTAACAGGAAAAGCATCAACATAATATTCTTCATTGCCGGAACTGAAAAACTGTAATCCCGTGTGGTCATGCGCTTTTAAGGTACGACTAGCGGCTACAATAACCGGTAAAGGAGTATTTTCCAGCGTTTGCAAATTCAGTTGCGAGTGTTTTTCCCCCGCCAACATACTCCGCGTTAATGAGGGAACGGATGAAGAGATTAGTTCATCTTTTTCATTAACAATCAGCAGGATACTTTCAGGATGGGGTTTAAATTTTTCCAGACTTTTATTTAGTTCGTTGAGGTGCAATTCGCTGGCGACGACGCCAACAAACTGCCCTGTGCGATTGAATGCCGGCGAGCTAAACGCGACGCCAATTTCATTATCATACTCATAATCGCGAAAAGGTTTTGTCCAGTGAGAACACTGGTCTTTAGCAACCGCCGCATACCATTCGCGCTGCGTTATTTGATAATCCGGTAGCACCGCTTTTACCAATGAATTCACAGTGAGATGACTATACACCGTCAGATGATGAGCTGTTCGCGCATCTTTTACCGCAAGATAATCATTCGACGCGACTTTACCATGTGCCGCCTGAAGGAAATCGCCGTTCACCGCGCCAAATTCAACCAGATTGAGATAATGTTTGTTGCTGAATACGTTATTGGTGGTATTGACCATTTCCCCAATCAAACTGCGAACCGGGATCGCCGCACTGGATTGGCGCCCAATGGCATGGACCAGTATCGCATTCGCTTGTACGGGAACATCAATATAATCGTGGATAACTTCCTCGATATTGACTCTTTTCGCGCGCAGAATATCAGCACTCACCTCATCAAAAAAAGCATAACCTTCGTAGTAGAGAAAAGCATATGTCGTCAGCAGCACGACGATAATTGTCGTAACTAAGGTAAATATGATGGCCTGCGTTAAGGTGAACGGGTAGCTGTTGACCGAAAGCTGTTTTTTTAATATCTGCATCGTTATTATCGCCGTTTATCGAGCACATCATTCGGGGTCAACAACAAATAAACCATTAGTAAATTCAAAGCTATCAAACGTTTTCGGCCGGGAATAATAATACCCCTGCGCCAAATCACAGCCCATCTCCTGCAGTTTTTCCGCCATTTCGCACGTTTCAACGCCTTCGGCCACCAGAGGCACGGAAAAGCTTCGAGCCAGCATTAACACCGAGGCGATAACCGCTTCATTTTTTTTGTCGTCAAGCACATTGCTGACAAACCCACGGTCGATCTTCAAACAATCAAACGGCAGTGAATGCAGATATGAAAGGCTGGAGTAACCGGAGCCAAAATCATCAATCGCGACGCAAACGCCAAGGCGGCGTAAATAAGCCAGTATCTCGACAATTCGCCACGTGTCTTGTAGCAAGACGCTTTCGGTGATTTCAAGGCAAATATTACTGTTCATCAAATCGCAAGCGTGAATTGATTCCAGCAGATGCTGAGCAAAATCAGGTTGCTGAAGCTGAATTGGCGAGATATTGACGTGAAGTTTAAAATCCCGTGGCGCGCCGCGCGCGATAAACGCGGCAAGTTCACGACAGGCGGTTTCAATTATCCATTTCCCTAACGGCACAATCATGCCGGTGTTCTCGGCGAGGGAAATGAATTTATCGGGCGGCACGAAGCCAAGCACATTGGATTGCCAGCGAACCAGGCATTCACCTTCTTTACAAGGGCGCTGCGATTCAAATGCGACGATCGGCTGCATAACCAAATGAAAACCTTCTGAACGGAGATCATCGCATAACGCCTGATGCAGACGCAGATTATTGACTTCCTCTTCACGCATAGCGACGGTGAAAAGTTTACTCATGCCGCTACGCTGCATTTGAGCATGCTGTAAAGCCAGGCTAACATTCATCAGACATTCGCTGATATTCTCTGGCGTGAGCGACTCAATCAACATGCCAATATGGCCTGTAAATATATGCGATTCACCCGGCATATCAGAAGTAGACATACGAAAAACGGAAGCAATTAGCGCACTATACCAGGCGACATCTTTTTCGGCATAAATGCCGTCAAAAGCAATGATGAACAAGTCTTCGCGGTCGCGGCAACATAGCGCCCCTGCAGGCAACATTTTGCGAATGCGTAAAGCAAACTGATGAATAAACTGCCGCGCCTGGGCGGTACCAAGTACATGCTTTACCGAGTTGTAATTGTTGACGTGAATCATCGCCAACATATTGCGGTGATAGTAAAGAGATTCACAATTCAGTAGACCACTACGGGTTAAAAAGCCGGTTTCGCTATCCTCTTCCAGTTTCCGGCGTTTCAATTCAAACGTATCAGGAATAATTGAACAAAGATTGCTCAAGGCCGTATCCAGTGACGCTATTTCCGGAAATACTCGTTTAGTTTGTTTCTTCCACGGCATCAATCCGAGACGCACTTTATCTGCAACATCCTTTAAGGCGCCGGTAAAATGCGAAATAATCATCAGTAGAACCAACATCAAAATAAAAATAAACAGCGTCGTGGTGAAGGTCAAAAGTAGACGCTGCTTATTCATTTCAGCCATTTCCGCATGCTGCGGGGCGATAAGAACCGCCTTCCAGTTCAACAGATGTTGGCTGTCCTGCACGCTAAAGGCGGTCGCCAGCAAAGTCTTCTCCCCAGCACGTAAGGAAAATGACGTTGGCGACGGTGGCGCGGAAGTCAGTTTTTCTATCAGTTGGCGATCCTGCTGCCAGATCTGTTGGCTACCGGTACGCGCGACAATACGATTGTTGTCATCAATAAGCAGGAGAGCATAGCTTTTGTCCGGCAGGAGACTCTGTAAATAAGCGGTCATATCTGCGGGTGTGGCGCCACTGGCGATCGCCCCGACAAAGCGACCTTGCTTGTCGTACACCGGCTGGTTCCAGCTCATGATGATGCTGCCGGTAGAGAGGGAGCGTTGCCAGAAACCGCTCGTTTGCTGGCGTGCGCGGCGAAACTGCGGAAAATCAGCGACATTAAAGGCGTTATTAACTTTGACAATATTGGTCTGCGGGCTTAAACCGCTGTATTTTACCAGGGAGTGATGATTATCGCGCTGGGTTCGCTGCAAATAAATTTGATTACTGTGATTGTCGCGAATGACAGCAATACAGGCGCCATTTTCTGCAAACCACGACAGGCTTTGAAAGGCAGGCATGGTTTTAAACGCGCTCGCGGTCAAATACACCATTTCAGGAACCAAAGCATCCTTATCGATATTGTTACCTTCCCCCTGAATATATTGTAAAAATAGATTCGTTATTTGTCGCGGGCGGTCAACGGCATCCTCAAGTTTATGCTGAATCAACGCATACTGAGTTCCGATGATTTTTTTATCAATGGCGGTACTGACCTGACGCGACTGATAGTTAAACAGGCCGGTTAGGCTGACAATAATCAGCATTAACGCCAGCAGTGAAACAACCAGCACGCTTTTCACCAGGGTGATGGGATAAGTATTTGGGGTCAGTTTGAGCATAAATTAACTGTATTCAATCACAAGTAAAAGGTCATTATTATTGAGTTTCACCAGCTTAAATCTCGACTATGAGCCGGTAACATTGTTATTTATTAGAGGAGAGGCGCTGATACGATTGCGCCCCGTTTTTTTAGACTGATAAAGATAGCTATCTGCCTCAGATAATAACCGATCAAAGCTGTCAACAATATTCCAGCGCATCACCTGCCCGTAGCTAAGACCAATACTGACGGTTAGCGATAAATTCGCACTTTGCCAGGCAATATTCATCTCTTCAATCGCCTGACGAATATCTTCAGCTAAACGATAGCCATCTTCACCCGGTTTGCCCGTCATCACCACGGCAAACTCTTCACCGCCCAGTCGGGCAATCACCCCTCGATCGGCTACAGTGTTTTTTACCCGCCGGGCGAAAGTCATCAAAACATTATCGCCACAATCATGGCCCCAGGTGTCGTTAATTTTTTTAAAATGGTCAATATCAAGCACCAGCACGTTTAGCGACGTCTCATTGTCCGTTACTTCCAGTTCACGCAGATGTTCATAAAGACCAAAACGAGAATGAACCCGGGTCAGGTAATCGTAGCGAACCTGTCGCGATAGCTGTTTCACCATCTTGTTGACCGCCTCCACGCTGACCGCGACGATAACCGGACTAATGGCAATAGATGCGATGCCAAGGCGCGTGGAGATAATCATAGGCAGAAACGACGTCATGTTCGATTCAATAGCGTGCCGATCGATCAGCATCATTTCCACCATACCGGAGCACAAAGTCAGCAAGCAGGTTGTTGATAATGAATAGTTTAGCGCGCACCAAATTAACGCCGGAAGAATCATCGCCAGCGTTCCCATACTTCCCGTCACTCCGCTGAGAATAGAGACCAGCAGCGAGGCCATTAACATGCCAACCGGTACTAACCGCCGCAAATTCAATGCGCTAAAAAACTCTTTTTTCTGACACAACAGCGTAAAAGGTAGAATGAGCACACTAGTGGTAAACTCCTCGCTAAACCAAACAGGATAGATTTGCCAGAATTCAGCGTGAATACCGCAGGAATAAATATAACTCCCCAGGGCTGAACATATTAACGCGGAGATAAAACAATAGCTGTAAATTCGAAAGATGGTTATTTTTAAATTATCTTCATCTGCCTTCTCTTCTCTGATTATCAGCCAGTACATTATTAACATAAATAGCACATCGGAGAAATCCACCAGAATGCTATAGACTCCTCGCTCACCCGTAGCAAAGCTTGATAATAGCATTGCGGCTAAAACAACTGCGGCGTATTTTTTATAACGCAACGCCTTATTCCTGATAAATAATCCGACAATGACCGCATTCAGTGGCCAGAACAAAGCAATATCGCTATGGCGTATAGCTTTTCCCACCAGATATAAAGTAACGGTAATGCTTGAAAGCATGAAAAAATTGAATAGCACTTTCTCCCTCTTAATAACATCAGAGGGTTGAATAGTCAGCTTATGCATAATGTTGAGTTTCTTTCTGGAAGCGATATCAATGAGTGATATCGTAAGCGTGCTAATAATATACCAGGGAAGAAATGACTCAATATGAAAGGTGTTTTAAATTAAATTTAAGCCGCGGGCGGCGCGTGTAACGCCGCCCGCGAGAAGCATCACAGGAAGGGTTTGATATCACCGACGCCTTCACGCAGCACCACCGGAGCGTCTTCGGTCAGGTCGATAACCGTCGTCGGCTGCTGGCCGAGATAACCGCCGTGAATAATCAGATCGACCACCTTCTCCAGACGGTCTTTAATCTCTTCCGGATCGGACTCCGTGAATTCATTACCTGGCAGCATTAATGATGTCGAAAGCATCGGCTCGCCAAGCGTTTCAAGCAGCATCTGGGCGATAGGGTTCGCCGGCACGCGCATACCAATGGTTTTACGCTTTTCTTGCAACAGGCGTCGCGGCACCTCTTTCGTTCCCTTAAGAATGAACGTGTAGTTGCCCGGCGTGTTGTTTTTGATTAGACGAAACGCCACGTTATCGACAAACGCGTAGGTCGACAACTCGGAGAGATCGCGGCACATCAGGGTGAAATTGTGGCCATCCGGCAACTGACGGATACGGCAGATCCGCTCCATCGCCCCTTTATCTTCGATTTTGCAACCCAGGGCATAGCCAGAGTCCGTTGGATAAACGATAACCCCGCCCTTACGCACGATTTCCACCGCCTGATTAATCAACCGCGCCTGCGGATTATCGGGATGGATATAGAAAAACTGGCTCATACTTCCCTCTCAATTTGTTCAGCGGCCACTTCCCAACTGCGCCAGATCCCTTCCACGCCAGCGGGTAGCCAAAGTTTACGCCCCAGTTCAATCCACGGGCAGGGCTGGTGGAAATCTGAACCCTGCGACGCCATCAAACCAAACTGTTTCGCGTAGCTCGCCAGCTGCGCGCGCTCATGCGGCGCCTGCTGACATTGGGCGACCTCCATCGCGTCGCCGCCCTGCTCGCTAAAATGGGCCAACAGCCGTTTCAACCATTTGGCGGAAAGATCGTAGCGCCCTGGATGGGCGATCACCGCTTTGCCGCCAGAATGATGAATGACATCAATCGCTTGTTTTATTGTACACCACTGCGGCGGAACGTATCCGGTTTTCCCGCGGGCGAGATATTTTTTGAATACGTCGGCGATATTGCCGGCGAAACCCGCTTCAACCAAAAAGCGCGCGAAATGGCCGCGGGTGACCGCGCCGCCATCGGCGAGCTTTAACGCCCCTTCCCAGGCGCCGGGGATACGCGCTTTCTCCAACCGTTCGGCAATCATCCGCCCGCGCTGGTTGCGCCGCTCTTTCTGTTCGCAAAGGAGTTGCGTCATCGCCGGATGGTCGATATCAATATTCAGTCCCACGATATGAATTTCGTGATTTTCCCATAGGGTGGAAATTTCTACCCCGGTGATAAGCGTGAGCGGCAGTCCAGCCCGCGCAATTTCGGCACGTGCCGCCGGTATGGCCGCCACGCTATCGTGATCGGTGATAGCCAGCGTACCCACCCGCATCTCATGCGCGCGGTGTACCAACTCTTCTGGAGTCAATCGCCCATCGGAGGCAACGGTATGGCTGTGCAGGTCATAAATGACCGCGTAATTAGTGTCGCTCAAGATGGCTCCTGGTGGACCTGAACTGAAATAAGCGCATTATGATAACGACTGAGAAAGAAAATCTGCAAACAAGGGTTGACTTTATTTTCATGAACCAGTTAACTAGTACGCAAGTTCACAAAACGGGTATCTCTGATGAAAACGCAAATTATTACTCTTCATAGCTGGTGGCGTCGTTCCTGGAATCGGGCGGCGTAATCGCGTTTTGCACTCAGCAAACAGATACCTGGCCCGCCACTGAGCGGGCTTTTTTTTGAACAAAATAATGAACAGAACAGGCGAGAATGATAATGCAAACATCAAAACCAGCGCTCGAGCTTCTCACCAGCGACGCCATCTATCGCGAAAACCCGACGGCGTTATTCCATCAATTATGCGGCGCGCGCCCGGCAACCCTGCTGCTGGAATCGGCCGACATCGATAGTAAAGACGACTTAAAAAGCCTGCTGCTGGTCGATAGCGCCCTGCGCATTACCGCGCTTGGCAATACCGTCACGGTCCAGGCGCTGTCGGCGAACGGCGCCGCGCTGCTTGAACTGCTGGATAACGCATTGCCGTCCGGCATTGAGAATCTGCGCCAGCCGAACAGCCGGGTACTCACCTTCCCACCGGTTAGCGCCCTGCTGGATGAAGACGCTCGCCTGTGTTCGTTATCGGTGTTCGATGCGTTTCGTCTGCTACAAGATTTGGTCAGCGTCCCGCAGGCCGAGCGCGAAGCGATGTTCTTCGGCGGCCTGTTCGCTTACGACCTGGTGGCCGGTTTCGAGGATTTACCGCCGCTCGACGCCGATACCGCCTGCCCGGATTACTGTTTCTACCTGGCGGAAACGCTGCTGGTCATCGATCATCAGACCAAAAACACCCGCATTCAGGCGAGCCTGTTCACGCCGCTGGAGAATGAGAAACAGCGTCTTCTGCAACGTATCGCCCAGCTTCGCCAGCAGTTAAATGAACCGCCTGCGCCGCTGCCGGTCACTACCGTCGCCGAGATGCGTTGCGACGTCGATCAGAGCGATGAAGAGTACGGCGCCGTGGTGCGCAAAATGCAGCGCGCCATTCGCGCGGGCGAAATTTTCCAGGTCGTGCCGTCGCGCCGTTTCTCCCTCCCCTGCCCGTCGCCGCTGGCCTCGTACGATGTGCTGAAAAAGAGCAATCCCAGCCCGTATATGTTCTTTATGCAGGATAACGATTTCACCCTGTTCGGCGCCTCGCCGGAAAGCTCGCTGAAATACGACGCCGTCAGCCGCCAGATTGAGATCTACCCCATTGCCGGCACCCGTCCGCGCGGCCGCCGCGCCGACGGTTCGCTGGATCGCGATCTCGATAGCCGTATTGAGCTGGAGATGCGTACCGACCACAAAGAGCTTTCCGAACATCTGATGCTGGTTGACCTGGCCCGTAACGACCTGGCCCGCATCTGTACGCCGGGTAGCCGCTACGTGGCGGATTTGACTAAAGTCGATCGCTACTCCTTTGTGATGCATCTGGTTTCCCGCGTGGTTGGTGAACTGCGCCGCGACCTGGACGTCCTGCACGCCTACCGCGCCTGCATGAATATGGGCACTCTTAGCGGCGCGCCGAAAGTTCGCGCCATGCAGCTAATCGCCGCCGCAGAAGGCAAGCGGCGCGGTAGTTATGGCGGCGCGGTCGGCTACTTTACCGCCCATGGCGACCTCGATACCTGCATCGTGATCCGCTCAGCCTACGTTGAAGATGGTATCGCCACCGTGCAGGCGGGCGCCGGTATCGTGCTCGATTCCGTTCCGCAATCCGAGGCGGATGAAACCCGTAATAAAGCTCGCGCCGTGCTGCGCGCCATTGCTCAGGCCCATCACGCGAAGGAGACTTTCTAATGGCCGACATCCTGCTGCTCGATAATATCGACTCCTTTACCTATAACCTCGCCGACCAGCTGCGGGCTAATGGCCACAACGTGGTTATTTATCGCAATACCGTTCCGGCGCAATCGCTGATTGAACGTATCGGCACCATGGATAACCCGGTGCTGATGCTCTCTCCGGGGCCGGGAACCCCAAGCGAAGCCGGCTGCATGCCGGAGCTGCTGACCCGCCTGCGCGGCAAGTTACCGATTATCGGTATCTGCCTCGGCCACCAGGCCATCGTGGAAGCCTACGGCGGCTATGTCGGCCAGGCGGGAGAAATCCTTCACGGTAAAGCCTCCAGCATTGAGCATGACGGCCAGGCGATGTTCGCTGGTCTTGCCAACCCGCTGCCGGTGGCCCGCTACCATTCACTGGTCGGCAGCAATATTCCGGCCGGGCTCACCATTAACGCCAATTTCAACGGTATGGTGATGGCGGTTCGCCACGACGCCGATCGCGTCTGCGGCTTCCAGTTCCATCCGGAGTCGATTCTGACTACCCAGGGGGCGCTGCTGCTGGAGCAAACGCTGGCATGGGCGCTGCAGAAACTGGAACAGACCAATGTCGTACAACCGATTCTGGAAAAATTGTACCAGGCACAGACGCTGAGCCAGCAGGAGAGCCACGTGCTGTTTTCCGCCGTCGTGCGCGGCGAAGTGAAGCCGGAACAGCTGGCCGCGGCGCTGGTAAGCATGAAAGTGCGCGGCGAGCAACCACAGGAAATTGCCGGCGCTGCCACCGCGCTGCTGGAAAACGCCGCGCCCTTCCCGCGTCCGGATTATCAGTTTGCCGATATTGTCGGCACCGGCGGCGATGGCAGCAACAGCATCAATATCTCAACCGCCAGCGCCTTTGTCGCCGCCGCCTGCGGTTTAAAGGTGGCGAAACACGGCAACCGCAGCGTCTCCAGTAAATCCGGTTCGTCCGACCTGCTGGCCGCGTTTGGTATTAATCTGGATATGAATGCCGATAAATCGCGCGCCGCGCTGGATGAACTGGGCGTCTGCTTCCTGTTCGCGCCGAAATACCACACCGGATTCCGCCATGCGATGCCGGTCCGCCAGCAGTTGAAAACGCGCACCCTGTTTAATGTATTGGGGCCGCTTATTAACCCTGCGCACCCGCCGCTGGCGTTGATTGGCGTCTATAGCCCGGAACTGGTGTTGCCGATTGCCGAAACCTTACGCGTACTCGGCTATCAACGCGCCGCCGTGGTACACAGCGGCGGTATGGACGAAGTCTCGTTGCATGCGCCGACCGTGGTCGCCGAACTCAATAACGGCGAAATTCAGAGCTATCAGCTGACCGCCGCCGACTTCGGCCTGACGCCTTATCATCAAGAGCAACTGGCCGGCGGCACGCCGGAAGAAAACCGTGACATTCTCACGCGCTTGCTACAAGGTAAAGGTGAAGCCGCTCACGAAGCCGCCGTCGCCGCCAACGTCGCCATGTTGATGCGTTTACACGGGCATGAAGACCTGAAAGCCAACGCCCGGCAGGTACTGGATGTGCTGCACAGCGGAGCGGCCTATGACAGAGTGACCGCATTAGCGGCAAGAGGGTAAATAATGCAGACCGTTTTAGCAAAAATCGTTGCCGACAAAGCGATTTGGGTAGAAGCCCGCAAACAACAACAACCGTTAGCCAGTTTTCAGAATGATATCGTGCCGTCCGAACGCCATTTTTACGATGCGCTGGCCGGCGCCCGCACCGCCTTTATTCTTGAGTGCAAAAAGGCGTCGCCGTCGAAGGGACTGATTCGGGAAGATTTCGACCCGGCGACCATCGCCGGGGTTTATAAGCACTACGCTTCGGCAATTTCAGTACTGTGCGATGAGAAATATTTTCAGGGCAGCTTTGATTTTCTGCCGATCGTCAGCAAGGTCGCGCCGCAGCCGATTCTGTGTAAAGACTTCACCATCGATCCTTACCAGATTTACCTCGCGCGTTACTACCAGGCCGATGCCTGCCTGCTGATGCTCTCGGTGCTCGATGATGACCAATATCGGCAGCTCGCCGCTGTCGCCCACAGCCTCAATATGGGCGTTCTGACCGAGGTCAGCAACGAAGAGGAGCTGGAGCGCGCGATTGCGCTGAAGGCCAAAGTCGTCGGCATTAACAACCGCGATCTGCGCGATATGTCGATTGATCTGAACCGCACGCGTCAACTGGCGCCGCGTCTCGGCCCGGATGTCACCGTGATCAGCGAATCCGGAATCCATACCTACGGCGAAGTCCGCGAACTGAGCCACTTCGCCAACGGCTTCCTGATTGGCTCGGCGCTAATGGAGCAACCGGACCTCAGCGCTGCGGTGAAGCGCGTGCTGTTAGGTGAGAACAAGGTCTGCGGCCTGACTCGTCCGCAGGATGCGCAAGTCGCCTGGGAGGCGGGCGCTATCTACGGCGGCTTGATTTTCGTCGCCAGTTCGCCGCGCGCCGTTGACGACCAGCAGGCACAGGCGGTAATGGCCGCCGCGCCGCTCAGCTACGTTGGCGTATTCCGCGATGCAGCCATTGAAGAGGTCGTCACCCGTGCGACCAACTTGAAACTCGCCGCGGTCCAGCTTCATGGGAGCGAAGACCAGGCCTGGATTGATGCCCTGCGCGCGGCGCTGCCGGAGCAGATCCAAATCTGGAAGGCGCTGAGCGTCGGCGAAACGCTGCCGCCGCGTAACCTCAATCATGTGGACAGATATGTCTTTGACAACGGTCAGGGCGGTAGCGGTCAACGCTTCGACTGGTCGCTGCTGCAGGGCCAGGACCTGCGTAACGTGATGCTGGCAGGCGGCCTCAGCGCCGATAACTGCGTAGAAGCCGCGAAAAGCGGCTGTGCCGGACTCGATTTCAACTCAGGCGTAGAGTCGCAGCCGGGAATAAAAGAGGCAAGCCTCGTGGCTGCCGTTTTCCAGACGCTGCGCGCATATTAAGGAGCAATGCAATAATGAGCACTTTACTGAACCCGTATTTCGGCGAATTCGGCGGTATGTACGTTCCGCAGATCCTGATGCCCGCCCTGCGCCAGCTGGAAGAAGCTTTCGTCAGCGCGCAAAAAGATCCTGAGTTTCAGGCCGAATTCACCGACCTGCTGAAAAACTACGCGGGCCGCCCGACGGCGTTGACCAAATGCCGCAATCTGACCGAAGGCACCCGCACCACGCTGTACCTCAAGCGTGAAGATCTGCTCCACGGCGGCGCGCACAAAACCAACCAGGTGCTGGGCCAGGCGCTACTGGCCAAACGTATGGGTAAAACGGAAATTATCGCCGAAACCGGCGCCGGCCAACACGGCGTCGCCTCGGCGCTGGCCAGCGCCCTGCTCGGTCTGAAATGCCGCATCTATATGGGCGCCAAAGACGTCGAGCGGCAGTCGCCGAACGTGTTCCGCATGCGCCTGATGGGTGCGGAAGTCATTCCAGTGCACAGCGGTTCCGCCACCCTGAAAGATGCCTGTAACGAAGCGCTGCGCGACTGGTCCGGCAGCTACGAGAAGGCGCACTACATGCTCGGCACCGCCGCTGGCCCGCACCCATTCCCGACTATCGTGCGTGAATTCCAGCGCATGATCGGCGAAGAAACCAAAGCGCAGATCCTCGAGAAAGAAGGACGCCTGCCGGACGCGGTGATCGCCTGCGTTGGCGGTGGTTCTAACGCCATCGGCATGTTCGCTGATTTCATTGATGAATCCGGCGTTGGCCTGATTGGCGTCGAGCCTGCCGGCCACGGTATCGAAACCGGCGAGCACGGCGCGCCGCTGAAGCATGGTCGCGTCGGCATTTATTTCGGCATGAAGTCGCCGATGATGCAAACCTCCGACGGGCAGATTGAAGAATCTTATTCTATCTCCGCCGGGCTGGATTTCCCGTCAGTGGGGCCTCAGCATGCGTTCCTTAATAGCACCGGGCGCGCTGAGTATGTGTCAATTACCGACAACGAAGCGCTGGATGCCTTTAAAGCGCTCTCCCGCCATGAAGGCATTATTCCGGCGCTGGAGTCGTCGCACGCTCTGGCGCACGCGCTGAAGATGATGCGCGAGAATCCGGATAAAGAGCAGCTGCTGGTGGTTAACCTGTCCGGCCGCGGCGATAAAGACATCTTCACCGTACACGACATTTTGAAAGCGCGAGGGGAAATCTGATGGAACGTTACGAGACGCTATTTGCACAGTTAAAAAACCGCCAGGAAGGCGCCTTTGTTCCCTTCGTCACCCTCGGCGATCCGGGGCCGGAACAGTCGCTGAAAATCATCGATGCGCTGATTGAAGCCGGCGCCGATGCGCTGGAATTGGGGATCCCCTTCTCCGACCCGCTGGCCGACGGCCCGACGATTCAGGGCGCCACATTGCGCGCTTTTGCCGCCGGTGTTACCCCGGCGCAGTGCTTCGAGATGCTGGCGGCGATCCGCCACAAGCATCCGACCATTCCAATCGGCCTGTTGATGTACGCGAACCTGGTGTTCAGCCCGGGGATTGATGAGTTCTACGCCGAATGCGCGCGTGTCGGCGTGGATTCCGTGCTGGTCGCCGACGTGCCGGTCGAAGAGTCCGCCCCGTTCCGTCAGGCAGCGCTGCGCCATAACATTGCGCCGATTTTCATCTGCCCGCCAAATGCCGATGACGATTTACTGCGCCAGATTGCCTCCTATGGCCGCGGCTATACCTACCTGCTATCGCGCGCTGGCGTGACAGGCGCGGAAAACCGCGCCGCGCTGCCGCTGCATCATCTGATTGAAAAATTGGCGGAATATAACGCCGCGCCGCCGCTGCAGGGCTTTGGTATCTCGGCGCCGGAGCAGGTTTCGGCCGCTATTGACGCCGGTGCCGCCGGGGCAATATCCGGCTCGGCCATCGTCAAGATTATCGAGCGCAACCTTGAACAGCCGCAAAAAATGCTCGAAGAGCTAAAAACCTTCGTGCAGAGCCTGAAAGCGGCAACCAAAACCGCCTGACCCTTTGTCGCCCGGCCTCACGCCGGGCGGCTATTTCCGCTGCAGGCTGTTGGCGTATTTTCGCGTTAAGCGAAACAGCGCCAGCACCTCGTCTTCTGACCATCCAGCCAGCACCTGATTCATTAACTGCCGCCGCGCAACGGCAATAGCGTCAATCATCCGCTGCCCCTTTTCGCTGAGCGTCACCTCGCTAATCCGCCGGTCTTTGGCATTGGCCTGCTTGCAGGCAAGCCCCTGAGCCTCCAGCTTTTTCACCTGACGACTGACGGTGGTGTAATCGCGGCCTAAATGATCCGCCAGCTCAACTACCCCCACCGGGCCATAGCGCCCTACCGCCACCAGTAGCGGAAATAGTATCTGTTCAAGCTGCACCCTTGCCGCCTGCAATATCTGCTCATCGCGCAAAGGTTGATTCATCACGCTAATGATATCCAGCAGCGCGCCGTGAAAGTCGGTGATGTCGTAATTATTATGTGCATCTTGCATATATTAGTTAACCGCGTATATTGCTCCTGAAGAATATGTGCATATTACACATAATTATCATCAGGAGATAATGTTATGAAAGCCGCCGTGGTATTTGATCTAAGCGAAGGCCCGGTATGGGCCGATTTTAGCGAACCGCAGCCCGCCGTCGGACACACGCTGATCGACGTTCGCGCCGCCGCCATTAGCCACGTGGTAAAGGGCCGGGCATCAGGACATCATTATAGTTTTGACGGCACTC
The DNA here is from genome assembly GCF_050600725.1 of Klebsiella sp. 141251. Classification (NCBI taxonomy): domain Bacteria; kingdom Pseudomonadati; phylum Pseudomonadota; class Gammaproteobacteria; order Enterobacterales; family Enterobacteriaceae; genus Klebsiella; species Klebsiella sp. 141251. Next base: position 145,399 of record NZ_JAQIRG010000003.1, read on the forward strand.
TGCCGTTTGTCGTCGGTATCGATGGCGTCGGTATGACCCATGACGGCCAGCGCGTCTATTTTGCTTTCCCCAGCGCCCCGTTCGGCAGTATGGCGCAACGCGCGCCGGTCGCAATGCAGAATTGCCTGCCGCTGCCGGATGAACTTGACGATATCAGCGCCGCGGCCATGGCCAATCCGGGCATGTCTGCCTGGGCTGCGCTTGTAAAGCGGGCGCAGTTTCAGGCCGGCGAAACGGTACTGATTAACGGCGCCACCGGCAGCGCCGGGCAGCTGGCGGTGCAGATTGCCCGCTACCTCGGTGCGAAAAAAATCATTGCCACCGGGCGCAATGCGCAAGCGCTGGCCGCCCTCGCAGCCGATGAGTGTATTGATTTAACCGCCGATGAGCAGACGCTTAGCGCACAATTCGCCGCCGCCAGCGCCGGGCAAGTTGATGCGATCGTGGATTATTTGTGGGGACGCAGCGCAGAGTTGCTGCTGCCCATGCTGGCGAAATATACCCCCGGCGATAAGCCGGTGCGTTATGTGCAGGTGGGTTCCCTTGCCGGGGCGGATATCGCGTTAAATGGCGCCGTGCTGCGCGCCGCGCCGCTACAGCTTATGGGCAGCGGCATCGGCAGCCTGACCATGCCGCAACTGCTGGCGGCAACCGGGGAGATGCTGCAGGCTGCGGTTCCCGGTCAGTTTACCATCGCCACCACGCCGCTGCCGCTCCGCGATGTCGCTGCGGCCTGGCCGCGTGATAACAGCCAGAAACGTACGGTTTTCACCCTTGATTAAAAAAATTCGCCTCCGCACAAAATCTGGGGTTGATATCTCAAATGAGAAATATTATCTTTCTCATTACCGAATAGTTGAGTGAACAACTCAGGTATTCGGTACGACATTGCTCACATTGCTTCCAGTATTTTTGCCCGCGTTTATCGCGGGCTTTTTTTCGCTCAACTTCAGCTTTTAGTGGTCGAGATACAGATAATGCAACCAGCTGGTCATCCGTAACAGCACCTTACGCATCACCGACACGTGGGCAAAATGGTCGGTATACACCGCCGCCTGGGCACTGACGCCATCAGGGAGATGGGCGAGATCGCGGCTCGCCGCGAGGTCAATCATCACATAAACCCCTTCCCGACCGGGCGTGGCGCTTAAACCCTGTAACGCGCCGCTGGCCTGGTAGCTGCCGTCGGGAATAGTTGGCAATACTTTTGTGACCTTGCCGGCATACACCTGCCCCGGTAGACCATTGAATACCACCTCTGCCTCGTCCCCCTGCTCCAGGCGCAGGATAGCGTTCTGGCGAAATACCGCCACCACCTGCCGTTTCTGCTGCGGAATAAAAATCATCACCGGTTTGAACGGCAGACGAACTGCCGTGGTTCCCGGTCGCGCCAGCACCTGGGTAACATAACCATCGCTGGGCGCGCGGAATACCGTCTGTTCAAGGTCATAACGCGCCTCGGCAATCTGCGATTTCAGGCTGGCGATTTGCGCATCCTCGCCATTGAAACGCGCAGAAAGTCTTTCTAACTCCTGTTGATACTGTGCCTTAGCCGCCCGCAGGGCCGCGGATTGCGCCTGATATTGCTGCTCGGCGTGATTCACGTCCTGCTCAGAAAAAGGGTTAACCGGCATGGCCGCGCCTTTCGCATAGCGTTGATAATCCTGACGGGCACGTTCATATTCCGCCGTCATCCGCTGGACGTTAGCGGCGGATTCACTTAATGCCGCTTTCCGGGTTCTGATATCCGCTTCGGCGGCACTGAGATCCGCCTCCAGTTTATTCAGTCGCGCGCGATAGCGGCTATCATCAAGACGAAACAGTACCTCGCCTTTGCGTAATAACACATTCGTTTTATCGGTAACTTCTACGATGGCCCCCGACACCTGCGGCACAATCGGGATCGACAGAGCTATTTTTTGCGCCCGGTCGGTGTACGGGTGATTATAATTCATAGTCAGAATTAGCGCGCCGACAATAAACACTCCACCAAGGACCGCCGTCGGTACCGTCCATTTATTTACCGGGATACGGAAAATTTTAAATACGCCATAGGCCAACGCCACATAGCAAAGAATAATGAGTAAATCCATATATTAGCCTTAGCGGTTATTTGACGAGTTTGTCGTTACAGTTATCTGTTGCTCCTGCAGACGCTTTAGCTCGCTTTCAAGTTGCCTGATTCGCTGATGCATTTCGGCGCTATCTTCGACTTTATGCGCCATTCCCCACCCGCGCTCGGGGCGATACAGCGTTGCCCAGATCCATAACAGCGGCCAAATCGCATGCAGGGTAAACAGGCTCACCCAGCCGGCCACATGGATCGCATCCTGATGAGGATGCTGACGTTTTTTGGCTAATAAATAGGGAATATCATGAATAATAATAATGCCGTAAAATAAAATCAAAAACACGGCAATTAACACGCCTAAGGCGAAGTAGTTAAGGAACATAATAACACCTGGTAATAAAAAAGGTAAACCGTACTAACTACGCTGTTTTATAATTAGCAATGCCACTCACTGCAATCGTGGGGCTGTGCCGAGAATAATCATTTTCCGACTGATAGACCAAATATTGGTAACGGTAAAAATCAGTACTTTTATCTTTCCGGTATAATATCTCTTCCCCCGAAACCGATAGTCCCTTGATAATATCGTCATATTCAATATATTTTTCTTTTTCGGTTACGCTGGAAGCGCACGCAGCCAGCAGCAACATTGCAGATAACGCAGCCATTCTTGTTATTTTCATCGAATTATTTCTCTGTATTTTTCGGCTGTAACAAATAATCCACGCAAATGATACCCAGCTCCCAACCAGAAGTCATATGACAATGACAGCAAAGATGTATATCATTTTTGATATAGCAAAACCAAAAGAAGCGACCTCGTGAAAGAAAAAGACCTGCGCATAGACGAACTCCGCATCGTCCGCGTGATTGCCGAAACGGCAAGCGTTAGCAAAGCCGCCCAGCTACTGGATATGCCGCAGTCGAACGTGTCGCGGGCGCTGAATGCGCTGGAACGGCGCCTGGGGCTGGAAATCTTTATCCGCCACCCACGGGCATTAATCCTGAGCGAGTTTGGCGAGCAGTTCCTGCGCCGGGCGGACATTCTGCTGGATAAGCATAATGACCTGCTTGATATGTCCGGTACCTGGAAACGCAGCCTCAACGGTATGGTGACGCTCGGCGCGCCAATCGGCATTCAGGCTTTCCTTGCCCGATATCTTTTGCCGCCGGTGCTGCGCTCAGCGCCGGAATTAACCGTAAACCTTCTCACCCGCAATCCCGACGAGCGCGAACAGAAACACGGGACGCTTTTCGATAGCGATTGCGATCTGCTGATTAGCTTTTTCCAGCCCCAGGACGAAAGCCTGATCGCAAGGCCTCTCACCCGCTTTCGCATGGGGCTGTTTGCCTGCGCGGATTATATTACGCAGTCGCCTCTGCACGATGTTGATGAGCTTGCGCAGCACCGCTGCATCACTTTGCGTACGTTGGGCGGGATCCGCAACAGTTGGCATTGCTATAACGCCGCGGGTGAGAGTATTCAGGTAGAGGTCAACGGTTCCAGCGTATGCGATAACATTTTGCCGGCCATTGAGCTTGCCAAACAGGGGCTGGGCATCGTATATGCCCCTTTTTACTCCGTCGCGGCGGAATTAGAAGCGGGTACGCTACAGCCCTGTCTGCCACGAGAACGCGGCGTGAATATGCAGGCGTGGTTGATTTATCGTCAACGAGGCGTGTTGCCGCATCGCGTGCAGGTGATAATGGATAGCATTATGGAAAGCGCCAAACTGCACGCTCATCGGCTGGTCTGAAGAGGATAAAACTGGCCGCAAGCGGCCAGTTTTTTTAAAGCATTAGAATCGATAGCCCGCGGAGAACATAAACACCCACGGGTCCAGACGGGTACTGACGGTCTGATTCTCTCCGTTAGCTTTAAATTTCACGTCGGTGTCGATATCCATGTACCACACTGACATGTTCAGCAGCCAATTGCGGTCAATCAGATAATCCAGGCCAACCTGTCCTGCCGCGCCCCATGAATCCTTCAGGCTCAGGTCGGAAAGCCCGGCGTCCTTACCGGTATCGTTGAAATCATTGTTAAAGAAGGTTGTATAGTTAATACCGGCGCCGACATACGGGCGCACTTTGCTTTGCGCATCGCCAAAGTACCACTGCGCCATCAGCGTCGGCGGCAACTGGTGTACGGTAGCGATGGTGCCGGTCGGCCCGGTACCGACCTTGTGGCGGAACGGCGTTGCCGCCAGCAGTTCGATACCGATATTGTCGGTCGCCATATAGGTAAAGGTTAAACCTAACTGGGTGTTATTACTGACGTTAAAACCGCCGAGACTACCCAGTACGTTGTCAGAACCCTCAGTCGGGCGAACCGTCGCCGAACCCGCGCGAATAAAAAACTCCCCCGCTTCATGCGCCCAGGCGCTACCACCAGAAAGCGTACCTAAGATCAATGCCGCCGCTGCAATTTTCTTCATATCCATGTCCCCATTATGGTTTTTATCAGCGGCAGCAAATATACCTACAATGAGTTAGTTTTGATCTGTTTTAGATCACACCAGGCCATTAGATTTAACATTTATTGATCCAGATTAATTTTTGCAGCACTCAGTAACGTTCTGATTTGTCCTTACATCAATTTTTACCCGTGAGAAAAATTTTTGCGTCCCCCTCTTGTCGCCGATCGTGCGGATAGCTAATTTAATTGCCGACAATTTGTGTTGATGCGTTTTTTTCAGGTGTAATTATGAGTGAAATCAACCCGTGCATGACGTGCGGTGCCTGTTGTGCGTATTTTCGAGTCTCCTTCTATTGGGCTGAAGCCGACGACGCCGGCGGCGTGGTACCTACGCAGCTCACCGAACCCCTTACCCCTTTTCTGCGCTGCATGAGCGGCACCAATCAGAGACAAAGCCGCTGCACAGCCTTAAGCGGCGAAATCGGCGAATCGGTACACTGCACCATCTATCATCAGCGGCCTTCCCCCTGCCGCGAGTTTGCTATGTCAGGCGAAGGCGGCGAACTCAACGAAGCGTGCGATCGCGCCCGTGCCCGCTACGGCCTGCCGCCGCTGGGAACTCTTTACAAAGATATACTTACCGTGACAGCGGCAGAGACTGCTACCCAACCACGTTTTGCGGTACAATCCCCGGCTAGTTAAAACACCTGCAAGACTCAAGGAGAATGCATGTCTATCACGGCGAAGTCCGTCTACCGTGACACGGGGAATTTTTTTCGTAATCAGTTCGTTACTATTCTGCTGATTGCGTTGTTATGCGCGTTCATCACGGTAGTCATTGGCCATGCCTTTTCGCCCAGTGACGAGCAGTTATCGATCCTCAGCGAGGGCGATAACCTGGCGGGCAGCGCCGGCTTGTTTGAGCTGGTGCAGAACATGACGCCGGAACAGCAGCAGATCTTGCTGCGCGCGTCGGCAGCCTCAACCTTCTCGGGGCTGGTGGGGAATGCCATCCTCGTCGGCGGCGTACTGTTGCTGATCCAGCTGATCTCCGCCGGGCATCGCGTCAGCGCGCTGCGGGCGATCGGCGCCGCGGCGCCGGTTCTGCCGAAGCTGTTGCTGCTTATCCTGTTCACCACCTTCGTGGTACAGATGGGGATGATGCTGGTGCTGGTGCCGGGCGTGCTGCTGGCGATTGTCCTGGCGTTCGCGCCGGTGATGCTGGTGCAGGATAAAATCGGCATCTTTAGCGCAATGCGCGGCAGTATGCGTCTGGCGTGGGCTAATATGCGTCTGGTGGCGCCAGCGGTACTCGGCTGGCTGCTGGCAAAAACGGCGCTGCTGCTGCTTGCTTCAAGCTTCGCAACGCTGTCGCCAAACGTCGCCGCCGTGGTCATTAATACCATCAGCAATCTGTTCTCTGCGCTGTTGCTGATCTATTTGTTCCGCTTGTATATGCTTATTCGCAACTAACTTTAATCTGGGCCGGGTATTCCGGCCCTTCCTGAACGACGGAATTGATGTATGAAGCAGTTTCTCGATTTTTTACCGCTCGTAGTCTTCTTCGCTTTTTATAAGATTTACGATATCTACGCCGCAACCACCGCGCTGATCGTCGCCACCGCGGTGGTCCTCATTTATAGCTGGGTGCGCTATCGTAAAGTTGAAAAGATGGCGCTGATCACTTTTGTGCTGGTCGCCGTCTTCGGCGGTCTGACTATCTTCTTCCACAACGATGAATTCATTAAGTGGAAAGTGACCGTCATCTACGCCCTGTTTGCTGGCGCCCTGCTGTTCAGCCAGTGGGTAATGAAAAAACCGCTGATCCAACGCATGCTTGGCAAAGAGCTGACGCTGCCGCAGCAGGTGTGGTCACGGCTGAATCTGGCCTGGGCGCTGTTCTTTATTCTCTGCGGGCTGGCCAATATCTACATCGCGTTCTGGCTGCCGCAGAATATCTGGGTCAACTTCAAAGTCTTCGGTTTAACGGCATTGACCCTGGTCTTCACCCTGTTGAGCGGCGTCTATATCTACCGCCACATGCCGCAGGACGATAAGCACTAATGCCTCTCAACGGTACGCGCTGGCCGGCGCGTACCGTCTCCCTTGTGCTTTTCATTTCTTTTCTCTACCTCCTATCCCGTTCAGTTCAAATTTAACTTCCGAAAGAGTGGGTAAGCCACCTCTTATTACGCCATTCCCCAACGGCTCGCCTTCACGCTTTCTTCATCAAACAGGAAAAATTGCGCCAATTGTGAGGATTTGATGAAGTTTCGTCTCGCCTGATTGTAATGATAATGATTATTATTAATATTCACGTTCTTGTTTTATTTTGATACGGATATTTACAATGAGAACGAACACCGCATTCCCCCTCGCTCCCCTTACCTTCATTATCGCCAGCTTCTTTTCAGCGGAGAGTTTGGCCGAAGAAGCCGAACAGGATACTGAAACCATGGTGGTCTACAGCACCGCCGAAGAAGCGTTAAAACAACAGCCCGGCGTTTCGATTATCACTGCCGACGATATTGCCAAAGAGCCGCCGGTGAATGACCTGTCAGAAATCATCCGTAAGATGCCCGGCGTGAATCTGACCGGCAACAGCGCCAGCGGTAGCCGCGGTAACAACCGTCAAATCGACATTCGCGGGATGGGCCCCGAAAACACGCTGATTTTGATCGATGGCGTACCGGTTACCTCACGAAATTCGGTACGTTACAGCTGGCGCGGTGAACGCGATACCCGCGGTGATAGTAATTGGGTACCCGCTGAAATGGTTGAACGAATTGAAGTCCTGCGCGGACCCGCTGCGGCCCGCTATGGGTCCGGCGCGGCCGGCGGCGTGGTGAATATCATTACCAAACGACCAACCAACGACTGGCACGGCTCACTGTCGTTCTTCACCAATCAACCGGAGAATAACAAAGAAGGCGCCACCAACCGGGCCAACTTTAACCTCAGCGGGCCGCTGGCAGGCGATGCCCTCACCATGCGTTTGTACGGCAACATCAATAAAACCGATGCTGACGCCTGGGATATCAACCATGCGCAGAATGACTCATACGCCGCCGGTCGCGAAGGCGTGCGTAATAAAGATATTAACGCCCTGCTGTCGTGGAAAATGACCCCACAACAGATCCTCGATTTCAACTATGCCTACAGCCGCCAGGGCAATATTTATGCCGGCGATACCCAGTACAGTAACGGCAACCTTAGCCCCAATGGCCTGGTTGATTCACTCTACGGCCATGAGACCAACCGCCTGTATCGCCAGTCGTGGGGGCTAACCTATAACGGAATTTGGGATTGGGGACAGTCAAAAGCCGGCGTTTATTATGAAAAAACCAATAATACCCGCCTGCAGGAAGGATCAACCGGCCGCGTCGAGGGGATGATCAATAGCGATGAATACGCCACCAGCCGTCTGGAATCATGGCGCTCCACAGGCGAGTTAAACATTCCGTTCTACTGGTTGGCGGATCAGACGTTGACGCTTGGCATGGAGTGGAACCGCGACGAACTCAACGATCCGGCGTCGATGCAGGCCACTGACGTGAGCGGTGAAACCATCGCCGGCACCAGCGGCAATGCCGCCGATCGTAGTAGCAAAAACAGCGCCACGTTAACCGGGATCTACCTGGAAGATAATATCGAGGCCACGCCGGGAACTAACATCATTCCCGGCCTGCGTTTCGATTACCACAACCAGTTCGGCAGTAACTGGAGCCCAAGCCTCAACCTGGCGCAGGCATTAGGTGAGTGGTTTAAAGTCAAAGCCGGTATTGCACGGGTATTTAAAGCACCCAATTTATATCAATCCAGCGAAGGCTATCTGCTCTCCACCCGCGGCAACGGATGCCCGAACGCCATTGCAACAGGCAGTTGCTATCTGCTCGGCAACCCGGATCTGGATCCGGAAATCAGCATCAATAAAGAGCTTGGGCTGGAATTCAACGCCGGAGGCTATAACGCCGGGATCACCTGGTTCCGTAATGATTACAAAAACAAAATCGTCTCCGGCACCGAGGTACTTGGCTACACTTCCAGCGGCAACAACATTCTACAGTGGCAGAACGGCGGCAAAGCCGTAGTAGAAGGACTGGAAGGGACCGTGCTGATCCCATTGATTGCCGACACCCTGAACTGGCGCACCAACGCGACCTGGATGATTAAATCGGAAAGTAAAGATACCGGCAATCCGCTGTCGGTGATCCCGAAATATACTATCAATACCATGCTTGACTGGCAGGTAAACAGCAAACTGTCGGCTAACATAAACTGGACAATGTATGGCCGTCAAAAGCCGCGTCAGTACGCGGAAATTCGCAACGAGACCGGGGTTCTCGCCACCAATGAAGTCGGCGCTTATTCAATAGTAGGGATCGGCGGCAACTATCAGTTGATGAAAGATATTCGCCTGAACGCCGGCATCAGCAACCTGTTTGATAAGCAGATTTATCGCGAGAACTCCGGTGCTTCAACTTACAACGAGCCGGGGCGCGCCTATTACGCTGGCGTTACCCTAAGTTTCTAATCTGCCGACGCCCGTACCGACGGGCGTATTCCCCTATTCTCTCTGCGCCGTTTTCATAGTAGCATCGCGCCTGATCTTCTTTGACTAGTACAGAGTATAGAATGACAACAACAGATCTCGCCCCGAAGGGCGAATTGGTTTTACGCACCCTGGCCATGCCGGCGGATACCAACGCGAACGGCGATATTTTTGGCGGCTGGCTGATGTCGCAGATGGATATCGGCGGCGCGATTATGGCCAAAGAGATTGCCCGCGGCCGCGTTGTGACTGTCCGTGTTGATGGTATGACTTTTTTACGCCCGGTCGCCGTTGGCGATGTTGTGTGCTGCTATGCCCGCTGCGTAAAGCGCGGCAACACCTCAATCACTATTAATATTGAGGTATGGGTGAAAAAAGTATCGACGGAACCGCTGGGCCAGCGTTATAAGGCGACGGAAGCCCTGTTTATTTATGTGGCGGTAGACAATGAAGGCAAGCCGCGAGCGCTGCCTGCCGAGTAAGACATTGCCCGGCTTGCCGGGCAGATCTTCTGCTTAAAGAAAGCCAAGCAGCGAGAAGAAAATATAACCGATCACAATCACCACAATCGGCAGCACGTAAAGCGTGAAATACTGCTTCAGAATAGTATGACGCGGAACGACAATACGTTCGGCAAGCTGTTCGCGAGACAGGCCTTCCGCTCCTTTAGCCTGTTCCAGAATCAACTGATCTTCCACCCCTTCGCGTAGAAACTTCGCCTGGCGGGCCATCCGCGCGCCGGAAGCCTGCAACGCCATACCGACAAACACCAGCGCGTAGATAATCCAGAAACCGATGTTCAACGCATGTTTGAACTCCGGCAGCGGCGAGTTGTACCAGAAGAAATTCAGGAACGGCGTATTGAAACGCACCATCTCAATCATCAGGTGGGCGAAATCCATCATCACCGCATCAATACCCGGTTTCTTTTCGCTATGCTCGTACATAAACTTCAGTACGGAAATCAGCGTAGACAGCACGACTGGAATGAAGATGACCCATCCCAAAATGCGTTTAATGACCGCAATGCGTCCAGCTTGTTGATACGTCATGAGTTCCCCTTGTTTAAAACGCCAGACTCTCCATGCCGACATAGAGTCAGGTATAAGTCTATCTTCCGCAGCGAATTTCGCCTGCTTCAGCGCGGTATGATATACCATATGGACAATTTCGTTATCTACTTACGCCAATGGAGAGGAACTTATGTCAGCAAAGCGTCAGATTCTTGCCGCTATTTTCGATATGGATGGCCTGCTTATCGATTCAGAGCCGCTATGGGACCGCGCAGAGCTGGAGGTACTGGAAAGCCTCGGAGTGGATATTAGCCGCCGTGATGAATTACCTGACCTGCTGGGGCTGCGCATCGACCTGGTGGTCGATTTATGGTTTGCGCAACAGCCCTGGCGCGGCCCGGACCGCGCGGAGGTAACCGCCAGCATTATCCGCCGGGCCATTCAGCTGGTCGAGGAGTCACGGCCACTACTGCCCGGCGTGCGTGAAGCCGTGGCGTTGTGTAAGGCCGAAGGACTAAAAATCGGCCTCGCCTCCGCGTCGCCGCTGCATATGCTGGAAAAAGTGCTGGAAATGTTTGAACTTCGCGACCAGTTCGACGCGCTGGCCTCAGCCGAACATCTGCCTTACAGCAAACCGCATCCCCAGGTCTATCTTGATTGCGCCGCAAAGCTTGGCGTCGCGCCAATGTCCTGCGTGGCGCTGGAGGATTCTGTTAACGGCATGATTGCCAGCAAAGCGGCGCGGATGCGCTCGATTGTGGTTCCGGAAGCAGAAAACAGCCGCGATCCGCGCTTCGTACTGGCCGATGTGAAACTGGCGTCTCTGCAGCAGCTGACGGTAGCAGACCTGCGCGGCTAAACGACTTGCGCTGGCATTAATGTCGTCAAAATATGTCAACCTCGTGACAAAGAGTTACACCGTCACCTCTTCCGTATACTGTATAAAAACCCTATACTGTATGAATTGACAGTTTAGGGTTTTTATCATGACGGCGGAAGGCCACCTCTTCTTTTCTATCGCCTGTGCGGTATTTGCAAAAAATGCAGAATTAACCCCCGTGCTGGCGCAGGGGGACTGGTGGCATATCGTTCCTTCCGCCGTGCTGACCTGCCTGCTGCCCGATATCGACCATCCTAAATCTTTCCTCGGGCAGCGTTTAAGCTGGGTCTCAAAACCGGTAGCCCGCGCCTTTGGCCACCGGGGCTTTACCCACAGCCTGCTGGCGGTATTCGGCGCGCTGGCGCTGTTCTATCTAAAAGTGCCGGAGAGCTGGATAATCCCGGCCGATGCGCTGCAGGGTTTAGTGCTTGGCTACCTCAGCCATATACTCGCCGATATGCTCACCCCGGCCGGCGTACCGCTGCTGTGGCCTTGTCGCTGGCGGTTCCGTCTGCCGATCCTCGCGCCGCGCAAAGGCAATCAGCTCGAGCGCGCGCTGTGCATGGCGCTGTTCATTTACGCCGTCTGGATGCCGCAAAGCATGGCCGAAAATAGCGCCGTGCGCTGGTCATCAAATATGATTAATTCGCTGCAATTAACCTTTAATCGTTTTATTAACCATCAGGCTGAACGATAAATACGCTAAATAATTTTTTGGTTATAACCCATTCCATTTGAGTATAAGAAAGCAATAAGGCCTTCTGCTACTCTTGGCGCCATAAGAGTTGGTTTCAGACCAACCCAGGTAACAAGATATCAGGAGAACGGGGATGAATTTTCCATTAATAGCGAACGTTGTCGTGTTCGCGGTTTTACTGTTTGCGCTGGCTCAAACCCGCCACAAACAGTGGAGCCTCGCTAAAAAAGTACTGGTCGGTCTCGTTATCGGCGTTATCTTTGGTCTTGGCCTGCAGCTGGTTTACGGCTCCGACAGTCAGGTTCTGAAAGATTCTATTCAGTGGTTCAATATCGTCGGTAACGGCTACGTGCAACTGCTGCAGATGATCGTTATGCCGCTGGTCTTCGCCTCCATTTTGAGCGCGGTGGCGCGCCTGCACAATGCATCACAGCTGGGGAAAATCAGTTTCCTGAGCATCGGTACGCTGCTGTTCACCACCCTAATCGCCGCGCTGGTCGGCGTGCTGGTGACCAACCTGTTTGGCCTCACCGCTGAAGGCCTGGTGCAGGGCAGCGCGGAAACCGCTCGTCTGAACGCCATCCAGAGCAACTATGTCGGTAAAGTATCAGATCTGAGCGTTCCGCAGCTGATCCTGTCGTTTGTGCCGAAAAACCCGTTTGCCGATCTGACCGGCGCTAACCCGACTTCTATCATCAGCATCGTTATCTTCTCGGCGTTCCTTGGCGTCGCGGCGCTGAAACTGCTGAAAGACGATGTGGAGAAAGGCCAACGCGTCCTGACCGCCATCGACACGCTGCAGGGCTGGGTGATGAAGCTGGTGCGTCTGGTGATGCAGTTGACCCCGTACGGCGTACTGGCGCTGATGACCAAAGTGGTTGCCGGTTCCAACCTGCATGACATCATCAAGCTCGGCGGTTTCGTGGTGGCCTCTTACATCGCGCTGGGGATCATGTTTGTGGTACACGGTCTGCTGTTAGCCGTCAATGGCGTCAGTCCGCTGAAATATTTCCGTAAAGTCTGGCCGGTGATTACCTTCGCCTTCACCAGCCGTTCAAGCGCGGCGTCTATTCCGCTGAACGTGGAAGCGCAGACGCGCCGTCTGGGCGTGCCGGAATCTATTGCCAGCTTCTCCGCCTCATTTGGCGCGACGATTGGTCAGAACGGCTGCGCCGGTATCTATCCGGCGATGCTGGCGGTAATGGTAGCGCCAACCGTTGGCATCAACCCGCTGGATCCAATGTGGATTGCCACCCTCGTGGGTATCGTCACCGTAAGCTCCGCGGGCGTAGCCGGCGTTGGCGGCGGCGCGACCTTCGCAGCCTTGATCGTGCTGCCGGCGATGGGTCTGCCGGTCACGCTGGTCGCGCTGCTGATTTCCGTCGAGCCGCTGATTGATATGGGCCGTACCGCCCTTAACGTTAACGGTTCAATGACCGCCGGCACGCTGACTAGCCAGTGGCTGCGCCAGACGGATAAAGCCATCCTCGATAGCGAAGAAGACGCCGAACTGGCGCATCGCTAACGTTAACAGCCACAAAAAAGCCGCTGAATTTCAGCGGCTTTTTTATTTTACCCGCGAGGTCAGGCCTCTATTTCACCTTCCTGGCGTATCTGATTAGCCCAACGCTGCGCCGATTCCGGCACGGTGAACGCCGGTGAACGGCGGAAACGCTCGCCCATCAGTACAAAGGCGACATATTTGCCCCGCAATATCCAGACATCGCGAAAATGGTCCATTTTAACGGCATGATCCGGCGGCGCAGGCTCGACGCGCGGCACGTAGCTAATGACAGGGCGATTTTGTTGGCGCAATGTTTTCATAACAGATGGATTCACTAAGCAAAGCGGGAACATAAACCCCTATCATAGCCGATCGCCCCCCTTTTCGTCGCCCCTCCTCCGCTAATGCGCATTTTAGGATAACTCTATTCGTTTCTGCCCGGCGAACCCAGAACAATGTTCTATAGTTAGAAGGGTTTTGGTTTAGCAACGACCACTTTTAGCAATGAAAGCAGGAGACGAGCAGATGTCAGAAAAACACCACGACCCACACAGCCGACAGGCACCGGTACACGATAGCGATGAAGCAAAACCGGGCCTTGATTCGCTGGCGCCCGAAGACCGCGAATGGCGCCCTACTCCCCAGCCAACCGCGCCCGGGGAGGAACCGACGTCGCCCGGCAGCCTGAAAGCGCCGGATACTCACAGCATAAAATTAGATACGCTTGAGCCGCAGCGTAAAGGCGGCGAAAACTTCCCGCTGACCACCAATCAGGGGGTACGCATCGCCGACGATCAAAACTCGTTACGCGCCGGCAACCGCGGACCAACGTTGCTGGAAGATTTTATCCTGCGTGAGAAAATTACCCACTTTGACCATGAACGCATTCCCGAGCGTATCGTTCATGCTCGCGGTTCCGCCGCGCACGGCTATTTCCAGCCTTACAAAAGCCTGAAAGAGATTACCAAAGCCGATTTTCTGTCCGCGCCGGAAAAAATCACCCCTGTTTTTGTCCGCTTCTCCACCGTTCAGGGCGGCGCGGGCTCGGCCGATACCGTGCGTGATATCCGCGGCTTTGCCACCAAATTCTATACCGAAGAGGGCATTTTCGACCTGGTGGGCAACAACACGCCGATTTTCTTTATCCAGGATGCGATTAAATTTCCCGACTTTGTCCATGCGGTGAAACCCGAACCGCACTGGGCAATTCCGCAGGGACAAAGCGCCCATGACACCTTCTGGGACTATGTTTCGCTGCAGCCGGAAACATTGCATAACGTGATGTGGGCCATGTCCGACCGCGGCTTGCCGCGCAGCTATCGCACGATGGAAGGTTTCGGCATACATACTTTCCGTTTCATCAACGCCGAAGGCAAAGCCACCTTCGTACGCTTCCACTGGAAGCCGGTGGCCGGTAAAGCATCCCTGGTGTGGGATGAGGCGCAGAAATTGACCGGCCGCGACCCGGATTTTCATCGCCGCGACCTATGGGAAGCCATCGAGGCTGGCGATTATCCGGAGTTTGAGCTCGGCCTGCAGTTAATTCCAGAGGAAAACGAGTTCGATTTCGACTTCGATCTGCTGGATCCGACCAAACTCATTCCGGAAGCGCTGGTGCCCGTGCAACGAGTCGGCAAAATGGTGCTTAACCGTAACCCCGACAACTTCTTCGCTGAGAACGAACAGGCGGCATTCCATCCGGGTCATATCGTGCCGGGTATCGATTTTAGTAACGACCCGCTGCTGCAAGGGCGACTCTTCTCCTATACCGATACGCAAATTAGCCGCCTCGGCGGGCCAAATTTCCACGAAATTCCGATTAACCGCCCTACCTGCCCGTATCATAATTTCCAGCGTGACGGCATGCACCGAATGGAGATTGATACTAATCCAGCAAATTATGAGCCTAACTCTATCAACGATAACTGGCCTCGCGAAACGCCGCCGGCGCCGAAACGCGGCGGCTTTGAATCACTGGCGGAACGCGTTGATGGCGAGAAAATCCGTAACCGTAGCCCCTCCTTCGGCGAGTACTACGCCCAGCCTCGCCTGTTCTGGCTCAGCCAGACGCCGATTGAGCAGCAGCACATTATCGGCGGCTTTAGTTTTGAGCTGAGCAAAGTGGTCAGAGTCTGGATCCGCGAGCGGGTGGTCGATCATCTGGCGCATATTGATATCGGGCTGGCGGAAGCGGTAGCCAACAATCTCGGTATCGAACTCAGCGATGAGCAGAGGAATATTGCCCCGCCAGCGCCGGTTAACGGCGTGGAGAAAGATCCAACCCTCAGTCTTTACGCTGATGGCGATGGCGACGTAAAAGGACGAATTGTCGCGGTATTACTCAACGAGAAGACCTGCGCGCAGGATGTACTCAACCTGTTGCAAGCGCTGCAGGCCAGAGGCGTCCACAGCAAACTGCTCTATTCGCGTATGGGCGAAGTCAGCGCCGATGATGGATCGCAGCTACCGATCGCCGGAACCTTCGCCGGCTCGCCATCGTTGACGGTTGATGCGGTTATCGTTCCCGGCGGCGATCTGAGCAGCATCAGCGATAACGGAGATGCCCGCTACTATCTGCTGGAAGCTTATAAGCATCTGAAGCCTATTTTACTGGCGGGCGATGCGCGGCAGTTTAGTTCGCTGCTACAGGTGCCCGCTGCGGGTGAAGAAGGGGTTATCGAATGCGACGCGATTAATACGCTTAGCGTCGATAAACTGCTGACGCTACTGGCCGCGCATCGCGTCTGGTCAAGAAGCAGTAAAGTTGCGGCCATACCCGCGTAACAAAAAGCCCGGCAGTTCATGGCTGCCGGGCTTTCCTCTCTTTATACGTCGCGATAGTTTCCGAGCCGGTAGCCGCGTTCCGCAATAGCGTACTTCAGTTCGCCGGACGTCAGCACGTCCAGTTCGGTCAGCCGCGGATAGCAGTAAGCGCTGCCCATAATGGTGTTATCGACAAATGCCGGATGACACATCACTTCCAGCGAGTTTTCCTGCCGTTCAAGTGAGGCATCCAGCGTCTGCAGGAACAGCGCTTGTGAAACCGCTTCACCGTAAAATTCGCTGCTGAAGCCATCGCTACTGCGAGCCGCATCCTGATCGAGGCCATTCAGCGCCGCCACCTGGCGGTCGATACGCAAAGCAACGCCCTTTTCGCGCGCAAAAGCGGCGACGATGGGGTAGATCTGCGCGATCATATGCACGTGGTGGTGGCTGTCGATATGGGTCGGTTCGCAACCAAACAGTTCGATAAAACGCCGATACTGACACTCCAGTTCGTGGGCGATCTCATCCAGCGGCAGGCTGTCTTCTTCCGCCATCTGCCAAATCCATTTGCCCAACCGCCCGTCGCGGGTTAACCCCGGCATCGCCGATAATGGCTCGCCCAGCGTCAACACAAAGTGCATCCCCACCGCCAGCTCGGGCAGGCTGCGACTCAATTGGGCGGCGTGGCCGATAGCCGCGCCGTTGACCAACGCCGTGGTCGACGTCACCAGTCCGTTCCTGCAGGCTTCGATAATACCGTAGTTCTGCCCTTTGCTCAGGCCATAATCATCGGCGTTAACGATCAATACGCGTTCCATCGGCCGCTCCCGTTACTGTTTCAGTTTTTCGATAGTGGCTGCAAAGTTCGGCAGCCACTTCTCATGGGCGAGGATCATCTCCCGCGCCAGCTGCTCGGCATCGCGATCCGAATGAATCAGCGGGCTTAAATTGAGCGCCAGCAGCACATCATTGAGCTCGCCGCTTATTGCCGCCTGGCTGGCCGCCACTTCAAAGCCTTTGATGGTATAAATCAGCCCCAGCACTTTTTCATCAAAATGCGTGATTCGCGGCGTGGGTTTCGCGCCATCGCGGCCCAGCGTACAGGTCATTTCTACCGCCCAGTCGGCCGGAATATTATCAACGTGGCCATGGTGCGGAATATTCACATAGTGCTCGGCCTGCTTATCATTGTAAATGGCGTTAATCACCTCGCAGGCGGCATCAGAGTAGTAAGCGCCGCCTCGCTGCTCAAGCTCCTTCGGCTTAATGTTCAGATCCGGATTTTTGTACAGTTCGAACAGCTGTTTTTCAACCTTCTGTACGACCTGAGCGCGCGCGCCGCCTTTGTAGTACTCGCCCATCTCAATCGCCAGCATCTCTTTCGGCTTGAAGTAATAAAGCAGATACGAGCAGGGGATCAGGCGCAGTGAGCGAATCAACCCTTCGCTAAACGGCAGGTCGAAGATGTTTTTCACCGAGTTCGCGGTCAGGCGGCCAGAAGCCACGCCGTCCAGCAGTTCATCGAAGCGCGACACGCCATTGACCAGCACATCGCGAACGAACACCAGGTGGTTAAGGCCGAACAGATCGATATTCAGTTCATCGCTCGGGCTCAGCTGCAGCACATCGGTAATAAACATCTTCATACCGATTGGAATGTTGCACACGCCGATAAAGCGTTTGAAATTGGTGTGGCGATATACCGCCTCGGTGACCATACCCGCCGGGTTGGTAAAGTTAATGATCCACGCATCGGGGCAAATTTCCTGCACATCTTTGACAATATCGAAAATCACCGGGATGGTACGCAGGCCTTTAAACAGACCGCCCGCACCGTTGGTTTCCTGGCCAAGATAGCCATGGCTTAACGGGATACGTTCATCTTTTTCACGCGCTTTCAGCTGGCCAACGCGTAGCTGCGTGGTGACGAAATCCGCCCCTTCCAGCGCCGCGCGGCGATCCAGCGTTTTGTAGACTTTCATCGGCACGCCGGCTTTTTCTACCATCCGCTGGCACAGCGCATGGATGATATCGAGCTTCTCCTGCCCTTCTTCCACGTCCACCAGCCACAGTTCCGTTACCGGCAGCTCATGATAGCGTTTGAGGAAACCTTCCAGTAATTCCGGGGTATAGCTGCTGCCGCCGCCGATAGTCACGACTTTTAATTTCTGGCTCATATCTTTCTCCCTTAGGCGCTACGCGTAGACGTAGACCGCTCTCCGCATAAATGCGGACAGTTAACTTGAATGAATAAACCGCGCGGTAAATTCCGCTGCGAGTTAATTAATATTGGTCAGCTGTTTGCGATAACTGCTTGGCGTAAAGGAAGTCAGCTTTTTGAATGTTTTAATAAACAGACTTGGGCTGCTATATCCTGATTCATACGCAATATCAGTGACCGAATAGTTGGTAATTTCCAGCTGTTTTTTCGCGAAATTGATGCGGATATCATTAATGATCTGCATCGGCGTCTTACCATAATAGCGCTGGGTCGCCCGGGTTAAATATTCTTGCGTTTTCCCGGACAATTGCACCATATTTTCCAGCGCGCTTTCGCCAAATTTGTTTTTATCGTGCATATCCTCTACGGTATTTTTCAGCCAGTGAGGAATCACATCTTCAACGGGCTCTTCACGATAATGACGTAAGCGGTTAATGGTGTAAAACGAGACCAGTTCAATAAACTCGTCAAATTCAGTCTCGCGAAAATTCAGTGAAGCAATAACCGACTCGATATAACTGAGAAAGGCGCTTTGCACCGCATAGACCTGAGAGGCGACCAGACCGAACGGCAGCAGCGGCAGATAATGTTTCTCAAAGAAGCGTCTGCTGATGCCAACGTTAAGAATGCGCGTCGCACCAAACTCGTAAAAGCTCTGATGGTGCGACCCCATTGGGATAAAGACAAAGTCCCCGCGCTCCAGCAACACCCGCTTGCCATTAATTTCCTGATAATAGCGCCCGGTTAAAACGATAGTGAACTCGTAGTAATCATGCTGGTGAAGCCCGCTCACACTCTCCGTTTTGTTATAGATGACCACATGAAAGTTTTTCCCGTTGAAGAGCTGTTGTTCCCTGGCGGTACTGATCTCGGTGGTCATCATCTTCGGCTGCCTCATCGTTCGGATAGCCTATTGTACCTTCTCGTGCAGCTCGATCAATTCGGCCACCAGTTCACGGGCCAGCATTGAGGTCATCAGATGATCCTGCGCATGAACCAGCACCAGACTCACCTTCATCTTGCCCTCGCCTTCATCGCTTTCAATAAGCTGGGTCTGGACGCGATGCGCTTCGCTCAGCGCCATCCGCGATTGCTCCATCATCGATTTCGCGGCGGCAAAATCCCCCTGCTTCGCCTGCTTCAGCGCCGCATAGGCCAGGCTACGCGCCTGTCCGGAGTTGATAATCAGCCCCATCACCACCTCTTCGAGGTCATTTTCCGGGGTTTCTACCGCGTCGATGTTATCCAGATCAAACATAATATTTCCCTCGTTTCTCAGGCGGTACGGGAAGAGCCCGTACCGCTAGACATCAGAATTTCAGTGCGTTAGCAATATCTTCTTCGCTTTCTTCCTGCTCGATGGTGCTCTGCGCTTTGTTCGACAGGATGACGAACGGCAGGTACACGGCAGTAGCGACACAAAGGTTGAAGAGCGCGACCAGCAGGGCAGCAACGCTACCGTTACTGTTAAAGAAAGCGCCCAAACCGGTTGGCATCGTCCACGGGGCCAGGTTGGTCACCGGTGGGATAATGCCCAGACTATAAGCGGCCAGCGTAATCGCGGCCAGAATCGGTTGGACCAGAACGAACGGGATGAACATGACCGGGTTCATGATGATCGGCAGACCGAACAGAATCGGTTCGTTAATCTGGAAGATGCCTGACGGCAGCGCCAGCTTAGCGACCTGACGATGATCGGCGCGGCGAGAAGCGATGAAGATGGCGATAATCAGACCCAGCGTCGCACCGGAACCACCCAGCAGGATGTAGGAGTCGAGCATCGGCTTCGCCCAGAAGTGGAACTGTTTGCCGGCTTCGATGGCCGCGTCGACAGAACCATACTGGTTATACAGCGCGATGTTTTCCAGCGCCCACGGCGTCATAATGCCGTTATCCAGCGCGGTCAGCGCCAGCGAACCGTGCACCCCGAAGAACCACAGCAGGGAGTTAAAGATTACGTACGCCCAGCCAACGACGCTGCCCATCGCCGCCAGCGGCGTGGAGATGGAGTCCATGATGATCTGATGGAAGTTGCTGCCGTAGTTTGACAGAATCCACGAAATAATGCCGAAGACCGACAAAATCAGGAAGCCCGGGATCAGCGCCGAGAAGGAACGCGATACCGATGACGGCACGCTATCCGGCAGTTTAATGACCCAGTTGCGACGAATGACAAAGGTGAACAGTTCCGCCACCACCAGGCCGATAATCATCCCGGAGATAATGTTCTGCCCGCCGAGCCAGTTGGCGCCAACGGCGTAGGCTTCACCTACGCTATAAGGCGTGACGGTCATAAAGGCGGCGACCGCCAGCAGACCGGCAGCCATGGGGTCGACTTTACGCTCTTCGGCCAGCGCGGCGCCGATAAAGAACGGCGCCATCAGCGACATAATACCCAACGTACCGTTATAGACATTACCGCCGATGGCTTTAAAGCCGTTTAAGGTTTCAATGGTGGAGGCATCCAGGCGAATCCCCATTGAATAAAAGAAAGAACCTTCACCAAAGCTCAGAAAAACGTTGTTGATTAATACGAACATGGCCCCGGCGAGGGTCAGCGGCATTAATTTAATAAAGCCGTTTTTAATCGCATTAATGTGCGGTTGCTTTCCTATTTTAACAGCAAAAGGAAGGAGTACCTTTTCAAGCGAATCGATCACTTTACTCATAGTCAATACCCTTAAAAGCCGCAATAAAATATTACGGCGATGATGTATGAAATTACTCTTTGACGGGAAAATAAACTGTTGAATATAGTGGCGGCTAGTATTAATTAACTACCAGACGCCAGAATATCGCGAGTTTAAAATTAAAATTATTGTGCAGCAGCTTTCTTAATGGCCGCGACGGCCGCTTTCAATACACCTAAGCCATCAACTTTACCGTACAGAATGGAGTCAATGACCTCTACCGGCTTGTTGGGCAGCAAACGTTGGATTTCCGGCAGCATATACGCAATTTGTGGCCCTAATAATACGACATCAGCTTCCGGCCCTTTTTCACCGGCCAGCGTTTCAGGATACGCTTCAATAATTACCGGGACTTCATATTTTTCTGCCTGGGCACGCATTTTGGAGACCAGCAATGAAGTGGACATGCCAGCCGAGCAGAACAGATAGATATGTTTCTTTTCCATGAACGCTTCCTCAATTTGTAGGACCAGGGCCTCAGCAATGGCTGAGAGCCGGTAAGACTGGTAACTTTCGGTTAGTTTTGTTTATGCATTGAGTATACGGCAACATTTGGCGGCAGGATAATTCCCTGTTGAACAGAATTGTCTCTCATTGACCTCGCGTTTTGACTACCCTCACATTTCCCCCAAATAATTCGCGCAATTAAATAAGCATTAGCCGCCATAAAAAAGCCCGACCAATGGTCGGGCTTTCGTAGCTCTCAGCTTGTGACGCGTAGTTATTTGCTGTTACGCGGATCGGTGTCGTACTCGGCGCAGGTCTGGTAGCCGGAGTTCATCACGTGACCGGTGTCGTCCAGCGCGACGAAGTAGGTTTCAATTTTACCATCCCGTTGACCCAGGATATAAGTCTGGCAAGTTCCGCGTGCGTGGATCATGGTGACTTCAGACGACGGTTTACCGGCAATCTGCATAACCTGGCTGCGGGTCATGCCTTTTTTGACATCCTTAACAACTGGCTGTGTGAACTGGTCTTTGGTGCGGTCATAGGCCGTACACCCCGCCAGCATGGTTAATACTGCCGCTGCGCCCATCAATCCTGCTAATTTTTTGTTCATATTCCGTCCTCATTATGTAATCGGCGTGTTTTAAGCCTGGAATAAAAAGCGTTATTTTTCAAGCCAAACGTCGAATTCATGTAAATTCAGAACTTTTCTGGTAACCAGATATGTGCAAAAAAACAGCGGCGCAGCGCACTCTACTTCCAACTACCTTCCGCACCATAATTAAATGCTATGCCATTGGTTGCCTTCTTTTCCGTCAGTCAGCGGTACCAGCCTTGTCGTTTCAGCAGCAAAGAGGTAGTTTTAGACCATGCTGGTTGCCATACAGGCTCACTTTCCGGAGGGCGTAATGACGCTTCAACAACAAATTATTCAGGCGCTGGGCGCGAAGCCGCAGATTGATGTCGAAGGCGAAATTCGCCGCAGCGTGGATTTCCTGAAATCCTATCTGCAGACCTACCCGTTCATTAAATCACTGGTGCTCGGCATTAGCGGCGGCCAGGATTCGACCCTTACCGGCAAACTATGCCAGATGGCGATCGATGAGCTGCGTGCCGAAAGCGGCGATCGCAGCCTGCAATTTATCGCCGTGCGCCTGCCTTATGGCGTCCAGGCCGATGAGCAGGATTGCCAGGATGCCATCGAATTTATCCAGCCCGACCGCGTGCTGACCGTCAATATTAAAGGCGCGGTGCTGGCCAGCGAGCAGGCGTTGCGAGAAGCGGGTATTGAGCTGAGCGATTTTGTTCGCGGCAACGAGAAAGCCCGTGAGCGAATGAAAGCCCAATACAGTATCGCCGGCATGACCAAAGGCGTGGTCGTGGGAACAGATCATGCCGCAGAAGCGATCACCGGCTTCTTTACCAAATACGGCGATGGCGGTACCGACATTAATCCTATCTTCCGTCTCAATAAACGTCAGGGCAAACAGCTACTGGCGCAGTTGGGCTGTCCTGAGCACCTTTATATGAAGCAGCCGACCGCCGACCTCGAAGATGACCGCCCTTCTCTGCCGGATGAAGTCGCGCTGGGCGTGACCTACGAAAACATTGATGACTATCTGGAGGGTAAAACCCTAGACGAGAACATCGCCAAAACCATCGAAGGCTGGTATCTGAAAACCGAGCATAAGCGCCGCCCGCCGATTACCGTCTTCGACGATTTCTGGAAGAAGTAACTACTCCCCTGCACCCCGGCCAGCGCCGGGGTTATTTTTTGTTCTTTTCGCCGTAAAACTCGCCTGCTATACTGGATACATAAACAGTATCAGGAGTTGTTGTGGCCAGAAAACAATCTGCCCCGCGTCTGGAATTTGAAGCGGCGGCAATCTATGAGTACCCCGAACACTTACGTCCATGGCTTGAGGCCTTGCCAAAGCTGCCAGGGGTGTATCAGTTCCATGGGGAAAGCGAGACGCTGCCGCTTTATATCGGTAAGAGCGTGAATATCCGCAGCCGGGTGCTGTCGCATTTGCGTACCGCTGATGAAGCCTCCATGCTGCGCCAGGCGCGGCGCATCAGCTGGCAGCGGACCGCCGGGGAATTAGGCGCGCTGTTACTTGAAGCGCGGTTAATTAAAGAACAGCAGCCGCTGTTTAATAAACGACTGCGGCGTAATAAGCAGCTCTGCTCCTGGCTGCTGGAGGCGGGTAAACCGCAAGTTGTGTATGCGCGAGAAGTCGATTTCTCCCATCAGCAGCACCTGTACGGCCTGTTCGCTAACCGCCGCGCGGCATTACAGGCGCTGCAAACCATCGCCGATGAGCACCGTCTGTGTTACGGCATTCTGGGGCTGGAACCGCTGAGTCGCGGGCGCGCCTGTTTTCGTTCCGCGCTGGGGCGCTGCGCCGGCGCCTGCTGCGGTAGAGAGCGCGTCGAAGATCATAACCAGCGGCTGCTGGCGCAGATGAGTAAGCTTCAGCTGGTGTGCTGGCCGTGGGCGGGTCCGGTGGCGCTGGAGGAGCGCGGTCCGGATATGGTCCAGTACCACATCATTCATAACTGGCTGTGGCTGGGCGCGGTGGATTCGCTGGCGCAAGCTGCTGAACTCACCGCACTGCCAGCCGGTTTCGATCACGATGGCTACAAGATCCTTTGTAAGCCTTTGCTCAGCGGTGAGTATCAGCTGCACCCGCTTGGCTAATGATATCGTAAACGTAAAAAACCGCCGGCCCTGCCCAAAGCCTTACTGGCAATGATTGGGCAAGACCGGCGGTCTTCATTCTTCGCGCTGAGTTACTCAGCAGGTACAGGCATTTTACCTTCCGGCGCTTTACGTTCTGTCAGATGCTTCTCAAAATTCGCATTGAACTGTTTTTTCTGTTCCGGCGTCAGGATGTTGTAAATCTTGTTCTGGGTTTCCATGCGGGAAAGCATCATCTCTTTATGCTGCGCTTCCATTTTGTCGATCTGCGCGCTGGCTTTCGCTTTGTCGAAAGTATCGCTGGCGATCAGATCGTGCATGGCGCGACGTTCGTCAAGTGACGGACGTTTCATGTTCTGGCGTTGGCTTTTCATGATGTCACGAACCTGCTGTTTTTGCGCATCGGTCAGGTTCAGGTCTTTGAACATCATATCGTGATGACCCGGCATACCTTTATGGTGCATCATCGGTTTGCTATCGGTTTGGGTGGTAGCGGTGGTATCGGCCGCGTGAGCCAGGTTAGCAGCACCCAGAGCCAGAGTAGAGGCAACAAACAGAGCAGTAATCTTCTTCATGGTTATGTCCTTACTATCAGTTATTCTGACGGCGCATTGCCGTGTTGACGAGATTAACTTTACGCGCTTTATCGTCAATTAGTCAGTGCAAGCGTAAAACAATGAAAGTGTAAAAAACATTTTCTCACCAATTGTGGAGAAAATAAGGAAAATGAGGATGGATATGCAACAAAAAATAAATAACAGGCTGTTTTATAAAGAAACTATGAAGATTATAAAACAGTGGAGATTAAAAACAAAGCATTTAACCAGGAATAATCCGCAAACAATGCCAATGGCACAAATAAATAAGATCGGTGCGCAGCCATATTTCACTCGATATTCACAACCGCGAACAACAACGGCTGTGAATAGTTAAGAAAGGAAATTACAACCGTTCCAGCATCAGCCCAGCCCGTAGCCCTGGCGCCACGCCGGGGTTGGGAAACAGCACGTACTCCTGCGCCTTTTCGACGACATAGCGCGTTTCGCCATCCTCAGCCAACAGCGTCCCGGCGCTGAACGGTGTAAAATTGAGCGTCTCCCCCGACATATGCAACTGGAACTGGTCGCTGTGGCGCGTGATCTGCTGCACCACCCGGTAGCGCAGCGGGGCAGTCGTTTCTTCCACCGCCAAATCGCCCACCAACAGCCTGCTTAACGCCCGCTGCGTCGCTGAGAACTGGGTTAAATCGTTGTCGCCAAAAGGCAGCGCTTTGCCCAACTCCAGCGTACAGGCCAGCGCGGCAAAACGTTCGCAGCTAAAGTGGGTAAAGGTTCCCGCCGGTTGTTGATGGAACACCAGCGCCTCCAGCCCGGCCGCGCCAAGCCAGCTGAGAAAATCTTCGCCCCACGGCTCCTCGCGTGCCGGCAACACGCCAAAGCGCGGATGCAGCGAGCCGCGAATAGCGGTATGCATATCCAGGTGCCAGCGCACGCCATGGCTATCGCTAAAAAAACGCGTCACAGCGCTTTCCAACTGCCGCGCCCGCACCGTTTCACCACTGGGCGCGAACTTGCGCCAGCGTTCGCCGAACATGCGGTTCATATCGCTATCGAGATAGCGTTTATTTTGCCGCAGCGCCGGCGGGTTGCCGAATATCACCAACACACGCCAGCGCAGCGGGAGTTCGCCGCTAAACAACTGCTGAAGCAAAGCGTTGACTATCTCCACCGGCGCGGTTTCATTGCCGTGAATACCGCAGGAGAGTACCAGTGAACGTTCGCAGCGCGCATGCGGGGTCAGCAGCAGGATGCCGCAATCGATCCAGTGCCAACGAAAATGGGCGGTTTCGCCATGAAAATGATGCGGCCAGCGCCCCGCCAGAGTTAGTGCCAGAAAGTCGTCCACGACGCCTCCTTTATTACTGAAACGGATCGAGGAAAACTCGCAGGGCCGAGCATCCCGGCCCCGCGAACTTTCATCAACTTGCCTGCGATGAAAAATCCAGCCCCGGACTGAGCGTCTCCGGTAGCGTCAGTTCGGCGGATTCCAGGCTGGCCATCGGCCAGGCGCAATAATCGGCGGCGTACCAGGCGCCTGGACGATGATTTCCCGAGGCGCCGGTTCCGCCAAACGGCGCGGTACTGGCAGCGCCGGTGAGCGGCTTGTTCCAGTTGACGATCCCGGCGCGGGCCTCCAGCAACAGGCGCTCGAACTTATCGCGCTCGGCGGAAATCAACCCGCAGGAGAGACCAAACCGGGTGGCGTTAGCCATCGCGATCGCTTGCTCGAAATTGTCATAGCGCCACACGCATAACAGCGGGCCAAAAACTTCTTCATCCGCCACCTGCTGCACGTTGCTCATGTCGATGATCCCCGGCGTCAGCAGCGAGGTACCGTCGCGCAGCAGGCGCGGCTCCAGTAACGTCTGTCCGCCGCTCGCCACGTGCCCAAGCCAGGCCTGATGCACCTTTTGCGCGGCCTGCGGCGATACCAGTCCGCCCAGGAACGGCTGCGGCTCCGCATCCCACTCGTCGGGAATAAGACGTTGTGACACCGTCACTAAACGCTGTAAAAACGCATCGCCCGTCGCGCCGCGCTTCACCAACAGACGGCGCGCGCAGGTGCAGCGCTGCCCGGCGGTGATAAACGCCGACTGAATTGTCAGGTGGACCGCAGCGTCAATATCCTGCGGTTCGTCAACAATCAGCGGGTTGTTACCGCCCATTTCGAGGGCGAGGATTTTTTGCGGCTGCCCGGCCAGTTGACGGTGCAGTTGGAAGCCGGTCGCGGAACTGCCGGTGAACAAGAGACCGTCGATATCCGCCTGCCCGCTCAGCGCCTCGCCGGTCTCCCGGCCGCCCTGCAGTAGATTCACGACTCCAGCGGGTAAGCCCGCCTCCGCCCACAGCTTAACCACCGCTTCGCCGCTTTGCGGCGTAAGCTCGCTGGGTTTAAAGACGATGGTATTACCAGCTAGTAGCGCCGGTACAATATGTCCGTTGGGTAAATGGCCCGGGAAATTATAAGGCCCGAATACTGCCAGTACCCCGTGGGGACGGTGGCGCAGGGTGGCGGCGCCGTCGGCCATCGCCGTCTCGCTCTCGCCGGTGCGGCTATGATAGGCGCGCACCGAGATCGCCACCTTATTTATCATAGCGGTAATTTCCGTGGCCGCCTCCCAGCGTGGTTTACCGGTCTCGGCGGCAATAATCGCCGTCAGCTGGCTTTTGTTCGCTTCCAGCAGCGCCGCAAACTTCTCGACGATCGCCTGACGCGCGCTAAATGGCAGGCGGGCCCAGGCGGGAAAAGCCTGACGCGCGGCGCTAACCGCCTGCGCGACCTGCCCGGCGTCGGCGTCATTCCCCTGCCACAGCAGCGCCTGGTTGACCGGGTTATATTTACTGCGCTGCGGGCCGCGCCCGTTTTGCCATTCGCCGTTAATCCATAAACTCATGATGCTTTCTCCTCGGGGATCAGGCGGACCATCCGTACGCGGTCGCCTGGGTGGCATTTCAGCGTATCCAGCTCACGCGCGCTCAGCAGCAACGTTTCGCTATCCGGGTCGGCATGGACCAGGATGGCGCGGAACTGCTGATACTGCTCGTTGGTGACCAGACACTGCGGCCACTCTCCCGGCGCAGGTTGCCCTTCCTCCACCGTCAGCAGGCGGCTTTTGCGTATCGCCCGCACCCGGTCAATTTCGCACTCCAGCGTCGGGCCGCCGTCAAAAATGTCGATGTAGTTGTTAAAACGGAAGCCTTCTTTTTCCAGTACCGCACGCGCAGGCGCCGTTTGCGGATGAACCTGGCCGATGACCGCCCGCGCTTCATCGGAGAGAAAGTCGATATATAACGGATGTTTTGGCATTAATGCGGCGATAAACGCTTTTTTACCGGTGCCGGAGAGATAGTCGGCGCGGGAAAATTCTATCGCGAAGAAGCGCTTGCCAAGGCTTTCCCAGAACGGCGAATAACCATGCTCATCAATCACGCCGCGCATCTCGGCGACCACTTTGTCATTAAAGTGGTCGCGGAAACCGGCCATAAACAGCAGTCGCGATTTCGACAACAGGTAGCCGTTGCCCTCTTTACGCCATGCCGGATCGAGAAACAGCGTGCAGAGTTCGCTACAGCCGGTGTGATCGTTGCTAAGGAACAGCGTCGGCAGCGCGTGATAAACATTGAGCTCTTTTGAAGCATGTACCTGGGTGCCGACCCGATAGTTGTACCAGGGATCGTTGAGGCCAACGGCGACTTCAATCGCGCAGATCCCAACAACCGCGCCGCTGACGCTATCTTCCAGCACAAAGACATAGCCCTGTTCGCTTTTCGGCAGTTCGCCGCGCCAGGTCCGCTGGGAGCGTTCAATGCGGGCAGCCAGAGTGGGTTCGTCCGCCGGCAGCGACGTCAGGCCGCCGCCGGTTTCTCCCGCCAGGGCCATCAGCCCCGGCAAATCGGCTTTTTCAACCGGTCGGATCACCATCATGATGAAACTCCCGCAAGGAAGTGACGGCAGGCCAGCTCAAAGCGATCGAGACCGGTGTTAACCTCTTCCTCGCTCACGTTAAGGGCCGGGGCGAAGCGAACGACGTTTGCCCCGGCTATCAATACCATCAGCCCGTCTTCCGCCGCCTGGGTACTAATGGCTTTTGCTTTTCCGGCATATTCGTCGTTCAGTACGCAGCCAATCAGCAGCCCCAGTCCGCGAATTTCCTTGAACAGGCCGTATCTGGCGTTAATCGCGCTCAGGCGTTCGCTAAACCACTGATGACGCTGTTTAACGCCGTTCAAAAGCGTCGGGGTATTGACGATAGACAGCAGTTCCCCGGCAACAGCAGTGGCGAGTGGGTTACCGCCGTAGGTCGTACCATGAGTGCCGACGGTCATCACGCTGGCGCATTTCTCCGTCGCCAACAGCGCGCCGATTGGGAAGCCGCCGCCCAGCGCTTTCGCCGTCGACAGGACATCCGGCGTCACCCCGTAGTGCATATAGGCATACAATTCGCCGGTACGCCCGACGCCGGTTTGTACCTCATCAAAAATCAGCAGCGCGTTGTGCTGGTCACACAATTCGCGCAGGCCGCGCAAAAATTCCGCTTTCGCCGGCACCACGCCGCCCTCGCCCTGCATCGGCTCGACGATTACCGCGCAGGTGTCGTCATTAATCAGCGCGCGCGCCGAGTCGAGGTCGTTATAGGTAGCATGCTGGATCTGCGGCGGCAGCGGCGCAAAATCCTGCGAATAGGAAGGCTGACCGCCGGCGGAGACGGTGAACAACGTGCGCCCGTGGAAAGCGTTTTTGAAGGCGACAATGCCGCTTTTGTGGCTGCCGTAATGATCGTGGGCGTATTTACGCGCCAGTTTCAGCGCCGCTTCGTTGGCTTCGGCGCCGGAGTTACAGAAGAAAACGCGGTCGGCAAAGGTGGCGTCGATCAGCTGTTTGGCAAGGCGCAGCGCCGGTTCATTGGTGTAACCGTTACCGGTATGCCAGAATTTTCCCGCCTGCTCGGTCAGCGCTTTTACTAGCTGTGGGTTAGCGTGTCCCAGCGCATTCACCGCGATACCGCCGGCAAAATCGATATACTCTTTCCCCTGCTGATCCCATAACCGTGAACCTTCGCCGCGTACCGGAATAAAAGCCGCCGGCGCATATACCGGCATCATCCATTGATCAAAATTGCTACGCGTAATTGACTGAGACATATCGACCTCTTCCGGTAAATTAAAAGTAAGAACAATGTTAAAATTTATGAGTTATTACGCTGTAAATGTAGATTGCACGCATCGTGCCAGCCAGAGGCAAAAATGCATAAATTGAGCTCAATCACGTGATATCAACGAGTTACAGGCACTAATTATTCAACAAAAATGCATATCTAGTGAATAATTATCAGGTAAACGGCGCTGGATAGTGGAAAAAGACGATAAGTTATGCAGCGATAAGATATAATTCTGTAATTGTGATCCTCTACGAAATTTATCGTAGATATCTGCGCTTTTTTGGCGCGACATGCGCCAAAACGGTGCATAATTTGTGCGATTCGCTCGCCAACCGCAGTAATCGGTAGAATTAACCACCTGCCGGCAGCCACTATGATGAAATTCTGCTAACATCCTTGCACTATTCACCTTGCACAGTGGCAGCGACTATGAAATTCATCTCTTTTAATATCAACGGCCTGCGTGCCCGCCCCCATCAACTGGCCGCCATCGTCGATAAACATCAGCCCGATGTTATCGGTCTCCAGGAAACCAAAGTTCACGACGATATGTTTCCTCTCGAAGAGGTGGCGAAGCTGGGCTACAACGTCTTTTACCATGGGCAAAAAGGCCATTACGGCGTGGCGCTGCTGACCAAAGAGACTCCGATAGCCGTGCGTCGCGGCTTCCCGGGCGACGGCGAAGATGCGCAGCGTCGCATCATCATGGCGGAAATCCCCTCACCGTTTGGCAATGTCACGGTAATTAACGGCTATTTCCCGCAGGGTGAAAGCCGCGACCACGAGACCAAGTTCCCGGCAAAGGCGGCGTTTTATCAGAATCTGCAGAACTACCTCGATACCGAGCTGAACAAAGAAAATCCGGTGCTTATCATGGGCGATATGAATATTAGCCCTACCGACCTTGATATCGGCATCGGCGAAGAGAACCGCAAGCGCTGGCTGCGCACGGGTAAATGTTCGTTCCTGCCAGAAGAGCGTGAATGGATGGATCGTCTGCTGGGCTGGGGCCTGGTCGATACCTGGCGTCACGCCAACCCGGATAATAATGAGCGCTTCTCATGGTTCGATTACCGCTCTAAAGGTTTTGATGACAACCGCGGTCTGCGTATCGACCTTCTTCTGGCAAGCTCGCCGCTGGCCCAGCGCTGCGTCGAAACCGGCATCGATTACGACATCCGCGGCATGGAAAAACCCTCCGATCATGCGCCGGTATGGGCAACCTTTAAATCATAATTCTTCTCCGGGGCTCCGGCGCGGAGCCCCGCTATCCTGAGCAAAATCAATAAAGTGAACGGTATACATTGTCGCTCACGGCAATTTACTATACTGTCGCGCGCACCCGGCGTTTCCTGCCGGGCAAAACGAAGACAGGAGACCCCTCATGCAAAAGAAGCCGTTACCAGGCACGCTATAAACTGCTGTTTGCCGTACTCCTGTTTGCCCTGCTGGCATGGCTTGTTCATCACGCCGGGCTGACGAGACTGTTCAGCCACCTTCACGATCTTCAATTACTTATTCTGCACAGCGGTAGCGCAGGTTATGCGCTTTATATCCTGCTGTTTATCATCGCCACCTTGTGCCTGATGCCCGGCAGCGCGTTGGTCATCGTCGGCGGTATGATATTCGGCCCCTGGTTGGGCACGTTACTGTCGCTTATCGCCGCGACTGTCGCCTCATCGCTGTCGTTCCTGCTGGCCCGCTGGCTGGGGCGCGAAGCGCTGCAGCGCTATTGTGGTCACCATGCCGTTTTTCAGGCGTTCGAGCGCGGTATTGCCCGCAGCGGCTGCGATTTTCTGATTTTCACCAGGCTGGTGCCGCTGTTCCCTTATAATCTGCAGAACTATGCCTATGGACTGACGGCGATCCCCTTCTGGTCCTTTACGTTTATCTCCACCATCGCCACCCTGCCGGGATTGTTTATTTATACTTTTATGGCCAGCG
Source organism: Klebsiella sp. 141251 (assembly GCF_050600725.1). NCBI lineage: Bacteria > Pseudomonadati > Pseudomonadota > Gammaproteobacteria > Enterobacterales > Enterobacteriaceae > Klebsiella > Klebsiella sp. 141251. Next base: position 177,023 of record NZ_JAQIRG010000003.1, read on the forward strand.
AACTGGCCCGCGATGGCATCACCCCGGCCTTTATTGGCAAACTCAGCATCGCCGGCCTGGCGCTATTTGTATTAACTCAGGCCGCCAGGCGTTATGGCCGCTATAAACGCATTAGTGTCGCAACATCCGCGGTAGGCGATGAAAATGGATAACAGAAAACGGCTGTGGCTCTCACGCGGCGCTATCGTCCTGCTGGCGCTGGCAGCACTCGTCGGCTGGTGGTTAATACCGGGCGTACGCTCCTTTCTGCAACATAGCCTTAGCGCGTTTGCCACCCTCGATCAGCAGGCGCTGGAGCGTTTTATTGACGCTTATGGTCCGCTGGCAGCCCTGGTCTCTTTCGGTCTGATGATCCTGCAGGCAATTGTCGCGCCGCTGCCGGCGTTTTTGATAACTTTTGCCAACGCTTCGCTGTTCGGCGCACTGTGGGGCGGCGTATTGTCATGGGTCAGCGCGATGGCTGGCGCGGCGCTGTGCTTTTTTATTGCCCGCGTACTGGGCCGTGAAGTGGTAGAAAAACTGACCGGCAAGGCGGTATTACAGAGCGTAGATGGCTTTTTTAGTCGTTACGGCAAGCACACCATCCTGGTTTGCCGCCTGCTGCCCTTCGTCCCTTTCGATCCGGTGAGCTATGCCGCTGGGCTAACCTCAATCCGCTTTCGCCATTTTATGTTTGCCACCGGCGTCGGCCAATTACCGGCGACTATCGTCTACTCGTGGGCCGGAAGCCTGCTGACGGGGGGGCGGTTCTGGCTGCTCAGCGGCTTATCTATTTTGTTCGCTTTGGCTATCGTAGTCGCGATAGCCAGGGCGCAATACGTTGCGCATCACAATAGGAAATCGCCATGAATCTACCGCCGTTAACGTCGATTCCATTGATCCTGCGCCCGCAGGCATGGCTACACCGTCGCCATTATGGCGCGGTGCTCAGCCCTATCCGCTGGTGGGGTCGCATCCCGCTGGCGTTTTATCTGGTTTCGATGTTTGTCGGATATCTGGAGCGCCGGCGCTCGCCGCTCGATCCGCTGCTACGCTCGTTGGTGAGCGCCCGTATCGCCCAACTGTGTCACTGTGAATTTTGCATTGATATCACCAGCATGAAACTGGCGCAGCGCGCCGGCGGCAGCGAAAAACTATTGGCGGTTAACGACTGGCGCAATAGCGGATTATTCAGCGATAGCGAACGGTTGGCGCTGGAATATGCCGAAGCGGCGAGCATGACGCCGCCCGCCGTCGATGACGCGCTGCGCGCCCGGCTGGCGCAGCAGTTCGATGCTCAGGCGTTAACCGAGCTAACCGCGCTGATCGGCCTGCAAAATTTATCCGCGCGCTTTAATTCCGCGCTGGCGATTCCGGCGCAGGGCCTGTGCCAAATCCCGAAGCCCGATGTTTCCGACACTCATCCCTAAGGAGTCAATATGCGCAGTCTGCGTTATTGTTTAATTTGGCTTGCCGCGCTGCTGCTGGCCCCGACTCTCGCCAACGCCGACGAGAGCTGGCAGAGCATCAGCCAGCAGGCGCGTGGCCAGACGGTGTGGTTCAACGCCTGGGGCGGCGATCCGGCGGTTAACCGCTACCTCGACTGGGTCAGCGCCGAGGTTAAACGTGATTACGCCGTCGATCTGCGTATTGTACATATCGCCGATGCCGCCGATGCGGTTAAGCGTATTCAGACCGAGGCGCGTGCCGGTCGTTCCCGCGGCGGTTCAATCGATTTATTGTGGGTTAATGGCGAGAATTTCCGCACGTTGAAGCAGGCGAATTTACTGCGCAGCGGCTGGGCTGAAAAGCTGCCTAACTGGCGCTACGTCGATACGCGAAAACCGGTTCGGGAAGATTTCTCCCTCGCCACCGATGGCGCGGAGTCCCCGTGGGGTGGCGCGCAGCTGACCTTTATCGCTCGCCGCTCGCAGCTGTCTGCCCCCCTGGACAGCGCACAGGCGCTACTGGCGTTCGCCACAGCGCATCCAGGCAGCGTCACCTATCCGCGGCCGCCGGATTTTACCGGCACCGCTTTCCTTGAGCAGTTGCTGATCTCGCTAACCGATCGACCGGATGCCCTGCGCCAGCCGCCGCAGGCGGCCAGTTTCGCCGCGGTGACCGCGCCGCTATGGGACTATCTCGCCAGGCTACACCCGCTGCTCTGGCGCCAGGGTCGCGATTTTCCGCTGTCACCGGCGCGGATGGACGCGATGCTGTCGCAAGGCACGCTACAACTATCACTCACTTTCAATCCGCTGCATGCGCAGCAAAAAGCCGCCAGCGGCGAACTTCCGCAAGACAGTTATAGCTTCGGTTTTAAACAAGGGATGCTCGGCAACGTGCATTTTGTCGCTATCCCCGCCAACGCCCGCGCTACGGCAGGCGCACATGTGGTTGCCAACTTCCTGCTATCGCCGCAGGCTCAGCTACGCAAAGCCGATCCGCAAATCTGGGGCGATCCCAGCGTACTCGATCCCGAAAAACTCAACGACGCCCAGCGCGCCGCATTGTACGCCGTGCAACCGAAAGCGACGCCGCCGATGCTGGCTGAACCGCACGCCGCCTGGGTTGACGCGCTGGAGCAGGAATGGTTGCGCCGCTACGGTACCCACTAATTGCGCTGACGTGGGGAGCGATAGCGCTTGTCTATCTCCCTCTGCTTCCCGCCGCCGCGCTGATGGCGGTACCTGCCGTCGACGCCGCGGCCTGGCGGGCGCTATTAAGCGATCCGCAGTTGCCGCAGGCGCTGGCGGCGACGCTAGCTTCTACGCTGCTGGCGGTGGGCGGCGCGCTGTTCATCACCCTGACGGTGATTGGCGCGTTATGGCCAGCCGCCGGCTGGCAGCGCCTTGCGAGAAGATTACCGCTGCTGCTGGCGGTACCCCATGTCGCTTTCGCCACGGCCGCCCTGCTGCTATTTGCCGAAGGCGGCTGGCTGTATCGTCTGTTTCCCGCGTTGAGCCCACCGGCCGATCGCTACGGTATCGGTCTGGGCCTGACGATGGCGGTCAAAGAGAGCGCCTTTTTACTGTGGGTGGCGTATGGCGTACTGGGTGAAAAACAGCTGGCGGCCCACACCGTAGTCATGAAAACCCTCGGCTACAACCGCTGGCAATGTCTGCAGTGGATTATTGTGCCGGCGCTGCTGCCATCGATGAGCCTTGTTCTGCTGGCCACCGTTGCCTGGAGTCTGTCGGCGGTGGATGTCGCTTTAGTGATCGGTCCGGGAAATCCGCCAACGCTGGCGGTACTGGCGTGGCAGTGGCTTAATCAGGGCGATCCGTTGCAACAGGCGAAAGGCGCGTTGGCCAGCCTGCTGTTGTTGGCGTTCACGTTAATCTTCGCGGCCATAGCATCGATAGGCTGGCGCCGTTGGCGGCAAACTATTCCCGCACTATGCGGCAAGCGCGCCGCCCCCGCCAACGCTGCGACCGGACGTATTCTGGCGCAGGTGGTACCCGCCTGCGGTCTGGTTTGCGCATTGTTATTGGCTGGCATTTCGCAATGGACGCAGCCAACGGCTGAGGCGATCGGTAACAGCCTCTGGCTGGCATTGGGCGCAGCGATACTGGGAGCCGCGCTGTGTCTGCTGTGGCTGGAGTTCGGTCCCGCCAGATATAACGGACTCTGGCTGCCATTAATCATCCCGACGCTGCCGCTTGCCGATGGTCAATATCAATTAGCACTCGTGGGCTGGCTCGACGGTCAATTGATGACGGTATTATGGGGGCATCTGTTATGGGTCGTGCCATGGATGCTGTTTATCCTCTCCCCGGCGTGGCGCAATCTTGATCCACGGTTGTTATTAATTGCCCGTACGCTTGGCTGGCGGCGCGGCCGCCTGTTTTGGTGGGTCAAACTGCCGTCAATGGCGCGACCGCTGCTCACCGCGCTGGCGGTCGGGTTTTCGGTGAGTATCGCGCAGTATCTGCCGACCGTGTGGCTCGGCGGCGGACGGACGCCGACGTTGACCAGCGAAGCGGTAGCGCTGAGCAGCGGCGGCGACAGCACGCGGCTTGCCGCACAAGCGCTGTGGCAATTGCTGCTACCGGCGATCTGCTTTATGGTTACTGCGCTGATGGCCTGGTTTATGGGCCGTCGTCGCCGGGGATTACGCTAATGCTAACCGTTAACGACCTGACATTAACCCTCCACCGCCAACCGCTGTTGTGTGGAGTCAATTTTTCTGTCGCTCCCGGCGAAGTGTTGACCCTGATGGGCCCTTCCGGCAGCGGTAAATCAACCCTTTTTGCCTGGATGATCGGCGCGCTTGCCGACACCTTTCGCGCTGAAGGTGAATTATGGCTCAACGAACGCCGCTGCGACGGGCTCGCCACCGAAGCGCGGCGCATTGGCATCCTGTTTCAGGATGCGCTACTGTTTGACCACTTCAGCGTGGGGCACAATTTACAGCTCGCCCTGCCTGCGGAGATCCGCGGCGCGGCGCGGCGGGCCGAAGTCGAGCACGCGCTGGCGCGCGCCGGTATGCCGGGCTTCGCCTCGCGCGATCCGGCCACGCTCTCCGGCGGACAGCGCGCGCGCGTCAGCCTGCTGCGCGCCCTGCTGGCGAGGCCGCAAGCGCTGCTGCTGGATGAGCCTTTTAATCGCCTGGACGCAGAACGCCGCGCCGATTTTCGCCAGTGGGTATTTGCGGAAATTGACCGGCTGGCAATCCCGGCGGTGCTGGTGACTCACGACAGCCAGGATCTCCCGCCGGGCGGACGCTATATTAATATCGCCGCCTGGCAGGCAAATTCCGTCTAACCTGCGTTATCGCAAAGAAATTCCCTTATCAGGAGCAGAGAATGAGCCCTCCTCTTTCTACCGTCGGGCATTTCGATGAAACGTGTTTCTCAATTGACCGCACTCGCCCTGCTCATGGGGCTTGCTGCTTCCTCTTCTTTCGCCGCTGATACCATGCCAACGCTGGACTTTTCAACGCTGCAACAGCGGCACGGCGTGGCGATAGACACCCGCCTCAGCGCTTTCTATAACGGTTGGCCGCAAAGCGCCAACGGTCCACAGGGCCATGAACCTCAGGCGCTAAACCTCTCCGCTACCTGGCTTGGCGCAATGAGCGACGAACAACTGCGCGCATGGGCTACTCAGCACCAGCTGCAGGCCGATACGCCAATCGCGTTATATGGCGGCGCCGAGGATAACGCCAGAGTTGCGGCGCGCCTGAAAGAAGCCGGATTCACGAAGCTCAGCACGCTTAGCGACGCCTTCAGTCAGAGCGAGCGCCTGCAGAAGCTGCCGCACTTTGAGCAGCTGGTGTATCCGCAGTGGATCCACGATTTACAGCAAGGTAAAACCGTTACCGCCGCCCCGCAAGGCGACTGGAAACTGTTTGAAGTGGCCTGGGGCGCGCCGAAATTTTATCTGCTGAATCACATTCCCGGCGCCGGTTATATCGATACCAATGAAGTGGAAAGCGAGCCGCTGTGGAACAAAGTGTCCGATGAACAGCTAAAAGCGATGCTGGCTAAACACGGTATTCGCCATGACACCACGGTGATTCTGTACGGCCGCGACGTCTACGCCGCCGCGCGCGTCGCGCAGATCATGCTGTATGCCGGGGTGAAAGATGTACGCTTGCTCGACGGCGGTTGGAAAAGCTGGTCCGACGCGAATCTGCCGGTCGAACGCGGTATGCCAGCCGCAGAAAAAGCGGTGACGGATTTCGGCGCGCCGATCCCCGGTCAGCCGCAGTTAATGCTCAATACCGAACAGGCGCGTGGGTTACTACACCGCCAGGATGCTTCGCTGGTCAGCGTCCGCTCGTGGCCGGAATTTATCGGCACCACCAGCGGCTACAGCTACATCAAGCCGAAGGGCGATATTGCCGGCGCGCGCTGGGGCCATGCCGGCAGCGATTCCACCCATATGGAAGACTTCCATAATCCGGACGGCACGATGCGCAGCGCCGACGATATCGCGGCGATGTGGAAACAGTGGAACATTCTGCCCAACCAGCAGGTCTCGTTTTACTGTGGCACAGGCTGGCGCGCCTCAGAGACTTTCATGTACGCCAGAGCGATGGGCTGGAAAAACGTCTCCGTTTACGACGGCGGCTGGTATGAATGGAGCGGTAATCCGCAAAATCCGGTAGCCACCGGCGAACGCGGCCCGGACAGCAGCAAATAATCTGACTACTGAGGGAGGTTCTGGCTTTGCGCCTCCCTCAGCGTCAGGTAGCCGCTCCAGATACGGGTGAAGGTCGTCAGCCAGCATAACGCGCCGAAGCACCACGCCAGCCAGGTGAAGTGCGCCGGAAACAGGCAACACAGTACAAATAGCAGGATCGTCTCCGTTCCTTCCGTCAACCCGCCAAGATAATAAAATGATTTATGCGCATAGCCCGGATTGGCAATTTGATGCTTTGCCGCAAGGGTCGCAAACGCCAGGAAGCTGCTGCCGGTGCCGATAAACGCAAACAGCAGCCAGCCGCCCGCCAGCGCATTTTGCGCCGGGTCGGCGACAATAAAACCGAACGGCACCAGCGCGTAAAACAAAAAATCGAGCGAAATATCCAAAAACCCGCCCGCATCGCTGAGGCCGCGCCGCCGCGCCAGCGCGCCATCCAGGCCATCCAGCAACCGGTTGAGCAAAATGGCCGCCAGCGCGGCGCCGTGCCAGCCGAGCGCCAGAAACGGCAGGGCCAGCACGCCGATAGCAAAACCGAAAAGCGTCAGGCCGTCAGGGGAGATCCCTGGGCGATCGAGCACGCGGGCGATGGCATTCAGTACGGGCTTCAATCGGGGGTGCAGGCGGCTATCAAGCACGGTGACGCTCCATCAGGCTAAAAGGTTGTCGGTACAGGGGAAAGACGGAGATAATACGCCATTATAAGCAAGGCCGGTATTTGAATGATTCAGGACAACTATGCAAAAAATCATTGATGTTGTCGCCGCGATTATCGAACGCGACGGCAAAATTCTCCTGGCGCAGCGCCCGCCGCATGCCGATCAGCCGGGGCTGTGGGAGTTCGCCGGCGGCAAAATCGAACCCGGAGAAAGCCAGCCGCAGGCGTTAGCGCGCGAGCTGGAAGAGGAGCTGGCTATCGTCGCGAGGCCAACCCGCTATATCGCCAGCCATCAGCGGGAAGTTTCCGGACGTTTGATCCACCTGCATGCCTGGTGGGTAGGCGAGTTTAGCGGTGAACCGGTCGCCCGTTACCATAGCGAACTGCGCTGGTGTACGCCGTCGCAAGCATTAGAATTTGATCTGGCGCCAGCGGATATTCCTCTGCTGAATGCCTTTATAAACCAACAAGCAGGCTAGCATCTTTCCCCCTCATCTCCGGCCTGGGTCATCGTTTTTAGTTATGACCCTCGTCGGATTATAAATTTTTCTCCGCGCTCAATTTTTCCTTGTCAGCCTAACTATTTCCGGTGTTATAGTCGGAAAATCGGCTTTTTCAAGGCCGGGTATAAAAAATAACAAGCAACCACAACCGTAAGGGGAAATTACATCTATGGATCAGGCGTGTACTCTGGAAAGTTTTCTCGCCCGCGTTCAACAGCGCGACCCGCATCAAACTGAATTCGCTCAGGCCGTCCGCGAAGTGATGACCACTCTGTGGCCGTTCCTTGAACAGAATCCGCGCTATCGTCAGCTCAATTTGCTGGAACGCCTGGTCGAACCGGAGCGCGTCATCCAGTTCCGCGTCGTCTGGGTTGACGATCGCAATCAGGTTCAGGTTAACCGCGCCTGGCGCGTGCAGTTCAACTCCGCGATTGGCCCGTACAAAGGTGGTATGCGCTTCCATCCGTCGGTCAACCTGTCGATCCTTAAGTTCCTGGGCTTCGAACAGACCTTCAAAAACGCCCTCACCACGCTGCCGATGGGCGGCGGTAAAGGCGGCAGCGATTTCGACCCGAAAGGTAAAAGCGACGGCGAAGTGATGCGCTTCTGCCAGGCTTTGATGACGGAACTGTATCGTCACCTCGGCCCGGATACCGACGTTCCGGCGGGCGATATCGGCGTTGGCGGCCGCGAAGTCGGCTTTATGGCCGGCATGATGCGCAAACTTTCCAACAACAGCGCCTGCGTCTTCACCGGCAAGGGTCTCTCCTTCGGCGGCAGTCTCATCCGCCCGGAGGCCACCGGTTACGGTCTGGTTTACTTTACGGAAGCGATGCTTAAGCGCCACGGTCTGGGCTTCGAAGGGATGCGCGTCGCGGTATCCGGCTCCGGCAACGTGGCGCAGTTCGCCATTGAGAAAGCCATGGAATTCGGCGCGCGCGTCATTACCGCCTCCGACTCCAACGGTACGGTGGTAGACGAAGCCGGCTTCACTAAAGAGAAACTGGCCCGTCTGATCGATATTAAAGAGCGTAGCCACGGCCGCGTCGCCGACTACGCGCGCGAATTCGGTCTGACCTACCTCGAAGGCCAGCAGCCGTGGTCAGTGCCGGTAGATATCGCGCTGCCGTGCGCGACCCAGAACGAACTGGATGTCGATGCCGCGCAAATGCTGATCGCCAATGGCGTTAAAGCGGTTGCCGAAGGCGCCAACATGCCCACCACCATTGCCGCCACCGATCTGTTCCTCGACGCTGGCGTGCTGTTCGCGCCGGGCAAAGCAGCCAACGCCGGCGGCGTTGCCACATCCGGCCTTGAAATGGCGCAAAACGCCGCGCGTATGGGCTGGAAAGCGGAGAAAGTGGATGCGCGTCTGCATCACATTATGTTGGATATTCACCACGCCTGCGTCGAGTACGGCGGTGAAGAGAAACAGACCAACTACGTTCGCGGCGCCAATATCGCCGGCTTCGTCAAGGTCGCTGACGCCATGCTGGCGCAGGGTGTGATTTAATCTGTGTCTTTATCCCCGACGCCCGGCGTCGGGGATATCAACTCTACTCCATGGTAATCACCACTTTCCCCAGATGATTACCGCTATCGAGGCAGGCATGCGCCTGCGCGATTTCAGCCATCGGATAGCTAGCGTAAATCAGCGGCTTACATTTACCCTGCGACAGCAGCGGCCAGACGTGGTCCTTCAGCGCCTGAGCGATCTGCCTTTTTTCTTCTGCGCTTCGGCCGCGCATCGTTGAACCGGTCACGGTCGCGCGCTTGAGCATCAAGGTTTGAATATCAACATCATGGGCGATTCGCCCGCCCATAAAGCCGATAATAACCAGCCGCCCGTCTCGTTTCAGCAGTTCCAGGTTACGATTAAAATAGGGTCCACCCACGATATCGAGAATAACGTCGACGCCTTTACCATCGGTCAGCTGAGTGATTTTCTCTGCGAAATCATCGGTTTTATAATTGATGGCCGTGGCATAAGGACGCAGCGCCGCCACTTTTTCTTCCTGCCCGACGGTGGTATAGACTTTCATACCTAACTCATGACACAACAGGATCGCCGTCGTCCCGATGCCGCTGGCCCCGCCGTGAATCAGGACGCTTTCATGAGGTTGCGCCCGGCCCATCTGAAACAGGTTCGCCCACACGGTGAAGAAAGTTTCAGGTATCGCCGCCGCTTCGCTAAAACTCAGCCCAGGCGGTATTGGCAACGTTTGCCCCGCCGGTACCGCGCAATACTCCGCATAGCCGCCGCCGTTGGTCAGGGCGCAAACCTTATCGCCGGGATGAAAATCCGTCACCTGCGATCCTACCGCCGCGACCACCCCAGCGACTTCCAGTCCGGGTATCGGCGTTACCCCTTCCGGCATCGGATAAACGCCCTGTCGCTGTAAGATATCCGGCCGATTGACGCCAGCGGCTTTAACCTGGATCAGGACGTCGTTATCACCGACCGAGGGGATGTCGCCTTCACCAATCTGAAGAACCTCCGGGCCGCCCGGTTGACTAATTGAGATATACTTCACTGCTCCCCCTCATCATCAGATTGATGTTACTTTGCATATTCGTCGAGCAACGCTTTTGCCGCCAACTGACCGAGCGCATTCGCCGCAAAAGGGCTGTCCCCGGTCAGCAATTTACGGTCCTGATGTACACGACCTTTAATATCGCTGTTTACGATCTCAAGCCCCATTGCTTTTAACGCTTCGCCAAAATACCAGGTCAGGTGACCGGGCATATAGCCGATATCAGGCGTTTGTTTATCGGCGGCATCCGGAAACGCGCAAATAGCATAACCGTTTAACGGATTCTCCCCCTGTCGTAACGCGAGGAACGCCGCCGGGCCGTGACAGAGCGAAATCACAAACCGATCGTGTCGTAGCGCCCAGCGCAGCGTTTCGGCGATGGCTTCGCTCTCCGGCAGGCCGATAAGCGCACCGTGGCCGCCGGGAATAAATACCGCCGCATAATCGCTATCAGCATCCAGCTGCGCTACGACGTCAGAAAGGGCCAGGGGCTGGCGGAACTGCGGAAGATAACGCTCGAAGAACGGCATAATCTTTTGGTCTTCGCGCGGCATCGCCCAGTATTCAAACTTGACCATTTGCCCGGAGAGCGTCGCAATATCAAAATCGAAACCTGCGGCGTGCAGATGGTACATCGGCAGCAGCGTCTCTACCGGATGATTACCGGTCGAAAAGAGCGCGCCGTTATCGGTAGGCAGATAACGTTCATCGGCGGCGATAACCAGCACTTTCCGCCGTCCATTATAGCGCCGCGTGTAATCAGCGCCGCTGAGGTCAGACACCGGGCTGGTAAACTGGCTGAGAGAATAGGCCGAAGGAAAAAAAGCATTCTCTTCAGCATGGTCCACTTGCGGTTGTTTACTGATTTGTTCGCTCATCATCTTTTCCTTTTCATCTGCGGATATAGCGATTATTCACTGTGAGGCGGCGATATTTCACCGTTCAGCATCGCCACCTGGACGGCCTGCGCCGTGGTCACCACTCTCAGGCGACCGCGCGCATGGCGCAAATGATTCTCCACCGTACGTTCAGAGATCCCCAGCACGGCGGCAATGTCTCCCTGCCTAAGCCCTTTGGCTACCAGAGTGAGTACTTCGATTTCTCTCCGGGTCAGTACGGTTGCGTTACCTTCCTCAACAGAGCTCAACAATCTCCGCGCGCAATGAAATGCCTCTATGCCCAGTAACATCAGCAGCATTTCGGCTCGTGGAGAAGCGTCGATGGCCATGCCGCCAAGGCTCAGCGCCCCTTCAATCCCCGTGCGGCCGAAAATGGGGATCTGCATGCCATGAAGCGCGCCTTTCAAGGGAACGTCGACAATTTGATACTCACTGCTGGCCGTGTCACTACCAGTTTTTCGCCACAAAAATGGCCGGGAGGTATGGATGAAATGCTGGTTGACCGGACAGCGCTGCAGGTAGGTTTGTTCATCTATCTCATCGTCAAACCAGTGCCCTTCAATCCAGTAAATGCGTTCAATATAGGGAGTACGTAGTGGGGAAATAGAAAATAGTACGATCCGGTCATAGCCAAAAGCGGACATCACGTTTCTGACGTGTCGTTGCAGTTCAGCCATGGTGCTGACCGATCTGATTTTGAGGATACTGTCCATTGGATCGTTTGCCATCATCATCCCTTCTTTAACATCAATGACCCTATTTTAGAGCAGGGAGGCGGAAATGATATGCGGGAAAACCCTCAACCGGGTTAAGCGCCCTCAGGCGGAAGGGCGTTTTAGCTAAGCCCCTCCGTGGCGAGGGGCGGAGACATTATTGCGGACTTTCCGGCGCGATATCCGCCGCCGGCTTTTTGCCTTTCGGCTTACCCTTCCCTTTACTAAACGATTTTTTCGCTCCGCCTGGCGCAACCAGCCCGCGGAACTGGCGCACCGGCGTGCTCCGCGCCTGATCGATAAGCTGGAAAAGCGTCCCTACCAACGGCTGCATAAAGTCCTGATAGCGGCACTGTTTTTCGCTGATTTGCGTCAACACCGACTCCCAATGGGCGGTCATATCCGGGCGTGCGGCCATTTCCGGCAGGGAATGGATTAGCGCCCGACCGGCGTCCGATGAGTGGATATAGCGCCCCTTTTTATTCAGAAAACCGCGCTTAAACAGCAGCTCGATAATCCCTGCACGGGTCGCTTCCGTCCCCAGACCGTCGGTCGCGCGGAGGATCTTTTTCAGTTCTTTATCCTGCACAAAGCGAGCAATACCGGTCATCGCCGACAGTAGCGTCGCGTCGGTAAAGTGGCGCGGCGGCTGGGTCTGTCGCTCCACCACTTCACCTTTTTCGCACAATAGCTCATCGCCTTTGGCGACCACTGGCAGCGGCGTACCGTCGTTCTCTTCGTCGCGCTCTTTGTTGCCAAGCAGCGCGCGCCAGCCCGCTTCGGCGAGGAAGCGCGCCTTAGCGACAAATTTGCCGTTAGCAATATCAAGGTCAATCTGGCACTTGCGGAATACCGCATCCGGGCAGAACTGCATCAGATACTGACGAGCGATCAGGTTGTACACCTTCTCTTCGTTATCGTTGAGTTTAACCTGACTGCTGCGCGCGGTCGGGATAATCGCGTGGTGCGCATCGACCTTTTTATCATCCCAGCAGCGGTTGCGGATCTCCGGATCCATCACCGGCTGCGGTAGTAGATCCGGCGCATGGACGCTAATCGCGTTCAGTACCGCATGGCGGCCAGCAAAGTGTTCTTCCGGCAGATAGCGGCTATCCGAACGCGGATAGGTAATTAGCTTATGGGTCTCATACAGCTTCTGGCAGATATCCAGCACATTCTGCGCGCTGAAGCCGAAGCGTTTCGCCGCCTCAATCTGCAACGCCGACAGCGAAAACGGCAGCGGCGCCGGTTCGGAATCGCGTTTATCGTTATAGCCGGTTACGATTGCCGGCTGCCCTTCTATGCGTTTAACGACATGCTCGGCCAGCGGACGATGCAGTAAACGCCCCTCTTCATCCTGATAGGGTTCGCAGGCTTCGCTTGGCACCCAGGTGGCGATAAACCGCTCGTCTTGCGGCGTGACAATATGCGCTTTGACGTCAAAGAAATCTTTGGCGACGAAGTTTTCAATCTCTTCATCGCGACGGACTACCAGCCCCAATACCGGCGTCTGTACGCGGCCAACCGACAACACTCCCTGATAGCCGGCATTACGCCCGAGAATGGTGTAGGCGCGGGTCATGTTGATGCCATACAGCCAGTCGGCGCGAGCGCGGGCCAGCGCCGACACGCACAGCGGGACAAACTCGCTATTCGCGCGCAGGCGGTTAATCGCCCGTTCAACCGCCTGTGGGTTAAGGTCGTTAATCAGGCAACGCTGCACCTGCTGGCGCTTTTCCGGCGCCAGTTGCAGGTAGTCCAGCACTTCATCGACCAGCAGTTGCCCTTCTCTATCCGGGTCACCCGCATGAACCACTTCCTGCGCCTCGCCAAGCAAGCGTTTGATAACGTTCAGCTGTTTCGTGACCGACGGTTTTGGTTGTAGTTGCCACTTTTCCGGAACGATGGGCAGGTCGAGCAGATTCCAGCGCGCATAGCGGCCGTCGTAAACATCCGGCTGCGCCTGCTCCAGCAGGTGGCCGATACACCAGGTGACCACCTGCCCATTGCCGCACTCAATAAAACCATCGCCTTTGCGATGCGGTTTTGGCAACACATCGGCGATAGCGCGACCGAGACTCGGTTTTTCTGCAATAAACAACCGCATCTAATCAACGGATCTCGATCATTGGACGCCCGCCACGGGCGGTTACCAGCTCGCCAATGGCGGCAAGCTTAATGCCAAATTCCGCGGCAGCGGCCTGGACTTCGGCTTCAGCTTCCGGCGTTACCGCCAGCAGCAGGCCGCCGGAAGTTTGCGGATCGCACAGCAGATCGCGCCATTCCGCCGGCATCTCGCCCATCAAATGACCGTAGCTGGCAAAGTTGCGCCCGGTGCCGCCCGGCACCGCTCCGGCGGCGATATAGGCTTCAACGCCCGGTAGTTTCGGGATATCGGCGTAATTTAGCTGCGCCTGAACGCCCGCGCCGCGGCAGACTTCGCTGAGATGCCCCAGCAGACCGAAACCGGTGACGTCCGTCATCGCTTTTACCCCTTCGATATTGGCAAATGCGGCGCCGGCAAGGTTCATCTGGCACATGGTCTCCGTCGCCAGCCCCTGATGTTCCGGCTTCAGCAGCGATTTCTTCTCGGCGGTAGTCAGCACGCCAATGCCCAGTGGTTTGGTCAGATACAGCTTACAACCCGCCTGCGCGGTGCTATTTTTCTTGATACGTTCGGTTGGTACCACGCCGGTCACCGCGAGCCCGAAAATCGGTTCCGGCGCATCGATGGAGTGACCGCCCGCCAGCGCAATTCCGGCCTGCTGGCAGGCAAAACGCCCGCCTTCAACCACTTCGCGAGCAATCTCCGGCGCCAGCGTGTTGATTGGCCAGCCAAGTATCGCAATCGCCATAATCGGTTTGCCGCCCATGGCGAAAATGTCGCTGATGGCGTTAGTCGCCGCAATACGGCCAAAATCAAAAGGATTATCGACGATCGGCATGAAAAAATCGGTGGTGCTGATGATCGACGTCCCGTTACCCAAATCGTAGACCGCCGCATCATCGCTGGTTTCGTTGCCGACAAGCAGGTTCGGGTCGACAAACTTCGCCTGCTCGCTATGCAGAATGGTTTCCAGCACTTTGGGGGAAATTTTACAACCGCAACCGGCTCCGTGGCTGTATTGCGTTAAACGAATAGCTTGCTCGCTCATGGACATCTCCTGTCATTGCAATCCCGCTATGGTAGCGTCCAAACGGCAAGGTGATAAGTGCGACAGTCCGAAATCGCGAGTGGTTGCTCATTAAGCAGACAAATATGCGTTTTTGCGATACCGAACAATTTTTTCAATGTGATTTTAACTTTTACTTACAGATGACAAAAATGTGACTAAAAACAAAACCATTGTTCTGGACATATAACACCGTAAGGAAATGTAGATGAAAAAGCGCGTTCTCGCCCTCTGCTTCGCCAGCCTGTTTTCCGTTAACGCTTTCGCACTGGTCCCTGCCGGCAACGATGCGACAACCAAACCCGATCTCTATTATCTGAAAAATGCCCAGGCCATCGATAGCCTGGCGCTGCTGCCGCCGCCGCCGGAAGTTGGCAGTATCGCATTTTTAAACGATCAGGCGATGTATGAGAAAGGACGACTGCTGCGCAATACCGAACGCGGTAAACTGGCGGCTGAAGATGCCAACCTTAGCGCCGGCGGCGTGGCGAATGCCTTCTCCAGCGCCTTTGGTTCGCCCATCACCGAAAAAGACGCGCCGCAGCTGCATAAGCTGCTGACGAATATGATTGAGGATGCCGGCGATCTGGCCACCCGCAGCGCGAAAGAAAAATATATGCGCATTCGCCCGTTTGCGTTCTACGGCGTCTCAACCTGTAACACCACCGAGCAGGACAAGCTGTCGAAAAACGGCTCTTATCCTTCCGGTCACACCTCAATCGGTTGGGCAACCGCGCTGGTACTGGCGGAGATCAACCCGCAACGACAAAACGAAATTCTCAAGCGCGGCTATGAGCTGGGCGAAAGCCGGGTTATCTGCGGCTATCATTGGCAGAGCGACGTCGATGCGGCGCGTATTGTCGGCTCGGCGGTAGTGGCGACCCTGCATACCAATCCGGCTTTCCAGCAGCAGTTGCAGAAAGCCAAAGATGAATTCGCCAAAACGCAGAAGTAACGTCATCGCCTTTGCATTCCCGGAGGCGGCGCGCTGCGCCTTCTCCGGGCTACCAAATCGCAAAGCGCTGTAGCCCCGGTAAGCGGCAGCGCCACCGGGGATTTTGAGATAGCCAGCATAAGTAGTTTCAGCCAGCATGGTGAATAAATTAAAGGCAGGCCGCACGCCCCGTAGGCCGGGTAAGGCGCCAGCCGCCACCCGGCGTAACAAGCGTTGACTCAGAAGCGCGTGACGAACGGCGCGGTATCCGGTCGCGCAAACGTGGTTGCTGCTTTTAACTGCGGCGTGCCGAGGTAAAGGAAACCGACAATTTTGTCCCGCTCGCGGCAGCCAAAGCCTTCGCGGACAACCGGACTCTCGGTTAACGCGCCGCTACGCCAGATACCGTTAAAGCCCTGCGCCACTGCGGCCATTTGCATCGCCATCACCGCGCATCCGGCGGACATCTCCTGTTCCCACTGCGGCACCTTCGGATGCTCTTCGCAGCGCGCGACCACCGCGATAATCAACGGTGCGCGAAACGGCGCATTGCGTGCTTTTTCAATGGCTTTTTCATCCTGCCCGGCGGCCATCGCCCCTTTTTCCAGCAGTTGACTAAAGCGTTCGCGACCATCATCGGCAATAATAAAGAACCGCCACGGCTGTAACGTACCGTGATCCGGCGCGCGCATCCCCGCATGAAGGATATTTTCCAGCTGTTCGCCAGCCGGAGCCGGGTCGGTCAGGCGCGACGCGCTGCGGCGATTTACCAGTAGTTCGAGAGCATCCATCTGTGTAACTCCTGTGATGTCATTTTGCATAAAATTAACATGCGCATGGATTTTGTTACAGCCCGATGGGTGATTCCTGCTGACAAGCGTCGGCACTCTCTTTAGGATAGCCAGACGCGGCAGCCCCTGCGGCTGACCCATCATCAAAATATTAGGGAGAATACATGCGAACCCTTTGGCGATTTCTTGCCGGATTTTTTAAATGGACATGGCGAATACTCAATTTCATTCGCCAATTCGCGCTGAACCTGGTGTTCCTGGCACTGGTGCTGATTTGCATCGGCATCTGGGCGCAGTTTAGCAGCAGCACCGCGGAACATACCGCACGCGGCGCGCTGCTGATGAACATCACCGGCGTGGTAGTTGATAAGCCTTCCGCCAGCAGCAAACTGGGAGTCATCGGTCGCCAGCTGTTCGGCGCCAGTTCCGATCGTCTGCAGGAGAACTCACTGTTCGATATCGTACAGACGATTCGCCAGGCGAAAGACGACCGTAATATCACCGGTATCGTACTGGATCTGAAAAACTTCGTCGGCGGCGATCAGCCTTCGATGCAGTACATCGGTAAAGCGCTACGCGAGTTCCGCGACAGCGGTAAACCGGTATATGCCGTCGGCAGCAGCTACACCCAGGGGCAATACTACCTGGCGAGCTTCGCCAATAAAATTTGGCTCTCGCCGCAGGGTGAAGTCGACCTGCACGGCTTTGCCACCAACGGTCTGTACTACAAATCGCTGCTGGATAAACTGAAAGTCTCGACCCACGTTTTCCGCGTCGGTACCTACAAATCCGCCGTCGAGCCGTTTATTCGCGACGACATGTCGCCGGCTGCGCGTGAAGCGGACAGCCGTTGGATCGGCGAACTGTGGCAGAACTATCTCAACACTATTGCCGCTAACCGCCAGATCACCGCGCAGCAGCTGTTCCCCGGCGCTCAGGGCGTGATCGACGGCCTGCGTAAAGTCGATGGCGATACCGCGAAATACGCGCTGGATAACAAGCTGGTCGACGAGCTGGCCACCTCGACGGAAGTGGAAAAGGCGCTGACTAAGCAGTTTGGCTGGAGCAAAGCGGATAACAACTATCGCGCCATCAGCTACTACGATTACAACGTCAAAGCGCCTGCTGAACAGGGTTCAGCGGTAGCGGTTATCTTTGCGAACGGCGCCATCATGGATGGTGAAGAAACGCCGGGTAACGTCGGCGGCGACACCACCGCGGCGCAAATCCGCGACGCGCGCCTGGATCCGAAAGTCAAAGCGATCGTTCTGCGCGTCAACAGTCCTGGCGGCAGCGTCAGCGCCTCGGAGGTCATCCGCGAAGAACTGGCGGCGGCGAAAGCGGCGGGTAAACCGGTGGTGGTCTCAATGGGCGGCATGGCGGCATCCGGCGGTTACTGGATCTCCACCCCTGCGGATTACATCGTGGCGAACCCGAGCACCCTTACCGGCTCCATCGGTATCTTTGGCGTGATTAACACGGTGGAAAATACGCTCGCTTCAATTGGCGTCCATACCGATGGCGTCGCCACCTCGCCGTTGGCCGATGTCTCAACCACCAAATCGCTGCCGCCGGAAGTGCAGCAGTTAATACAGCTGAGCATCGAAAACGGCTATAAGCGCTTTATCACCCTGGTGGCTAACGCGCGTAAGAGCACGCCGGAGAAGATTGACCAAATCGCGCAAGGCCACGTCTGGACCGGTGAAGACGCCAAGGCCAACGGTCTGGTGGATAGCCTCGGCGATTTCGACGACGCGGTGGCGAAAGCCGCGGAGCTGGCGAAACTGAAACAGTGGCATATCACCTGGTACCAGGAAGAACCAACGTTCTTCGCGATGGTGATGGATAGCCTGACCGGTTCAGTGCGCGCGGCTCTGCCGGCCGCCATCCAGGCATACCTGCCTGCGCCGGTTGCGGCAGCCGCGGACGTTGTGAAAACGGAAAGCGATAAACTGGCGGCATTTAACGATCCGCAGAATCGCTATGCCTTCTGTCTGACCTGCGCCAATATTCGTTAATCCCCCGTCTGCCCCCGCCGTGGGGCAGCGTTTCAACGACATTAAATTCAAGCGCTTCTCTGCAACTCCCAGGGTTAGCGCTTTATTTTTTTGCCTGCCACTTTATACTGCGCCTGTTCACATCCAACCTAAGCGATGCTATGCAAAAGAAATCGATTTACGTTGCCTACACCGGTGGGACCATCGGTATGCAGCGCTCCGATCACGGTTATATCCCCGTTTCCGGCCACCTGCAGCGCCAGCTGGCGCTGATGCCCGAGTTCCACCGCCCGGAGATGCCGGACTTCACTATTCATGAATATGCGCCGTTGATGGATTCGTCTGATATGACGCCGGAAGACTGGCAGCATATCGCTGACGATATTCGCGACCACTACGACCAATACGATGGCTTTGTTATCCTGCACGGCACCGATACCATGGCCTTCACCGCTTCGGCGCTGTCGTTCATGCTGGAGAACTTAGGTAAGCCGGTGATTGTGACAGGGTCACAAATCCCGCTAGCCGAGCTGCGTTCCGATGGGCAAATCAATTTGCTCAATGCGCTGTACGTCGCCGCCAACTATCCCATCAACGAAGTTTCGCTGTTCTTCAATAATCGTTTGTATCGCGGCAACCGCACGACTAAGGCCCACGCAGACGGTTTTGATGCCTTTGCTTCGCCAAACCTCGCGCCGCTGCTGGAAGCCGGTATCCATATCCGCCGTCTCGGCACCCCGCCGGCGCCGCACGGAAATGGCGAGCTGATCGTTCACCCGATTACGCCGCAGCCGATCGGCGTGGTCACCATCTATCCGGGGATTTCTGCCGATGTGGTGCGTAATTTCCTGCGTCAGCCGGTGAAAGCGCTGATCCTGCGCTCCTATGGGGTAGGCAATGCGCCGCAGAACGGCGAGTTTATTCAGGTCCTGGCGGAAGCCAGCCAGCGCGGCATTGTGGTGGTGAACCTGACGCAATGCATGTCGGGTAAGGTGAATATGGGCGGCTACGCCACCGGCAACGCACTGGCGCAGGCCGGTGTCATTAGCGGTTTTGATATGACCGTGGAAGCGACGCTGACCAAGCTACACTATCTGCTCAGTCAGAACCTTGATGGTGCGGCCATTCGAAACGCCATGCAGCAAAACCTGCGCGGCGAGCTGACCCCCGATGAATAAGGAGCATGCTATGAGCCACCGCGCACTGCTATTGGTCGACCTGCAAAACGATTTCTGCGCCGGCGGCGCGCTAGCCGTCCCCGAAGGCGATAGCACCATTGATATCGCAAATCAGCTGATCGACTGGAGCCTGGCGCGCGGCGACGCCATCATCGCAAGCCAGGACTGGCATCCGGCCAACCACGGCAGCTTTGCCAGCCAGCATCAGGCAGAGCCCTATGCCCAGGGCGAGCTTGATGGCCTGCCGCAGACTTTCTGGCCCGATCACTGCGTGCAGCATAGCGATGGCGCCGCGCTGCACCCGTTACTGAAACAGCAGGCCATCAACGCCGTGTTTCATAAAGGGCAAAACCCGGCAATCGACAGCTACAGCGCGTTTTTCGACAACGGTCACCGGCAGAAAACCGAGCTGGATGGCTGGCTACGCGCGCACGGCGTGACGGAGCTGAACATTCTCGGCCTCGCGACGGATTACTGCGTTAAATTTACCGTGCTCGATGCGCTGGATTTGGGCTACACCGTTAACGTTATCACCGACGGCTGTCGCGGTGTCAACCTGCAGGCGCAGGACAGCGCCGTTGCCTTTATGGACATGGCCGCCGCCGGAGCCACGCTCTACACCCTCGATGACTGGCTGGAAACTCAGCCCTGACGTCGCGCCCGGCGTACCTCACGCCGGGCGGTATTTACCGCCTCGTTGACCTCGATAAATTGAGCTGTCTCGCAGTTTCCCCGGATAAGGGCTGATACTGTGGGCAGGCTGTTTTTTCGCCACGCCATTTCCGTGGCGTGTGCGTTTTTATTATTGTCAAAGAGGAACTCCGATGAAACTTTTGCCCTTGCTGGCAGCATTACCCCTGCTCTGCGCCTCTGTCGTTTCCGCGCAATCTTACATGTCGGTCGGCTACTTTAACGGCGGCGGCGACGTCACCGCAGGCCCCGGCGGCGATATCGACAAGCTTGATGTCCGACAAATAACCCATCTTAACTACTCGTTCGGCCTTATCTACAACGATGAAAAAGACGAGACCAACGACGCGCTGAAAGATCCTGACCATCTCCATCAAATCTGGCTGTCGCCGAAAGTACAGGCGGATTTACAAAAACTGCCGGCGCTACGTCAGCAAAACCCGGATCTAAAAGTCCTGCTCTCCGTCGGCGGCTGGGGCGCGCGTGGATTTTCCGGCGCGGCAGCCACGCCGGAAAGCCGGGCGGTGTTTATTCGTTCGGTTCAGCAGGTCATTAACCAGTATGGCCTTGATGGCATCGATCTTGACTGGGAATTTCCGGTTAACGGCGCCTGGGGATTAGTGGCTAGCCAACCGGCGGATCGCGATAACTTTACCGCGTTGCTTAAAGAACTGCGTGCCGCCGTTGGCACTAAGAAACTGGTGACCATCGCCGTGGGCGCTAATGTTGAAAGTCCAAAAAGCTGGGTCGACGTGAAAGCGGTCGCCCCGCAGCTGGATTACATCAATCTGATGACCTACGACATGGCCTACGGCACGCAATATTTCAACTCCAATCTGTATGACTCCCGCCACTGGCCGACGGCGGCCGCAGCGGATAAATACAGCGCCGATTTTGTGGTTAATAACTATCTGGCTGCTGGTCTCAAACCCAGTCAAATGAATCTCGGTATTGGTTTCTATGGCCGGGTACCGAAACGTGCCGTCGAGCCAGGCATCGACTGGAGTAAGCCGGATGCGCAGAAAAACCCGGCCACCCAACCTTACTTCGGGGCGCAGCAAATCGAGTTGTTTAAATCGCTGGGTTATGACCTGAGCAAAGATACCTATGTGAAATACAACGATATTGTCGCCAAACTACTAAACGATCCGCAGAAACGCTTTACTGAACATTGGGATGACGAAGCGAAGGTGCCGTGGTTATCGGTAAAATCAGCCGATGGCAAAGCGCTATTCGCCCTGTCCTACGAGAACCCTCGTTCGGTGGCGATCAAAGCCGATTACATCAAGAGCAAAGGGTTAGCGGGCGGCATGTTCTGGGAATATGGCGCAGATGATAAAAACCAGCTTGCCCGACAGCTGGCCGAGTCGCTAGGTATCAAGACGCAGTAAAGCGCGAGCCCCGGAAGCACGACGCGACCGGGGTGACTTAAAGAGCCGCCCGATTAAACCGGGCGCTCAGTGCAGCAGATTACTGCGGTTTGAACGTCGCAATCGGCTTCGGCACGATTCCGAAATCCTCTTTCAATTGCTGTTTGCTCTTCATCACCATCTGACCGTTGGTGTCGATGGTCATATGCTGCGCATCCGTGTTGTTGCGCGCCTGCCACAACATCACCAGCTGCATGCTGTTTTCTTTTTGTTCCGGGGTCAGCGCAACGCCGTCCGGCCATTTTCCTAACTCCACCGCGGTGGCTAAACGTTGGTACAGTTCCGGCGTCATACTGGCAATAATTTGCTCGATATCCATCTTCTGCTCATCCGACTTGGAATAATTTGCTGAATCGTTTCTTAGCCTTTGGTTCGCTCGCCGTTTTGGTCATCGGTGAAGCTTAATGAGGCCGAATTGACGCAAAAACGCTCGCCGGTCGGCTGCGGGCCATCCGGGAAGACATGCCCCAGGTGTGCATCGCAATTGCCACAGCGAATTTCCGTACGCTGCATACCGTGGGAGTAATCATTGAGATAACGAATCGCGTCGTCGCTCACCGGCTCATAGAAGCTCGGCCAGCCACAGCCGGAGTCATACTTGGATTGTGAGTGAAACAGCGGCGCATCGCAGACCAGGCAGTGGTAGATGCCGTCTTTTTTGTTATGCAGCAACCGACCGGTAAACGGCGGTTCGGTACCGTGATTCTGCGTCACATAAAACTGCATCTCGCTCAATTCTTGTTTGAGCTCGTCAGGAGATGGTTTATTAGCCATGTGATTACTTCTCGCTTTGAAAGGGCAACTTTACCCGTTGATTCTAACAAAACATTAACAATGAAACCTGTACTTTTGTTCTAAACTTATCCGATGCCATCAGGCAGCCAGATAATTGTGATACTAATCACATTTTTATCTTATATGACCTTTAAAATTCCGGACGCAGTCCCCATATGGAATTGGGCTCAAAGGGAGAGTGAGGCAAATCAATCGCGCAAAGGTCTGCTCAGGATTGATTTGTCGCAATGATTGACACGATTCCGCTTGACGCTGCGTAAGGTTTTTGTAATTTTACAGGCAACCTTTTATTCACTAACAAATAGCTGGTGGAATATATGACTATCAAAGTAGGTATCAACGGTTTTGGCCGTATCGGTCGCATTGTTTTCCGTGCTGCTCAGAAACGTTCTGACATCGAGATCGTTGCAATCAACGACCTGTTAGACGCAGAGTACATGGCTTACATGCTGAAGTATGACTCCACTCACGGTCGTTTCGACGGCACCGTTGAAGTGAAAGACGGTCATCTGGTCGTTAACGGTAAAAAAATCCGTGTTACCGCTGAACGTGACCCGGCTAACCTGAAATGGGACGAAGTTGGTGTTGACGTTGTTGCTGAAGCAACCGGTATCTTCCTGACCGACGAAACCGCTCGTAAACACATCACCGCTGGCGCGAAAAAAGTCGTTCTGACTGGCCCGTCCAAAGACAACACTCCGATGTTCGTTCGCGGCGCTAACTTCGACACTTACGCAGGCCAGGACATCGTTTCTAACGCATCCTGCACCACTAACTGCCTGGCTCCGCTGGCTAAAGTTATCAACGACAACTTCGGTATCGTTGAAGGCCTGATGACCACCGTTCACGCTACCACCGCAACTCAGAAAACCGTTGATGGCCCGTCTCACAAAGACTGGCGCGGCGGCCGCGGCGCAGCTCAGAACATCATCCCGTCCTCTACCGGCGCTGCTAAAGCTGTAGGTAAAGTACTGCCAGAACTGAACGGCAAACTGACCGGTATGGCGTTCCGCGTTCCGACTCCGAACGTATCCGTTGTTGACCTGACCGTTCGTCTGGAAAAAGCAGCGTCCTACGAAGAAATCAAGAAAGCAATCAAAGCGGCTTCTGAAGGCGCAATGAAAGGCGTTCTGGGTTACACCGAAGACGACGTTGTATCTACCGATTTCAACGGCGAAGTTTGCACTTCCGTGTTCGATGCTAAAGCTGGTATCGCACTGAACGACAACTTCGTGAAACTGGTTTCCTGGTACGACAACGAAACTGGTTACTCCAACAAAGTTCTGGACCTGATTGCTCACATCTCCAAATAAGTTGAGATGAACAAGTAATTAATAAGAGCGGCTTCGGTCGCTCTTTTTTTTGCCTGAAAGAGGATGGCGTAATGATTAATAAAATTTTTGCTCTCCCGGTGATTGAACAACTTTCTCCTGCTTTATCCCGCCGCCAGCTGGACGATCTTGAACTTATCGTCGTTGACCACCCGCAGGTAAAAGCTTCCGTCGCCCTACAGGGCGCTCACCTGCTCTCCTGGCAACCGGCCGGTGAAGAAGAAGTTTTGTGGTTGAGCAACAATACCCCATTTAAAAGCGGCGTCGCCCTGCGCGGTGGCGTACCCATCTGCTGGCCGTGGTTCGGCCCATCAGCGCAACAGGGGCTGCCGTCGCACGGTTTCGCACGTAACCTGCCGTGGGCGCTAAAATGCCAGGACGAAGATGAAAACGGCGTGATGCTGACCTTCGAGCTCCAGAGCAGTGACGAAACCCGCAAATACTGGCCGCACGACTTCACGCTGTATGCGCGCTTCAAGCTGGGTAAGACCTGCGAGATCGAACTGGAAGCCCACGGCGAGTTTGAAACCACTTCTGCCCTGCACACCTACTTCAACGTTGGCGATATCGCGGCGGTGAAAGTTAGCGGCCTTGGCGATCGCTATGTTGATAAAGTGCTGAATGCCGAAGAAGGCGTGCTGAAAGACGGCATCCAGACCTTCCCTGACCGTACCGACCGCGTTTATCTGAACGCCGAAGCCTGCAGCGTGATTCATGATGATGTCCTGAAGCGCAACATCGATGTGGTCCATCGCCACCACGGTAACGTCGTTGCCTGGAACCCGGGCCCGGCGCTTTCCGTCAGCATGGGCGATATGCCGGATGATGGCTACAAAACTTTCGTTTGCGTCGAAACCTGCTGCGTGACCGTGCCGCAGAAAGCCAGCGAAGAGAAACCCACCCGCCTGGCGCAGACCATTCGCGTCGTGAAGCGTTAATCAACGCGCAAACCCTGTACGAAAACGCCCGATAACCGTCGGGCGTGAGCGGGTAGCCTATGTGCGCCTGATGGCGCTTCGCTTATCAGGCCTACTTTAATGGGGCGACAGGGGGCGGCCAGTCGCCACCAACACCGGCAGTGTCAGTAACCATAGGTACGAGATAGAGATTTAAGCTCACAATGGCACGGACCGTAGGCCGGATAAGGCGTAGCCGCCACCCGGCATAAACGCGAATTGTCGTGGGAGTTCGCCACTTTCGCGCCACCGTATAGCAAAACAGGGCATAACGCCCTGTTTTGATGCACAAAAAAGTCTGTCGTAGTGCGCTGTTAGAAGGTGTAGGTAATCCCGGTCGAAATCAGGCCGCTCCAGGATTTGTCCACCATCGGGCTATCGGTGATTTCGTCAGACAAACGAGTGTAGCGGGCGATACCGTAAACGCTCCAGTCGCCGAGGAAACGATAGTTCGCCGCCAGCTCCAGATACGGGTTCCAGCTGCTGTCAGGATCGTAGCTGCGCATGCCGCTGCGATTAGACTCATGCTTCGAGACGCCGTAGTAGTATTCGTTTTGATTGTCGCTGTTCCACTCCACGCCAATACCCGGCGTCAGGGTCAGGTTGCCGTTGGTATAACGGTACAGCCAGGCCAGATCCCAGGTGATACCGTTGCTGTTGTCCAGCGTATCACCGGCAAGCGTCGTACGCAGGAATCCGTACTGAGTGTTATGAACGTAGCTCAAACCCGCCATCATGGTGGATTTGCGGCGGTCCAGCTTGCGCATCTGCGAATTGTCGCTGTCGCCCGGCTTGAAATACATCGGCGACCAGTAAGCGGTCACGGACAGTTTGTCGTTGGTATCATTCCACAGGTAGTAACCACCACCCAAACCGTGGAACCAGAAATTATCACTTTCATAACTAATGACAGGTACCGGGTAAACATCTGCATCATATTGTTTATAAGGATGCTCGACGACGCCCACGCCGGCCCCCAGCGTTAACTTCCCGTCAGCGTGCGCTGCGCTAGCTGACGTCGCGATGAACACACCCAGTGCCAGAAGTTTGATTTTAGTCACGATCCATATTCCTGTTGTCAAATAATTAGCGCGTGCAGTTTAACGTCGTAGAGGTCATGCCTCAAATGCTTTACTTGCTCTTACACTAAACCGAACAATTTCCCACTGCTTGATGACCGCCCTCTTGCAACTTCATGACGCATTGATGAACGGCTTTGGCAAGATATGCGAAAAATAGCCTGGTTTCCGGATGAGTTATTGATATGTCATTGAAATTGAGTTTTAGCGGCATGCAAGTTTTCTAAATGCATCTACGCTTAAATTTAGAAGGTGTAGTCGCAGAGCACGTTATCCAAATCGCTTCTGTAACCTGGCACGAGGGTTGCTGAGAAGTGAAGGATGTCGTTCAGCCTGCTCCTTCCGGGGGCCCCTACTATTCATATGAACGGCTCTCAACCTGTGCTAAAAAACGAAAGGACGGCATGCCATGAATATATTCGATCACTATCGCCAGCGCTATGAAGCTGCCAAGGACGAAGAGTTCACACTGCAGGAGTTTCTTACCATCTGCCGGCAAGATCGCAGTGCTTATGCCAACGCGGCTGAGCGGCTATTGACGGCCATTGGTGAACCAGTCATGGTCGATACGGCCCTGGAGCCGCGGCTGTCCCGCCTCTTTTCAAACCGGGTTGTTGCACGCTATCCGGCGTTTGAAGAGTTTTATGGTATGGAAGATGCCATCGAGCAGATTGTTTCCTATCTGAAACATGCTGCGCAGGGTCTGGAAGAGAAAAAACAGATTCTGTATCTGCTGGGGCCGGTCGGCGGTGGTAAGTCCTCGCTGGCGGAACGACTGAAATCGCTGATGCAGCGAGTGCCAATCTATGTACTGAGCGCCAACGGCGAACGCAGCCCGGTCAACGATCATCCGCTGTGCCTGTTTAACCCGCAGGAGGACGCGCAGATCCTCAACAAAGAATACGGTATTCCTAACCGTTATCTCGGGACAATCATGTCGCCTTGGGCGGCGAAACGCCTGCACGAGTTCGGCGGCGATATCACTAAATTCCGCGTCGTGAAAGTGTGGCCGTCAATCCTCGAACAGATTGCCATCGCCAAAACGGAACCCGGTGATGAAAATAACCAGGATATTTCGGCGCTGGTGGGGAAAGTGGATATCCGTAAACTGGAACACTATGCGCAAAACGACCCGGATGCCTATGGTTACTCCGGCGCGCTGTGCCGCGCCAACCAGGGGATCATGGAATTCGTCGAGATGTTTAAAGCGCCGATTAAGGTACTGCACCCACTGCTGACGGCGACCCAGGAAGGCAACTATAACGGTACCGAGGGGATCTCCGCCCTGCCGTTCAACGGCATTATCCTCGCGCACTCCAACGAATCCGAGTGGGTAACCTTCCGTAATAACAAAAACAACGAGGCGTTCCTTGACCGTGTCTATATCGTCAAAGTGCCTTATTGCCTGCGCATCTCGGAAGAGATCCGTATTTATGAAAAACTGTTGAATAACAGTGAGCTGACCCATGCGCCATGCGCCCCAGGAACGCTTGAAACGCTGTCGCGCTTCTCTATTCTGTCGCGCCTGAAAGAGCCGGAAAACTCGAGCATCTACTCGAAGATGCGCGTCTATGACGGCGAAAGCCTGAAAGATACCGACCCGAAAGCGAAATCCTACCAGGAGTATCGTGATTACGCCGGCGTCGACGAAGGGATGAACGGTCTCTCTACC
This sequence comes from Klebsiella sp. 141251, assembly GCF_050600725.1. Lineage (NCBI taxonomy): Bacteria > Pseudomonadati > Pseudomonadota > Gammaproteobacteria > Enterobacterales > Enterobacteriaceae > Klebsiella > Klebsiella sp. 141251. The sequence goes on from NZ_JAQIRG010000003.1 coordinate 204,485, forward strand.
CGTTTTGCCTTTAAAATTCTCTCAAGGGTGTTTAACTTCGATCATGCCGAAGTGGCGGCCAACCCGGTCCATCTGTTCTACGTCCTGGAACAGCAAATCGAACGCGAACAGTTCCCGCAAGAGCAGGCCGAACGTTATCTGGAATTCCTCAAAGGCTATCTGATCCCGAAATACGCCGAGTTTATCGGCAAAGAGATCCAGACGGCGTATCTTGAGTCTTATTCCGAATATGGACAGAACATTTTTGACAGATATGTCACTTATGCGGATTTCTGGATTCAGGATCAGGAGTACCGCGATCCGGATACCGGGCAATTGTTCGACCGTGAATCGCTGAATTCGGAACTGGAGAAAATCGAGAAGCCTGCGGGGATCAGCAACCCGAAAGATTTCCGTAATGAAATCGTCAACTTCGTGCTGCGCGCCAGAGCGAATAACAGCGGACGTAATCCGAACTGGACCAGCTATGAAAAACTGCGCACGGTTATTGAGAAGAAAATGTTCTCCAATACCGAGGAGCTGTTGCCGGTCATTTCGTTCAATGCCAAAACGTCTACCGACGAGCAGAAAAAACACGACGACTTTGTCGATCGCATGATGGAAAAAGGCTATACCCGTAAACAGGTGCGCCTGCTGTGCGAATGGTACCTGCGGGTACGTAAATCGTCCTGATAGCGACAAACCCGGTAGCCGCGGCTGCCGGGTTTCAGCACCACGGCTCGTATAATGAAAGACATCTACCCTAATCAACATCAGGGTACAGTTGGCAAATGCAGTACAGGAGGGCATATGACCTGGTTCATAGACCGACGCCTGAACGGGAAGAACAAAAGCGCTGTCAATCGTCAGCGCTTTCTGCGCCGTTACAAGGCGCAGATAAAGCAGTCGATCTCCGAAGCCATCAATAAACGTTCGGTGACCGATATCGACAGCGGTGAGTCTGTCTCTATTCCGACGGACGATATTAACGAGCCGATGTTTCATCAGGGGCGCGGCGGGCTACGTAATCGCGTCCATCCCGGCAACGATCACTTTGTGCAGAATGACCGCATTGAACGCCCTCAGGGCGGCGGCGGCGGAGGCGGCGGTGGTCAGGGGCAAGCCAGCGCCGATGGCGAGGGCCAGGATGAATTCGTCTTTCAGATTTCCAAAGATGAATATCTTGACCTGCTGTTTGAAGATCTGGCCCTTCCCAACCTGAAGAAAAACCAGCAACGCCAGTTGAACGAGTTCAAAACCCATCGTGCGGGTTTTACCGCCAACGGCGTGCCGGCCAATATCAGCGTGGTGCGCTCGCTACAGAATTCGCTGGCGCGGCGAACCGCGATGACCGCCGGTAAACGGCGCGAACTGCGGGCGCTGGAAGACGATCTCGATACCATTGCCAAAAGCGAACCAGCGCAGTTGCTGGAAGAGGAGCGGCTACGTAAAGAGATTGCTGAACTGCGGGCTAAAATTGAGCGCGTGCCGTTTATCGACACCTTTGATTTACGCTATAAAAACTATGAGAAACGACCGGAGCCTTCAAGCCAGGCGGTGATGTTCTGCCTGATGGATGTTTCTGGTTCAATGGACCAGTCCACAAAAGACATGGCGAAACGTTTTTACATTCTGCTGTATTTGTTCCTCAGCCGGACCTATAAAAACGTTGAGGTGGTCTATATTCGCCACCACACCCAGGCGAAAGAGGTGGATGAACATGAGTTTTTCTATTCCCAGGAGACCGGCGGCACGATCGTTTCAAGCGCCTTAAAGCTGATGGATGAGGTTGTTAAAGCCCGCTATGACCCAGCGCAGTGGAATATTTACGCCGCGCAGGCGTCGGATGGCGATAACTGGGCGGACGACTCGCCGCTGTGTCATGAACTGCTGGCGAAGAAAATATTGCCGGTGGTTCGTTACTACAGCTATATCGAAATCACCCGCCGCGCCCACCAGACGCTGTGGCGCGAGTATGAGCATCTGCAGGCGACGTTTGAGAATTTTGCAATGCAGCATATTCGCGATCAGGAAGATATTTACCCGGTCTTCCGCGAGCTGTTCCATAAACAAGGCGCCACCAGTAATACTTAGTCTCATAAATCAGCCAGATAAATACCCATTCTGGCTGATTTATCTGTCACGAAAACACATTGCCAGGCAGATTCTGGCTCCGTACATTTACATTTTGATAATTGCCGAATTAATCCTTTACGCATCGGGCCTCCGGACGGCTAAAATAAAGGTTGCACTATTTTTTCTACTATGCGTTAATGGTTACGTCGATTTGAAAGACAGAAAGATATTACCCAAGCAGTTACTCACACCTCCAGGCGCTATCGCTGATACCACCTTTCCTGAGTCTCTCCAATAGTATTAAGATTCTTCTGCAAATCAAATCCTGTATGCTTTGATACATTAAAAACTGGATAGAAGATGACTAATAAGAGTAATGGCTTAGTAAGACGGTTAAACGCTGGCTGAATTTGATGCGAACTTCTGATTTACGATAACGATGACGGCCTTGACCTGAGTAGATAAATAAGAAGCATCTCATTCAAATCAACACAAAATGGCATAAATTGATAACATAATTTGTCAGGCATGCTATTTTTAGTAGTAACGCAAACGATATTTTCGTTTTGCAGTTCAGCCCATCAGAAATTTACATATTCATCTGTGGGTCAGTGACAAAATGTAAAAAAACATAATAATATAAAAGGATAAAATTATGATTAACAATATTCATTTCCGATGCCCGTGCTGCCATGGGTCACAGTACAGAACCTCACATTTTGATGTGAGCGAAAAAAACCCCTTCGGCGCGAAATGCATTTTTTGCAAATCCGACATGGTGACTTTTGACAATATCGAATCTATCGATGTTTATCAGCCTGTCATGTCACAAGTCGCCGGAAGCAAAATGTTTGCCTCCGCCGCCTCATGAGTGGCCTTTGGCCAGTCCTGCGCACTCTTCAGACACGCGTCATGAAGAGTGCCGCATTTTAGTTAGTCTGCCCTGCCTCGTTCTCCACACCTACACTATCTGTCAGCATAGTTAATCTGACCAGCCGTTCGTTCACCCACGCTCTGGTAGCCTGTTTATCCACTATGATAAAATCAGCTAAACGGGTAAGACGAATCCAAACATCATGAAATTACAGAATAAATTACTGCGACATGTTATTTCCGCAGGCGTTGTGGTGTTGACGTCTTCATTTCTTGTATACGAATTAATCGCTACCCATCGCGATATGTCAGGCTATATGCGATACATCATAGAAAAAGGAGAATCGACCTTTCTCTATGATAAGTATCAGAATCAACTCATCATCTCTCAATTTCTGCGCAAACTGGATACTCCCCCAAATCAAACGGAGCTAGAGCAGGTCTGCAATAGCGTACAACACAACGGGGATGTCAGTGGTTTGAATATCGCCGGATATACCTATCCCCAACTGCATGGCACGCTAAGCGCCGCGCATGCCGACTGCGGCAAGTGGCGTGGCGATATTCCTGCGCTCCAGGCATTCGATCGCGCGGTTGCCAGGAATGATAGCTGGCAGCCAGAGGTTCCTGCGACGCTCAAATCAGAAAAACGCTTTCGCTATTACATAGATCTGGTAAATAAATATATCTATTTTTATGCACCCGTCAGAATTAAAAGCAATCCGATACAGAACTGGAATTTTCTTCAGGACAGTAAACTGGGTATTAGCCAGGCCAGCCTCGATGGTTTAGAACAGGGTCGCTCGCTCATCTCAACCGTGTATGTTGATGCGATGACGGGAAAGAATATTTTATCGTTTTTAACGCCGGTGTATTTCAAGGATAAGCTAAAAGGCGTAGTGATGGTCGATGTGACCGCGCAAGAGATTGAGGCGTTGTTATATACCAGCGACCGGCCTTTAGTGTGGCGCTATCTGGATATTACCTTGAAGGATTCCGATACCGGCGCCCTCATTGAGGTACATCATAGTAAAACACATCTGTTGAATTACGCCCATTACACCCATCAGGTGGCAGAAAACTTACGGATAAGCTTATCTCTTGATATTATGTATTTTCTGCTCAGTTCGTGGAAACTCTTCCTGTTTTATTTACTCTCTACCGCCGCGTTACTGCATCTGGTGCGGGTTCATTTCCGCCTTTATAACTCGGTATCGAAAGAGAATATCAGCGATACCATGACCGGCCTTTATAATCGTAAGATCCTTACTCCGATGCTGGAGTCGCGCCTGCAACGGCTTACCGCGCAAGGGGTTAATGTGGTAACGGTGGCGCTTGACTGCGATGGACTGAAAAAGATCAACGATACCTGGGGGCATAACGCCGGCGACGAAGCGATTATTCTTCTGGCACGGGCTATTTCCGCTTCCATTCGTAGCAGCGATTATGGCGTGCGCTTAGGAGGCGATGAGTTTTTTCTAATTCTGATCGATTATCCGCACGATGAAGCGGAAAATATCCCGGCGAAGATCCGGCAATATCTGGCGATTCATGACCATCAACAGCGCGTCGATTTTTCCTGGGGCGGGGAACATCTCGCGCCAGAACAATCACTCAGCGACGCAATGAAAGCTGCCGATGCGCGCCTGTATATGAACAAAAAGCAGAAAAAAAGCCCCGACCTTCGCAGATAAGTTTTCATTGCCATCGCGCGGGGTTAAGCTTTGCCTTTTCTGTAGAGGAACTATCGCAACATGCAATCGCCAGAGACCGCAGACATACACCAGCGGTTATGTAGCCTCCTTGATCGGCAACAGGCTCGCTACCGGGTTATGGAACATGAAGCCGTTGGTAAATGTGAAGCCGTATCTGCAATCCGCGGTACCGCGCTGGGACAGGGCGCCAAAGCGCTGGTCTGTAAAGTGAAAGGTAATGGGATAAACCAGCACGTGCTGGCTATCCTTGCCGCCGATCAGCAGGCCGATTTATCCCGCCTGGCGCAGCATATTGGCGGCAGTAAAGCGTCACTCGCCAGCCCGGCAGAAGTCGATGCCCTTACCGCCTGCGTATTCGGCGCCATTCCGCCGTTTAGCTTCCACCCTAAGCTAAAACTGGTCGCCGACCCGTTGCTGTTCGAACGTTTTACAGAGATAGCCTTTAATGCCGGCCTGCTGGAAAAATCGATCATTATGAATACCGACGATTATCTGCGTATCGCCCGTCCTGAGCTGGTAGCGTTCCGTCGCGTCATTTAACGCATCGCCGGTATGCGACAAGGTTCACGGGCGGCGCTGGTAGCCTTATTTGCAGCAAATAAATTAAAAGCCTGTTTATTCACGCGATTATGCGTAGAGTAAGCAGGTTTTCTTTTTTTATTTTGGCAAGGATCTCTGGCATGTTCGATACAACCCTGTTTATTTTGCTGGGGCTGGCGGCGCTCGGCTTCATCAGCCATAACACCACTGTCGCTATCTCAATACTGGTGCTCATCATCGTGCGGGTGACGCCGCTTAATGTTTTCTTCCCCTGGATTGAAAAGCAGGGGCTGACCATTGGTATCATCATTCTGACCATCGGCGTGATGGCTCCCATCGCCAGCGGAACGTTACCGCCCTCGACGCTTATCCACTCTTTTGTGAACTGGAAATCACTGCTGGCGATTGCCGTGGGCGTGTTCGTCTCGTGGCTTGGCGGACGCGGAGTCGCTCTCATGGGTTCGCAGCCTCAACTGGTCGCCGGGCTGCTGGTGGGTACCGTGTTGGGCGTGGCGCTGTTTCGCGGCGTCCCGGTCGGGCCGCTTATCGCCGCCGGCATTATTTCACTTTTTATCGGAAAGGCTTAGATAAACTGGCGTGGTAGCGGCCAGGCGTTTGCCCTAATCCTTTTTTAAACATGGTGATAAAGGCGGTTGTTGAATCATAACCAAGCGTCTGGGCGGTTTGCTGTACCGTCTGTCCGCGCACCAGCATCTGCAGCGCCAGAATCAACTGCAGCTGATGCCGCCAGCGGCGAAAGCTAAGCCCGGTCTCCCGCACCACCAGCCGCGCCAGGTTGCGTTCGCTCATGGCGAACGCCGCCGCCCACTGCGACAGCGTCTGCCAGTGCGCCGGATCGCGGGCCATGGTGTCGGCCATCCGGCGGATCTTCGGATGTCCTGAAACCGGCAACTGCAGGTGCTCCTGCGGTTGTTGCGGTAGCTCATCAAATAATACCTGCACCAGGCGCTGCGTAGGCGGCGCGTCAAGCGCCTCCCTGCCGCGTTCGGCAAGGGTCATAATCAACTCTCGCACCAGGGGTGAGATTTTTAACGTGCAGCAATGCTCAGGCATCGGCGCCGCCCCCGGTTCGATGAACAAAAAGCACACCTGCGCCCCTGGCGTTGCACGATTGCTGTGTGGAAGCTGACCCGGTACCCACACCGCATACAGCGGCGGCACCATCCACATAGCGTTATCCACTTCGCAGGTTAAAGCGCCGTGCAGCGCGAGGATCAGTTGACCTTTGCGGTGCTGATGGCGCGGAATAAACTGCTCGTCGTCCACCACCTGGATGCGAAACGCCAGCGCCGCTTCATGGCCGCTGTCTGGTTCATAGCCGTCTAAACCCAGTCCAATCATCAAATTGTCCGATATTAGCGATAATCTGTCATTTTAGCTTGATTCAAACAGCGGTTAAACAGGCTATTGTTACGACCCTGTTTATTAGTCTGAGAACGTTATGAGTCCTGTTTCTTCCTCTGCCGACGGCAGCAAGCTGCTGCTGATTGTCGGCATTTTATTTATCGCCGCCACGCTACGGGTAACTTTCACCGGTATCGCCCCACTGCTGGATGCGATACGCGCTGAATACCAACTGACGACGGCGCAAACCGGGCTGCTCACTACACTACCTTTGCTGGCCTTCGGACTGGTCTCTCCGCTGGCGGCCGGCGTCGCCCGCCGTTTCGGCATTGAGCGTAGCCTGCTGCTGGCGATGGTGATTATTTGCCTCGGGATCGGATTACGTTCCCTCCCCTCAACAGCCTGGCTATATCTCGGTACAGCGCTCATTGGCTGCGGAATCGCGCTGGGTAACGTGCTGCTGCCTGGGTTAATTAAGCGTGATTTTTCCGGCCATGTCGCCCGTATGACCGGCGCCTACTCCATTACCATGGGCGCGGCGGCGGCGGCAGGTTCCGCAATGGTGGTGCCGCTGGCGCTAGTGGGTTTTGGCTGGCGCGGCGCGCTGCTGCTGCTGATGATTTTCCCCCTATTTGCGCTCTTTCTCTGGCTGCCGCAGGCCCGCCGCCAGGCTTCCACGCCGATGACCGGTTCGGGCGCCGCGCACAATCGGGGGATCTGGCGTTCGGCGCTGGCCTGGCAGGTAACGCTGTTCCTCGGCATTAATTCACTGGTCTATTACGTGATCGTCGGTTGGCTGCCCGCAATCCTGCAGAGTATGGGCTACAGCGAAGCGCAGGCTGGCTCTCTGCATGGTCTGTTGCAGCTGGCGACCGCTGCGCCTGGCCTGGCCATCCCGCTAGTACTCCATCGCCTGAAAGATCAGCGTGGCATCGCCGTTCTGGTCGCCTTAATGTGCGTGTTCAGCACGCTCGGTCTGTGGTTACTGCCCGGTCAGGCGGTGATCTGGACATTGATTTTTGGTTTCGGATCCGGCGCTACCATGATCCTTGGCCTGACGTTTATTGGCCTGCGCGCCAGCTCAGCGCATCAGGCCGCGGCGCTCTCCGGCATGGCGCAGACTATCGGTTATCTGCTGGCCGCCTGCGGGCCGCCGCTCATCGGTAAAATCCATGATGCTTACGGCGATTGGCATATACCGTTAATCATCGTCGCACTCATCGCAGTGGTCATGGCGCTGTTCGGCGCCCTTGCCGGAAGGGCGCGGGAAATTCATTAATAACAAGGGTCGGCAGCCGGGGCTGCCGATTTTTTATTGTCGGGTTGCGTGCAGGAAAGCCTGTACCAGCGGCGCCGGACGCCCTTCCAGCGCGTTGCGCTCGTGCTGGAACAACGTGGCGACGAAGAACGGATGGGTGGTTAACTCCACGGCGCGGATCTCGCCGTTCTCATCCCAACCGGTCACCCGCAGCGCGCCCTGCTCCAGCTCATGGGCAAAGCTTTCGGCAATGCCGTAGTTACAATGATATCCCTCTTCAATGCTGTCCCGGCCATAAGCGCGAGCAATCAGCGTGTTCGCGTGCAGCTCGATAGCGTCTGATTTCTCCACCAGCGAACAGCTTAACGGCGCAATGACCATTCGCCCTTCGCTATCGGTTTCGGCGTGCGCCGCATCCTGCCATCCCATTACATTACGGGCGTATTCGATAATCGCGTGCTGGAAACCGCCGCAGGTGCCGAGGAACGGAATACCATTTTCACGGGCGTAACGAATGGCGATAAATGCGCCTTCGGCGTTTTTATACGGGCTGGCGGGAACCACCCAGATAGCGTCATAATCGGTGAGCCGGTCAGCGCTGGTAATCTCGCTGGTGGCTATCCAGTCATAACTCACCGGTTGTTCCAGAACCGCGGCAGCGTCATCGATAGCCAGCGGAATCGCCTTATGGGCAATCACGTCAGGGTTGTAATCGCCAACAAGGGCAATGCGCAAAGGGGTGTTCATAGCAGGATCCTTATGTCTGTGGATTATCGGGCAACACAAGGAACCTCAGATTAGCGTTATCATTCGCGGAACACAATGGTTATTTATCGGTGTGCTGCAAGGGCTTGCCGCCAGATTGACATAACGACGGGAGAATAATGATGATTCAATGTAAACGCGTTTATGACCCTACAGAGGCCAGCGACGGTTACCGCGTGCTGGTCGATCGCCTGTGGCCACGGGGGATAAAAAAAGAGGATTTGCATTATGACGAGTGGTGTAAAACCCTGACGCCTTCCAGCGATTTACGCAAGGCTCTGCATGGAGAAGCGATTGACTTCCCTCACTTCCGCCAGCAGTACCGCGAAGAACTGGAAAACCATCGCGATGAAGGGCTACGGCTCGCCAAATTGGCCAACCAGCAACCATTAACCCTGCTCTATGCGGCAAAAGATACGCAACAAAACCATGCGCTGGTGCTGGCGGAGTGGCTAAAGAGCTTAATTTAGCGGCGGCGAATTATTTTTTCGCCGGATGATCGCGCCGCCACAGTTCCCATTCATCGAGCGTTTCGCCACTGGGAAGTTTACAGTCGGTGCGCACGCCCTGAGGTGTCTGGACCGGAACCTGCTTACCGCCCTTCTGGTCGCAATAGACGGCGGCCGGATTGGCCATCCCGATCGAGTTTGGCGGCGGCGGCGCATCAGGCTGTTGTGACTGAGCGCAGCCCGCTAACGCCAGCGGCAACATCATTACTATCCACTTCATAATTGCTCCTGTTTTATTCAAAGCGACCTTTCGCCCTGAATCTCCACGGTTTCTCCATTTTAACTACACTTTTGCCCTTTAGAGTAGCGCTCGTTCTCGAATTGACCAGAGAACAGATCATTCCATAATCAATGAGTTTTGCCCCATCGCCCCCGATGGGGCTTTTTTTTACCGTCGCGATAGCAGATATCCCCCTGCCAAATGTGATACATTCGTTATAAATATGTTTGTTATTAGCTGTTCGCTGCGCAAGCTCGCAGTACTGCGCTAACGTCCGGGGGCCGTTTCATTCATGTCAGACTTCATTCTTGCCCGCGTCTCACAGACGCTTGCTACCGAACGAACGCTCGAAACGTTGGTGCGACAATTGCTGGAAATGCTGGAGCTGGTGACCCGCATGGAGTCAACTTATCTCACCCGCATTGACTTCGAAGCCCAGCGCCAGCTCGTCATGTATGCCCACAACAGCAGCGAAATGCAGATCCCCGAAGGGTTCTCCGTTCCCTGGGACGAGTCGCTTTGCAAACGCGCGATCGATGATAACTGTATATTTTGCAACGACGTTGGCCAACGTTGGCGCTCCTGTATTGCCGCGCAGGAGCTCGGTATCGCTACGTTCTTCAGTATCCCGGTCCATCTTGCCGATGGTTCCTTATATGGCACGTTGTGCGCCACCAGCCGCGTCAAGCAGCCCTTTAACCTGGAAGGCGAGCAGGTCATGATCCTGTTCGCCAGCCTGATCTCTCATTACGTGGAGAAAGAGACGCTGGTTCAGCAACTGCGCAGCGCGAATGCGGCACTGGAGATGCACTCCTACACCGATGAGTTGACAGGTTTAGCTAATCGTCGCGCATTGTTTAAACATCTTAAGACGCTGTTTATCGCTGCTGGCGCCCAACAACGCAGACTTCTGCTTATCTTCATCGACCTCGATGATTTTAAAGCGATTAACGATAAACTGGGCCACCCCTGCGGCGACAGTTTTCTCATCCAGATAGGCGAACGATTAAGTGCCAGCGTGCGTGACGAAGATACCGTTGGCCGCCTCGGCGGCGATGAGTTTTTAATCATCGGCCCGGCGCTTGAATCATCCGCGCAGGAGGCGTTTATTGCCCACTTACGCCAGCAGCTTACCGGACGTTACCGCCTGGCCGGACACGGTATAGAATATCCTGGCGCCAGCTTTGGGGTGATCGAAGTCGATCCGCGAAATATGGATGTTGAGCAGGCGCTACGCGCGGCGGATGAGGCTATGTACCACGACAAAAACGCACGCCGCATGCTGACTCGGTTCGATATTGACCAAAAAGCATAACTTTCCAGTATGATAGATAACATAACGTTAATAGACAGGAACTGAGCATGAAATTGGGTATTCTTTTTCCGGTGGTGATTTTCATCGTCGCCGTGGTCTTTCTGGGCTGGTTTTTTGTTGGCGGCTATGCGGCGCCAGGGGGGGCATCATGAAAAAGACGACCATTATTATGATTATCGTCGCCATCGTGGTGGTTGCCGGTACCGAATTGGGCTGGTGGTAATCTCATTTCTCCCCTCCGCCCGGTATTGCAGAGTTGTCTTATCTACTCAATAAGTTAAGACGATACACTCACTTCATCAGCCGCTTCGCTGTATTTATTTGCTAAAGCGGGCATTAACTGGAGAAGTGAGTAATGAAAAAACCGATGGTGTTACCGTTGATTATTGCGCTGTGCACGCTGTTATCGGGATGTATCGTAGATGATGGTTATCATCATCGACACCACCACCATCATCATGACCGTGGCTGGTGACAGATAGGATCATTCAAAAAGGCGAACAAGAGTTCGCCTTGTTGCATTTAGTCCTGACGATCAGAACCTAAAAACAGAAAGCCCAGCGGGATAGCAAATAACACGGTGAACACGGTACTGTAAACCATCACCATCGCGCCTTGCAGGAAGAACATTGAAGTTGTCCACTCCGAGTACGGCATGTTGTACTCGCTCACCACGCCACCGAACGTTGCGCGGCCCACGACGGCAAGCGCAATAGCAAATACCGTCGCCATCGACAACAGAAACTTCTTGCCGTTTTTATTACTGAGGATTTTTTGCAGAATCATCCGGGTTCCCTTCTCTGTGAGCGATAATCGGCTGTATATGTAACACCAATGCAATAAAAATTGAAGGGTTTTTGTTACAACACAGCGATTATCGCTGGCAGATAGTTTCCGGGATCAGGACTGCAGCGTCGCCAGGCGTGCGGCAAAGCCGACAAAGACCAGACCGATCAAGCTGTTGCCCAATTTCGCCAGTTTCTTTTTGGTTTTCACATAGCGCGTCACAAACGAACCAGACAGGATAAGGAAGCTCATGTAGATAAAACTAATGATCTCCAGCGTTAGCGCCAGGATAAAGAACGCGACGCCCGGCGATGTCGCATTAACGTCAATGAACTGGACGAAAAAAGAGACATAAAAAAGGATCGCTTTTGGGTTGGTCAGGCTCAGGGTTAACGAGCGTTTGAGGATCGCGCTCCCCGGCTCAGCATCGGCGGCATCATGCCCCTCGCGCTGTTTAAATACCGAGTAGAGCATTTTGGCGCCCAACCAAAGCAGATAAATCGCGCCGAGATAGCGCACAATATTAAACAGCACCGGGGTCGTTTTGATAAGCGTCGCAACGCCAGCAAAAGCCAGGAACATCAGAACCGCATCGCCGATAAATACGCCAGCGGCGGCAAGGTATCCTTTCTTAACGCCGTGCGCGATACCGGTTTTCAGTACAAAAAAAGTATTGGGACCTGGTACGAGAATGATAAAAATAGCCCCGACCAGGTAGGTCAGATAATTCAAAACACCAAACTCAGCGAACACGCTGCACTCCTTCGCTTTCAACAAAAAGTATGATCCGGCTCACGTTAACGCAACTGCGGTCATTTTGAAAGCGTGGAGCGCAACTGTGGTACTAATATACCGAAGTTTCACCAAGCGGGCGGGTTTTGAACCGGCGATGCACCCACAGGTATTGCTCCGGCGCACGCAGAATTTCGCGTTCAATGACCTTGTTGATATAACTGGCGGCAATCTGTTTATCTTCGCCGGGATAATCATTCATGACTTCACTGATATGCAGGCTGTAGCCTTTACGATCCAGCTTGCGCACCATACTGATACTCAGCATTTTTGAACCGGAGAGGCGCGACAGCACCCAGGTACCATTAGTCGTCGCCGCCTGTGGAACCGAGAAGAACGGCGCAAATACGCTGCCCTTCGGGCCGTAATCCTGATCCGGCGCAAACCACACCGCCTCACCGGATTTCAGCGCATGTACCAGACCGGAGAGATTACGACGGTCGATCATCGCTTTATTCGAGCGCAGACGAGCGCGAGTCTGCACCCACTCCATAAGCGGGCTATTGTGCGGGCGATACGTCGCCATCATCGGACGACACAAGCCCATTGCGCGGCCACCCAGCTCCAGTGACATAAAGTGAATGCCAACAACCATCACGCCTTTATCGGCGCTGAGCGCATTGTTCAGATTGGCGATACCGTCGACGTCAAACCATTTTTTAACGCGTTCATCGCTCCAGAACCACGCCATACCCGTTTCGATAAGCCCCATGCCGAGAGACATAAAGTTCTCTTCCAGCAGCTTTTCGCGGGCAGCGCATGACATCTCCGGAAAGCACAGCTCAATGTTACGCCGGGCAATGTGTTCCCGACGTTTCAGAAAACGACGTGATAACCGCCCTGCGCTAGTACCGAGCGTATGTAACACGGGATAAGGGAGTTGGACGATTAACCAAAGAATGGCCAGGCCAAACCAGGTCACCCAATAGCGGGGAAGCAATAGATGTTTTTTAAAGGCGCAAGACATGGTTTTTCCTGTAAACATTAAAATATAGGGTAACGCTTAAGGAAAAAACGAGTCCCTTCATCCGTCATTAGGCGATACAGCAAGTCAGACAATAGTAATCCTGGTAAATTCACGGCAGCAAGAAAAAATTACACTTAATGCCAAAATACATAATAGATTCACAGATGTTACAAATTGTAAAGCGAAAATGAAGTCCGTTCATTCATATTCACGCTGATAATCATTTTCGCGCTAATGATTTTTTCTGATATAGGAATGGACTTAAACTGCTATCTGGCGATTTTACAGGCATGACATCACGCAGGCCGCTGTTGACGCCGCCTTCCGGCACATTAGGCCCTGAACGCGCACGGGCAAAAACATACATACATCAAATATAGTCAGTGCAAACAATCACTGTGGATAATAATATTTGCGACCGTGCTAGCCGATTAAAAATGTTAGCTATTAATAAATATAAATAAGAACAGGATTATTTATGCTTACTGATAAATACTGACAAAAGTATAACATTGCAATTAACTAATAGTCGCGTTCGCAGGACTCTCAACTATTCCCTGGTTGTTACTCTTTGCTGCACTCGTGGCAATTAAACCGCATTGCCGATGCCATCTCGCAAAATTGAGACTGACAACACATTATCGCTGATTTGGGTTTGTCAGTCCGCGCCTATCGCCTCCTGAAAGGTGATGTAAAAGCAATCACTCCTCATCGCAACTAGATATGAATCAAACTGTGAAAGGATTCATCAAGTGATTAGCAGAATGAAAGCGACTATGTGAGCTAAAATGAATTGTTTACGGAGCGTGGATGAAGCCTCAGATATACATCTCTTCACTCATGCAGCGTCCGGGAGGCATTTGAGCATGCTTTCGGATGCCACAGGATTAACGGCAACAGCGGTTTACATGGACGGAGAGAAAAATGCGTATTGCCTTAAAGTCGGCTTTAATGCTGGTCACGCGCGTCATTAACGCCATCAACCCAAGGTTGGACCTGCATTTACTGCGCACGGCGCTGATAAGCTACAAATTATCGCTGGCGTTGGAGCTTCCAGCACTGCAGCAAAAAACCATCTTTCTGGCCGCGCTGCTGCATGATATCGGCGTACTGGGTGATAAGCGGCGCATTGACTCACTGAATGCGATAGATAACCTTTATGACCCACACCAAATCCGCGGCGTACAGATGCTTGCCGGCCTGGACACTTTTACCCTTATTCGCCCTATTATTGGCGATCACCACTTTGATCCAACCCGCAAAGGCACTCTGGAGCAGCATATCGTCTATTTTGCGGACTGCTTTGAGCGTCTCCTTCCTACGCAAGGCGTCGTTGCCCCGGACCAACAAAAGGCGCTCGTCGCCCGCTTTGTCGATGACTATCGCGATATCGATCCACCACTTTGCGATACTCTGCGTGAACTAGCGCAACACCCTACCTTCTGGCGCCATATGCAAGCAGAGCATATTCAGCGGTTGCTGGAAATTGTGGGGCCGATTAACGACGTATATATTGACATCGATGGTCTGAAAGATATTTGTTTGCTGATCGCGAAAATTGTTGATACCTACAGTAGTTTCACCGCCAGCCACAGCATCATGGTTGGCGAAATTTCTTATGCCCTCGCCGTCTATATGAATTTACCGCCGCTGGTGTGCCGTAAAATTGAAATTGCCGGCTATTTGCATGATATCGGCAAAATATATATTCCACTGGCGATCCTCGAAAAACAGGCTGAACTTAGCGATGACGAAGCCGAATTGATTCGCGAACACAGCTATATGACCGGTGAAATATTACGAGATTTCACCGATCTGGCGGAAATCATCGATTGGGCCGCTAATCACCATGAAAAACTCGATGGCAGCGGCTATCCACTTCATTTGAATCATCGTTATTTGCACCTTCCAGACAGAATTATCGCCGTTGCGGATATCTTTACCGCGCTCGTTGAGGATCGCCCTTATCGGCTCGGTATGCCGTATCAAGAGGCGTTACATCTTATCGAAACTGATGTTATAAATGGCGCTCTGGATAACGATGTGTATCTTGTTTTGCGCCAGCATGCCGAGGAGTTACACCACCTCGTCACCCGCATACCGCGCCTATGAATCTTCCGGTTGGCTGCGGGGTTCTATAATAAAAAGACGAATGCCTCATTCATCTGCCTGCAAGGAAATATTCGGTGAGAATCGCCACCATGACTAACTGGGCCTACGGGATCACCGTAGGCCTGACCATTGCATCCGGTATGGCGATGCTAATGGCTTCCGGCGCCGATCGCGCTGAACGCCAGGCAGTACAACAACGGGATGCGTTCGTTCGTCTTGCCGATGAGATAGAAAGCGACGCGTGGGAGCTTTCGGACCTCACGCGACTGTACGTCATCGAAAAACAACCAGAGACCCTGCAACAGTATCGTCAGCAGATCCAAGCTCTCAAATCAATTGAAGATCGGTTGCTTAAACTAAAAGACATTGGCGCCAGCCAGCAGGAGTTGGCGCTGTTGCGCGACGGCCTGCGTATTGTCGATGAATTACAAGATGAACAGCAGGCCGCCATCGATCGCGTCGCTCGCGGCGAAGAGAAAGAGGCAATTTTGCAGGTTTACGGCAAGCCTTATGAGCAGGAGTTGGATCGGGTGCAAACGCAGATCGATCATTTCCGCCTGCTGCTGGAAGGCCGAACGAACAACGCCATGCAGCAAGCTACTGAAAAATCGCGCCTCTGGCGGACGCTTTCGGAAGCGATGGTCGGCCTGACCGCCTTAATGTTTTTATTTGTTCTCGGTTTTATTCTCAAACGCCGGGTACTCACCCCAGTGGTACGACTCAGCGATGTGGTACAACGTCTGGCATCACAGGATTATGCCGTCGAACCACCGCACTTCAAACAGATCGATGAAATCGGCGATATGGCGCAGGCAATCCGCATCTTTCGCGAAAATGGCCTTGCCCGCCAGCGCCTTGAACAACAACGCGATGCCGACTGGGCGGTTCGTGAACTGCTGGCGCGAATGACTCAACGCTTGCAGGGATGTGAGTCATTCGAGGATGTGGTGAAGGTCGCTGAACTTTTCGCGCCCAACATCGCGCCGGACGTTCCTGGCCGACTGTATATTCTGGATACCGATCCCTGGCAAATGCGCTGCGTCGCGCAGTGGCTTTCGCCACCTGACGAGCCCGCAGTCTTTTATCCTGATAACTGCTGGGCAGTACGCCGCGGTCTGAGCCATCCGCCGGTTAACGGCGAGCCGGACATCGCCTGCTATCATCTGCCGCAAGAATGTAACGAGCAATCATTGTGCGTCCCACTGATCGCCCAGGGTGAAGCCATTGGCCTGCTCTCTTTTCGTAATGTCACCAGTGAGACAGCCCCTTCCCGCGCCTATCTCGAACTCATGGCGGAAGCGCTGGGCCTGGCGCTGTCCAATCAGCGTCTGCGCAACGCGCTGCTGGAAAAAGCGTTGTTTGATTCTCTGACCGGGTTGCGAAACCGCCACCATCTTGAGGAAGCGCTGCATACGCAGATGAATCTGGCGGTGCGCAACAACAGTCCGCTGAGCTGCCTGATGATTGATATCGATCACTTTAAGGCGGTTAACGATAATTACGGCCATGAAGCGGGCGATCTGGTGATTAAAAACGTCGCAGCGATCATCCAGCGCGTGGTTCGCGATATTGGCATGGCATTCCGCTATGGCGGCGAAGAGTTTTTGGTGCTGCTTTCCGGCAGCGATGAGGCCAGAGCGGAAGCCTGCGCGACTGAAATCTACAACAACGTGAGAAATATGACTTTACGCTGCGGGCTGACGGACATAGGCCAGGTGAATGTCTCTATCGGTATCGCCAGCTATCCGCAACACGCGCAAAGCGACAGCCTGCTACGTGCTGCAGATGCCGCGCTGTATCGGGCGAAAGAGCTGGGACGTTCGCGGATTATCCGCTTTGATATGCTGAAATCAGCATAACGTGTCACGCCAACCGGGAGTATATTGGCTCCCGCTTGGCGCATTACACCGATTTATCCACCCGGGTATCATTTCCCGACGTCAGGATACGCACCTTATCTCCCTTGTTGAAGATAAGCCGACCGTCGTAACCCTGTAGCACCTGTATCACCTGGCCACTATTGGTTTTGATTAGCAGTTCAACCTGCTGAGCGCCCTGCTGCCGATCCTGGTGATAGCGTGAAGCGCCAGCTCCGGCCAGGGCGCCTGCGGCGGTCATCGCCGTCTGCCCTTTACCATTACCGAATTGATGGCCGACAACGCCGCCCAGCGTTCCCGCAGCCAGCGTACGAAGTGGCTGGCGCTGATGCGGGTTGCTAATAATATGGCTTTCCTGTACGACGCCATAATCAACCAACGTTTTAGTCCCGGCGACCCCAGCCTGGCTAAACAACGCGGTCATTCCCAGCGCAATAAAGAGAAACTTCTTCATGATGACACCCTTGTCTTTTCATTGCGGAAAGTCATTACGCATGTTCCGCCAAAGGGCGCAACATGCGTACATTGTTTAGTTTAGTGCCTGCTGCAGATCTTTTTTTACCTGCTCGCGCTGTTCAGCCGTCAGTACCTGATTAATACCGAAGTAATATTTCACTCGGTAATAACGCGTTTGCTGATCCAATTGCGCAAAAGCGGCTAACTGCTGTTTTACTTTCGCATCATCCCATTTGCCGGATTGAATCACATCAACCAGAGCCCCATCCTGGTAACCACCAATTTTGATATTTTTGAGGTTTGTTTCCAGCTCCTGACGCAGGGCCTGAATTTTGCTGACCTGATCGTTGCTCAGCTTGAGATGTTGCACCACCGGGTCCTGGGATAACGGCGGTACTTCGGTTGTCGTCGCGGCCTGAGCGGCAACGGAAAGACCCGCAGTCATCAACACGGCGGCCAGGGTGTTACGCAAGAAAGTATTCACGATAAATTGTCCTTAATACGCTTTATAAAGAGTGCGGATTATTACCTCCGGAATATGATCCATCTGTAACTAAGCGTTAAATTTAAATCTGGACAAATTTACAATAGATTTTATTTAATAGATAAAATAGCGGAGATGTCAGCAGCTGATCTTTTTTTAACTACACTTATTGTTATATTGGTTGAATATTCTCTTCGATTCATCAGGAACGCCTTATGCCACCACGTAGCGCCAGCGATCTCTACGCCGAAATGAAAAATATGTCAGTAGAAGAGCGTATTCGCTTTTTCTCGCTTTCGCTTGCGGAAATGCATCGTGAGCTGCAAGAGAGTATCAGCGAGATTGAGTCGATGCAGCGAGCGCTGGCAGAAAGCGAGGAGAACCATCGACAACTGGTTGAGACCGCACAGGATGCGGTGATTACCATCAATCATGCGGGCGTAGTGATTAACTGGAACCAGGCCGCGGAAAGAATGTTCGGCTGGTCCGCAGGGGAAGCTATCGGCAACAACCTGGGCGAGATGATCGTGCCGGAAGAGTTTCGCGAGCAGCACGCACGTGGTTTAATGCGCTTTCAGGCGGCTCAGCCGTCGAATATCCTTAATCGCACCATCGAAATTACCGCCCTGCATCGCACTAAAGGCAAGTTTCCTATCGAGCTGTCAATCTGGCCACATCAACAATCAGGCAAGCAGATTTTCTCCGCGTTTATTCGCGATATCACCGACCGCAAACAGCGGGAGCAGGTGGTCTGGCTGCACGCCAACTTCGACGCGCTGACCGGATTGCCAAACCGCAGGCTGTTGGTTAATCGCCTGGAGCTGGCGATTACTCAGGCTATCGCCAATGAGACAGAGGTGGCGCTGCTCTTTATCGATCTCGACCGCTTTAAGCCGGTGAATGATGTTTACGGCCACGCCGTGGGTGACGAACTGCTGCGGCTGGTAGCATTCCGTCTACAAAGCGTTTTACGAGAAGGTGATACGGTAGCCCGCCTCGGCGGCGACGAGTTTATCGCCCTGCTCCCCGGATTAAAGGTAAACGATCCGCTCCCCCGACAAACGGCGGAAAAAATCAGCAATGCGCTGACTCAGTCATTTTTGATCCACGAGTATGTTATTACGATTTCCGGCAGCATCGGCATTGCGCTTTTCCCTCACGATGCCGCGGATGCCGATACATTGCTGAACAGTGCGGATAAAGCGATGTACAGTAGTAAGAAGGGGATGCCGCGAGAGAGGTAAGTAAGGTATTCAGCCGTTCAGCGTCAAAATACTGGCCCTGAAAACGCAGCGGGTTGCTGATACGTTCGGCGTAGACCTCCCCTTTTTCTCCCCATACGCCCGTCTTCTCAGACCACACTATCTCGCCCTGCAATGACGTCAGGCGGACCGGCGCATGCTGCCGGCTGCCGGAATCAAAAAAATGCCTGTACCGCCGGCTGGAATCCTTTTTCCCGGCATTATACCATTTGCTCAAAGGGCTTTCGCATTGCAAAACCCACACAGTAGCGAGGATTTTTATCATTTAAAGAAATATTTCTTACTCTCGTTTGCAACGTCATTTCGCCCCTTTTTTTGCCTCATTGTAATCACCAAGGTCAAAATAAGCGCTGAATATATTTGCGGTAATCCAGTTAGCAACTTGCCATTCTGGTTTTGGTTCAGGCAAAATATTCCAGGCTTTTCACATTGCTCTAAAGCCTGAGCATATTTTTTGTCATTATGTAACTCATTTCCTTGTTCAACAAAGGAGTTAACTTAGGATTCAATTTTTGTATTTTCGAGTTCTTTCATAGAGCAATACTCCTTTACTGGAAATACTGATATTTTTCTTCTGAACCATTAAAATTTCCAAAATGTTTATATCTATCAGGAAGCAAGGCTCCCTAAATCCTATGATTCCATTTCTTACTTTTTAATACTTGACATTATAGATGTGCAATCCAATTTATTATTGAACCCTGCATGATAATTAACCATACAGGGTATTAAAGAAGTACATCCTTAAATTAAGAGTATCATTACAATCCCGTAGACAACTTCATTCCTTTATTGACTGTTAGATTAATTATACTTCCAAAAAAATCTGAAAAGGTTTTATTTATAAGATAAAGATGATTTAAATCATCATCATCACTAATATCATAGCTTTGTTTATTATCCTCAGCATGTAGGCAAGTCCGGTCCCAGTAATAAACTCCGGCCAAATTATTTTTAGTTATCAGGACATAGCCATTGTCACTTGGATCCATGCCAATTATTAGTGCACCATCAATAAACGATATTTCATCTAGTAACTCTTCATTAATTTCAACTATATCAAAATTACTATTACTAGTCTTATAACCAAGAAGCACATCGAATGAAATAAAATCATTATCAACTTTGTCGAATGGTAGGTCGCAATAGTCAGGTGCCACGATTCTATATCCATTGTATTTTTTTAAAAAATCTTTGTAATCATCAGGAAAAGCAACAGAGAAATGTCCCTCCAGATAACTAATATCTTGTTTATCAATACTTAATCCAGTCAAAATAGGCATTCTATAACTCCTGATATTATTGACAGTTGCTTTTTATTTTAGATACACCGCCTCTATGGGTGAACCGGCGATGAATATTTTTGGGAACTTCCTGCATTGTGATGCCATTTTGATGATGATGCCACGTATTAAGATCATAATTCGCCTGGCCTTTTGGCGCTAATGCATCTGCTTTACCAAAATCTCCTCCAGGTGACTTACTATGATCTCCCCTTAAGTCTGGAACATTAACACTCTGCCTTTCATATGGTGTAAAATCTGGAAACCCTTCTGGATAGCGAACAACATTGCCAGCACTATCTTGGTATACCCAAACTTTGCTTTCAACTTCTTGCCAAACCGTTCCCCCTTTATTAAGCCACTTGCTTATATCAGGTGAGTTTAACGGTTTTCCAGTCAGCCCCCACGGATCCACCCATCCCAGCGGGTTCGGCGCATACTGATAAACATTCAGCCCACCGGCTAATCCAATCGGATCAGACGAACAATCCTATCCCCTGGGCCAATCGTACCGTCAACCCGCACCAATCTAAGCTCTAAGATAGAGTTCCCAAAGCGCAGCGTTGCTATAAAGGCCGGGAAGAGTTAATTTATTACCCGGCTTTGCTTTGTTATTTACATGGATTCCAAAATGAAAAATCCCCTATATATATTTCATTCAATTTCAAGTCGGACGGAATGTTATCTATACTGTCAGCTATCTCATCAAATGGTGAGGGTAATATAAATTGAATGCCAAAATCCTCGTCTATAATAATGGAACCATTAAATATTCTTTGCCGATAAGTGAGTTTTTTTATCTCACCAAATTCTTGACCGGCATATAATAAGTTTTTGTATAACCCTTTGTAATTTTGATTGCATCCAATAGAAAATATATTTCCATCAGGTTCGGTTGATATAGTTAAAGTATCATCCAATACATAGGCAAATCTCTTACTCGCATCAGGTAGAAGATACTCTTTGTACTCAACACAATGGTCAGCATACATTTCAGCAAGATAGACAGATATATTTGTATTTAACAGCACATCGCCTAACGAATGAAATGATTTTATTTCTGCAGAAAAATC
Organism: Klebsiella sp. 141251; assembly: GCF_050600725.1. Classification (NCBI taxonomy): domain Bacteria; kingdom Pseudomonadati; phylum Pseudomonadota; class Gammaproteobacteria; order Enterobacterales; family Enterobacteriaceae; genus Klebsiella; species Klebsiella sp. 141251. The sequence continues at coordinate 226,192 of NZ_JAQIRG010000003.1, forward strand.
AAACATTTTACATCCCACCATTTACTAATACACCGTCGACATAAACAGGAGAGTCCTTTATTAGATCATAATTTTCAAAACCACCATGACCTATACGTCCATATACGATATCCTCACCTTCACTATTAGTCCTATAAACCTTCCAGTAATCATTTCCATGAATATTTTGTTGTTTTGCGTTACCACCAGGATGATAATCTAATTTATATGTTGTACCAGATTTTGTCGTTTTCACATATTGTATATGTTGAATAGCCTCAGGCCTACCAGCTTGTGGATAGATCTTCGTCCAACCTTTAGATGTTAAAAGGGAGTCTATTTCAGCCGGAGTTTTACCTGTTAATTTATTTACCCACCTTTGGGTTATATTGTCCTTTTCCGCGAAGCCACATTTTAGTCCCAGCGGATCGATCCAGCTTAATGGGTTCGGCGCATACTGATAAACATTCAGCCCACCGGCTAATCCAATCGGATCCTGACTAATAAATCCCGCAATTTCAGGATCATAGTAACGATGTCGATTATAGTGCAGCCCCGTTTCAGCGTCAAAATACTGTCCCTGGAAACGCAGCGGGTTGCTGATACGATCGGCGTAGATCTCCCCTTTTTCTCCCCATACGCCCGTCTTCTCTGACCACACTATCTCGCCCTGTAATGACGTCAGGCGGACCGGCGCGCCGTTCGGGTCACAATGATAGTGCCAGCTCTCCTTCCTGCCCGCTTCCTGCGTCAGCAGCGCCAGCGGCTGAAAACTTCCCGGATAGTACACGTACTCGCGCATACTGCTGAACAGCGCGGCCTGCGCTTTCTGCCGCTGCAGCCGGCTGCCGGTATCAAAAATGTTCTGTGCCGCCAGCGGTTCGCGGGTGATAGTGACCGTTTCCCCCGCCAGCGCGTCGCCCTGCCAGTAGAACCAGCGCGTCTCTTCCGCCGTCTGCTTGAACACCCGGCGCCCCAGCCCGTCGTAACCGTAGCGCACCAGCCGCTCGCCCTTGCGCACCGCCACCAGCTGGCGGTTATCGTCCCAGCTAAAATCCTCTTTCTCGCCGTTATGCCGGACATCGCGCCGCTGTCGCAGCTCGCCCGCGCGATCGAATACATAACGCACCCCGCGCTGCTGCCCCTCGCGGAACCAGCCTCCGGCGCTCTCATTCACCGCCCGGGTCTGCGTCTGCAGGTGGCTGCCTGCCGCATCCTGCACAAACTGCCGCAGCGTACCGTCCGGCGCGGTATGGGCCGTCAAGCGCCCCACCGGATCGTAAGCGTAACGATCGCTGCCCCACAGGCTGTCATCGCGCCGGGTCAGGTTACCCAGCCTATCCCAGCTGAAGCCGCTGGTGAACAGCGGTAAATCATTCTGCAACACCTGCTGCGACGTCAGCTGGCCGAGCCGGTCGTAGGTGAAATGACGCGTCACTTCAGCCGACAGCTGCTCGCTGACCCGCCGCCCGGCCTCATCGTAACCCAGCACGATCGGCGCATCGTCATTCAGCTGGATCTGGCTCAACCGGTCATACTCATCCATGGCGTAACGCACCTGATGACCGCTGTCGCTGCGCCGGGAGACCAGCAGGCCGCGCTCGTTATAGCCATAATGCAGCTGAAAACCGTCCTGCTCCTCCAGCAGCACCCGCCCGGCGTCATCATAGCGCCACGCCAGCCGCCGCCACGGATTCTCACACAGCACCATCCGCCCGCAGGGATCGTAATGATACTTCGCCTGCAGGGTATCGCCGCTGCGCCGCTCGCTTAGCCGCCCACCGCGGTCGTAACCGTAGCGCACCAGCCGCCCCAGCGGATCCTCACGGCCGATCAGCCGGTTGCCTTTATCCCAGCCATAACGGGTCACCTGTCCCCAGTAATCGGTCTCCGCGGCGATGCGCCCCAGCGCGTCGCGGGTCAGCTGCCAGCGCTGACCGTTCTGGTTGATCACCGCCAGCAGGCGATCTTCCAGGTCGTACTGATAGGCAAGCGTCGCGCCATCCGGCGTCTCGCAGGCGGCCAGCATTCCGGTGCGGTTATAACGAAAACGGGTTATCTGGCCGGCTTCATCGGTGAAGTGAAGCGGTGAATCTTCCCGGTCGTAAGCGACGCGAATTTCGCCGCCCTGCGGATTGACCATCGCCACCAGCCTATCCTTGCTGTCCCAGTGGAAACGGCTGCTACCGCCACTGGCGTCAATACGCTCCAGCAGCGTGCCGCGCGCGGAATGCCGCAGTTGAGTGGTTCCCGCGCCGGCCTGGCTCAGCGCCTGCAAAAAACCAAACCGATCATAGTGATAACGACTCTGCCCGGAACCCGGCACGTCCGCCGCGCTCAGTTGTCCGTACTCATCATACTGATAGCGCGTGGTGACGCCGGTAGGGTCCGTTCCCGCCAGCAGGTTGCCGCGTTCGTCATAGTCCGAACGCCAACACGCGCCTTTCTCATCAATCAACGTCAGCACATCGCCGTCTTCATTGTAGGCCGCCTGAATCTGGCTACCGTCCGGCAGATGTTCGGCGATCATTCGCCCCTGTTCATCATACTCCCAGCGACGCGCGCTGCCGTCCGGCTCAATGAGTTCGACGGTACGGCCAAAATCATCGTAGTGGAAGACGGTATTGCCGCCGATCGGATCGATCTCTGAAACCGGCAGGCCGTTATCATCAAAGCTGACAGACGTTACATGGCCGTTGGAATCGGTGATTTCCACTTCGTTGAGCAAGTCGTGCCAGGCGAAATGGTAATCCCATACGCCGCCGTCGCCCCAGGCGTGAACCACCCGCCACTCGTCATTGAACTGGTAGTGGAAGCCCTGGCCGTTACGGTCGACATGGCTGGTCATATGGCGCTGTTGATAGTAGAAGCGCCGCGGATGCGAAAGCGCATCGATCTCCGCGCTCAACTGATTATCGCTATCGTATTCATAGCGGGTCAGCGGCGTGATCTCGTCATCCAGCGCGTTGCGCAGGCGTAGCGCCCGCAGGCGGCCATCCTGCCAGGTGACGAGGATCTCCCTGCCGCTCATGCCGCGCGTGCTGAACTCGCGGATGCGCTCAAGTTCGCGCCCCTGCCAGTCGAACTGCCAGCCGTTACCGTTACGGTCCGCCAGCCGGTAAATCGCCAGCGGCCCGCGCTTACCGCGAAATTGCAGCCGCGCGCTCCCTTCCTGCTCAACATGCCAGAAGCATTCGCCATTACGGGTTTCCCGCCACAGGCGGCTGCCGTCCGGCAGGCCAACAATAGCCTGCTCGCGGCCGTCGGACTGCGGCAGCGCCGCAAACAGCGTCATCCCTTCAGGCTGGGTCAACACCGCGACGCCTTCATCGGCCAGTATTTCAAGGCGGGTGTCAGCCGGAGTTGACCAGCCGTAACCGCACAGCCCTTCTTCATCGAGATCCGCCGACGAGTAGCTTCGCGTCCACGCCAGCGGCAGGCGGCCGGGTAACAAAAAATCCTCATGCTCCAGGCTCACGCTACCGTCGCGGATATCAACCGGTTCGGCGCGTAGCACCCGGCATTTCAGGACGCCGGGATCCATGTTGCGAAACAGCTTCTGGCGCAGCTTTTTAAACCGCCGCATAAACAGTCGCCACTGCGGCGTTTTTTTAACTTTCTTCAACCCCTTGCCCAACCCGCTTAACCCGGCGCGCATCAGCAGCGCCATCAGGTTGATGGTTGGCGGCCCGCCGACAATCACATTGTTGGGAATCGCGAGGTTAAACGTCAGCGGCAGCGTTAGCGAGAGCGGCTTTGGTTTGCTCAGCCGCTTCAGGCGGAACGGCGGCACCATTCCGAGGATGTTACAGCTCAGCACCGGCATGCCGATACGGGAAAACGGCTCACCGTCGACGGCGACGGTTTTACTGCCCATAAACAGCTCGTCTTCCATCTGCGGGCCGCCGGGCGCGCGCAGCGGCGGTACCCACACTCCGCCGACCGGAATATGCACCGCAATACCGCCGGTCCCCGCGCTGGCGCGTTTGATGCCGTTGACGTGTACGGTAGTGCCCAGCAGCGGCAGATAATCAAACACGTCGAAAACGATGCCGATATGCGGCGTCGGCAGCGGCCAGGGATAAGTATGGATATCCAGGCCAAGCTGCGGGTCGAAGTGAGCGCCGGAGTGCATCAGACGCGCCTCAGAACATGGCGCGCAGCAGCGCGCGCAGGAAGGTGCGCACTTCGGTGGCGAAACCGCCGTCCGAGAGGCTTAAAAACAGGATTGCCAGCAGCGTCACGGCAACAATAATAATAATCCGGGTCTTCATAGCGGGTTGCTCCCTGCAGTTTCAGTGGATGATGCATCGGTATTTCCCCAGGCAGGCAGGCTTTGCCATTCACCCGGCGGGGCATCAAAGGGGTGGGCGATCTCCGGCAGGCCGTTCCAGTGCGGATGCAGCGTCTCCCGCGCCAGACGGATCACGCGGCGAAAGCTGTCATCGCCGCCGCGGATCAGTTTTTCCCGCGCTTCGCGGATCAGCGCGAACGCGGCTTCCAGCTGTAGCTGTAACTGCCGATCCACGCGTTTTACCTGTTCGACGACAGGTTCCCGCGGCAAGCGGTCTTCCGCCTGCTGGATTAAGCGCTGTTTTTCGCTTTGCCAGCGCGTCGCGCAGGCTTCAAGCGCCTCGGTTCGCCGTTTATCATGGATGCGCAGCAGATCCTGAAATGCCAGCGGCAGCGTGGTCTGGGCGCGCTCTTGCCGTGGGATCGGCTCCGCCGCCTGGATGGCGTGGGCATACTCCTCCATCGCTTTTGCCCGATGCCCGGCGAGGTTGAGACAAAAACCGGACATCCGCCAGCCTTCTACGGCAAATACCGGATGTGGAATGGCTTGCGCTTCACCCGCCGCCCGGCGATAGCCTTTCGCCGCCTGGAGATACTCTTTGCGCGCAAACCAGGCGCCGGCCTCGCCAAAAGTGCTTTGGGTACGCAGTTGTCCTTTAAGCGCCGGCTCGGCAATTTCGCCGCTGATGTTTTGCGCCTGGCGGTAGTGTTCGACGGCCCGTTGATGATCGTTACCTTTCAACCAACCGCCGGCGATCAGGTTATGCATCATCGCCTGCTGGTCGGCCCAACCGCAGCGCTGGGCGACGCCGAGCGCCATGCCGCCGCGCGCGGCCACCTGCGCGGCGCTGCCTTTTTCCAGCAGCAGCATGGCGTCAGCCAGATAGCGGCGAAACAGCAGGCGATCGGGATTCGGATCGCTCTGCCCGCGCGCGGTTTGGTGCATCACTTTCATACTGTCGACATCATCGGTCAGCAGCCGTACCCTGCGCGGATGCGCCTCATACAGCGGCTGCCAGATCGGTTGCTCAAGGGTGTCGATCAGTAACAGTCTGGCGTTGCACGCCTCCTGCGCCAGCCAGCCGTTCAACCAGCGGTTCAACGCCTTTTCATCGCTGACGGCGGAGGGTTTCAGCACCAACACCAGATAACGTAAATCGTCATGAAATGTCGTCGCAAAATCCTGCAGCAGCTGCCGCAACTGCGCCGGGCTATAGGTCGGAAGAAAGCGTTCGGCATCCCATATAGCGGCATCCGGCGTCGCTTCGTAATGTTCCACAAACTCGCGCCCGAGCGCGTCGCTGTAGCCATAGCTGGTCTCAAACGGCGTGGTTAGCCCCAGCAGCAGATCCGGCAGCGAGCGCCCTTCGGGGTGCTGCTGCAGCGCGATAAAACCATCAAGCAGCGACTCGCCGCCGGCAGGCACCCGCCAGATAAATAAGCGGATCTGCTCCGCCTGCTCGCTGGCGTCCAGCCAGCTAAGCTCAAGCTCGTTCATCACTTTTTCGGTCGGATTCTTCGCCGCGTTCATTCCTTTTCCCTGTCAGGCATTGAGCTCAATCTTCTTACCATTCACCATCACGCCGGCGGCGTTAATGGTGATCGTCGACCCGCCAGCGGTAATCTCCACGCTGCCGTTGCTTATCAGAATGCCGCTTTCACCCACGTTGATATGTACGGTATCGGTAGCGCTGTCGGTTACGCTCCCTTGCGTAAAGCGGGTATCACCGCCGGTGATGCTCAGGGTACGCCCGGCGCCGATCGTCACCTCTTGCTTGCTGGCAATGGTCTGCGTTTGCTTACCGGTCACGGAAATATCGTGATTGCCGGTCACTCCCAGCGTCTGATTGCCGGTGACCTGCACGTTACGGTTCTGCTGGACGCTGACGCTTTCGTTACCCTGCACCTGACGGGTGCGATCCTGTACGACCGTCAGAGACTGCTTGCCTTCGACGGTCGCGGTATGGTTGCTTTTCACCGTGGTGGTATGGTTGCCGCTAATAGTTTCATCGCGGTTCTGCTCAACGCTTAGGGTCTCATTCCCCTTCACGCTCTCGGTACGGTTCTGCTCAACGGTGGTGGTTTCATTACCATTGATGGTTTTGCTGCGATCTTTGCCGACGGTAACGCTTTCATTGCCATCCACCGTGCGGGTTCGATTCTGTTTGATATGGCTGGTTTCGTCTTTGCCGACGGTTTTGGTGCGGTTATTGCCGACATCATGGGTCTCGTCGTTTTCGACTTCAGTATCCATGTTGCGCTCGGCGTGCAGCCAGAGCTGCTCTTCGCCGGGTTTATCTTCAAAACGCAGGGCGTTGGCGTTGTCCGGCGAACCATCCTTTGAGCGGCTCATAAAGCCCATCTGCGTGGCTGCCGCCGGTAGCGCCCACGGCGGCATACTGGCTTCGTTATAGACGCGGCCAATGACAATCGGCCGGTCCGGCTCGCCGTTAATAAAGTCCACCACCACTTCATCACCGACGCGTGGGATCTGTACCCCGCCGTAACCTTGCCCGGCCCAGGCGCTGGAAACGCGCACCCAACAGGAGCTATTTTCATCGCCCTGGCTTTCGCGGTCCCAGTGGAATTTCACCTTAATCCGGCCATATTTATCGGTCCAGATCGATTCTCCTTTCGGCCCTACCACGCGGGCGGTTTGCGGCCCGTAGGTGCGCGGCCAGTCGGTCCTTGACGCGGGGACAAATGGCGTCGCGGCGGGAATAACGGTGAATGCGATGCGGTGCTGCGCGGTATTTCCGCCGCCGGAGGCATACTGATTCTCTTCAAAATCATAGCGGGCGCCCACCACCAGCCATTTAGCGTTATCAGTCATATTAGGCGCATGCGTCAGGGTAAAGGTGTGTCCCGGGACGATACCGGTCGCGGTGGCGATACCCTGCGTTTGCTGCTGTTCGGCCTGCCAGGACTGCTGACGAATGCGGGCGTAGGCTTCGCCGTCGCCGTGCTCCATAAAGCGCCCCGGCCAGTCGTAAACGTCGATTTTGCCCGGCGTCGGCGAGACCGGGTTCTGCAGCGTTTGCAGCATCCAGGCGTGGGGCTTGCGAAAATCATAGTCATCGGTGCTGTAAAGCCCCGGCGTGACGACGTGGCTCGCCATCAGCTGGCTGATGCCCTCTTCGCCGACCGCGCCGCCGCCCGGCTGCGCATGCCAGGGAATAGTTTCATAACCGGGGAAGGATTCAGCCTGCTGATAGTCATCCATCAGCACCAGGGTATGGCCGTCTTTATCGTGGCGGAACAGATAGCTAATACCTTCCAGCTCCAGCAAACGGCTGATGAAATGGAAGCTGCTTTCCGCGTACTGCACGCAATAATCCCACTGCCGGTAGCTACGCGTAAGTTTGTCCTCAAACTTAACGTTATGCTCGCTAAACAGTTTGGCCACGATATCCGGCACCCGCTGCTGCTGGAAAATACGGAAGTTGCGGTCGCGCATCATCGGCCAGAAATCGGGTTCCAGCGTGGTCTGATAGACGGCGTAGCGCGTCTCGCCAAGATCTTCGGCGCGCACGGTAACGGCGGTGATTTTGCCGGAAAGATAACGCTCCTGCCCCCATTGGCCGGGGACCGCCACCGTCATGTTTTTGCCAAGCATGGCCTGACGGTCGATAGCAAAATCCTGGCTGAGTAAATCGACCTGAAAGTGGAAAGGTTCGGACAGTTTCTCCTGCCCGCTGAATTTCCAGAATAATAACGAGGAGCTGTCGACAGATGACAGGATCGATATCCGATTAACCATATGGATTCCTTTATGGTACAGGCAGCCGCGGGGCAAATTCCTTAAGATTGATAAATTATCCTGAATATTTATCAGAAGTCATCTCTCTGCCCGATAATTCCCCCAGGAATACTCTTAATTATTCAACTCTGTGCTTTTGTTCATCTTTATACCGTCATTATTAGTAGTGGAGCTTTCTTAACAGGCGTTAATTAGTGGTTTGACTTATTAGCAACGGTAATGAGGTAAGTCTGAAAATAGCCTCCTGGCGCGAAGAAATATGTTTAAACCTGCGCGGACGCTTTAAAATAACCGCGGCTGCGAACTGCCATCACAGCCATTTGCTCACCGGCCAGCTCTTGCATACGGTCGGCCGGTGAGCAATCCCAGCGCGTTAATCGCGCAGACATCCCGGTCTCGTTAATATCAGATCCTTTACCTCAGTCATATTCAGATTCTTTTTACATAAAATCGTCGCGCTATTTTCGCCAGCTAAACGGCGAAGTCGTTAATATTAGCGATGAGGTAATCTATTGTTTATCAACCGGCTTCAGACATAAAACCCCCGCCAGCCGGGCGCTGGCGCAGGTTTTGATAAGGTACGCCCCTCTTGATCTCTGCCACCGATCTACAATACTGTATATGCATACAGTAAAAAATAATCGGTGATCATCATGCAGTTTTTCACACTAACCGAACTACGCCAGATCGTGGCATTACCGCTGTTCAGCGACCTTGTTCCCTGCGGTTTTCCTAGCCCCGCGCAGGATTATGTTGAGCGGCGTATCGACCTGAATGAACTGCTGATTCAGCATCCAGGCGCCACCTACTTTGTGAAATCAAGCGGTGACTCAATGATTGGCGCTGGCATTGGCGATGGTGATTTACTGGTGGTGGATAGCTCCCGCAAGGCCGTCCATGGCAGCATCGTTATTGCCGCAGTGGATGGGGAATTCACGGTTAAGCGCCTCCAGTTGCATCCTGTTGTCATGCTCAAACCTGATAATCCCGCCTATCAGCCGATTATGCCAGGCAGTGAAGAGTGTCTGGAAATTTTTGGCGTGGTGACCTACATCGTGAAATCGGCGGGCTGATCGTGTTTGCCCTGTGTGATGTGAACTCGTTCTATGCTTCCTGTGAAACCGTCTTTCGCCCGGACTTACGCGGCCGCCCGGTGGTCGTTTTGTCCAATAATGACGGTTGTGTGATTTCACGTTCTGCGGAAGCCAAACCGTTTGTGAAAATGGGTGAACCGTACTTTAAACAAAAAGATATCTTCAGACATCATGGCGTGGTTTGCTTTAGTAGCAACTATGAACTCTACGCCGATATGTCCAATCGGGTAATGACGACGCTTGAAGAGATGTCGCCTCGCTGCGAAAAATACTCCATTGATGAAGTTTTTTGCGATCTTACCGGCGTGCGTAACTGCCGCGTTCTTACCGAGTTTGGACATGAGCTCAGAGCCACGGTGCGGCAACGCACGCACCTGACGGTAGGCGTCGGTATAGCCCAGACAAAAACGCTGGCTAAACTGGCGAATCATGCGGCAAAACGCTGGCAACAGCAGACAGGAGGCGTGGTTGACCTGTCGAATGCGGAGCGGCAAAGAAAATTGATGGCGGCGCTACCGGTGGAAGAGGTTTGGGGAGTGGGTCGACGCATTGCGAAGAGGCTTGAAGCGATGGGGATCCGGACAGTATTGCAGCTGGCTGACACGGATATTCGATTCATCAGAAAACACTTTAATGTCGTACTGGAAAGAACCGTCCGTGAATTACGCGGCGAACCCTGCCTTGAGCTGGAAGAGTTTGCCCCGGTAAAGCAAGAGATCGTCTGCTCCCGTTCGTTCGGCCATCGCATCACCGAGTACGAAGAAATGCGCCAGGCCATCTGTAGTTACGCCTCCCGGGCAGCAGAGAAACTTCGTCAGGAACATCAATACTGCCGGTTTATCTCCGTCTTTGTAAAAACCTCACCCTTCGCGCCTGACGAACGGTATTACGCCAATAATGCCTCGGTGGCCCTGCTTACCCCAACGCAGGACAGCAGAGATATTATCGCCGCCGCGACGCGTTGTCTGGATGCCATCTGGCAAAGTGGCTGCCGGTATCAGAAAGCCGGGGTAATGCTGGGCGATTTTTATAGCCAGGGCGTCGCGCAACTTAATCTGTTTGACGAAAATGCGCCGCGAAAAAACAGCCAAAAATTGATGGAGGTGCTGGACCGCCTGAATGCAGAAGACGGACGTGGGACGCTTTACTTCGCCGGCCAGGGTATCCAGCAACCGTGGCAGATGAAGCGGGAAATGCTCTCCCCGCGATACACCACCCGATATAGCGATCTGCCCACGGTTAAATGATTCCCCAACAGGCCAAACCTTAAATAAAATCAGGTTTGGCCATCATGGCGTCCGTGAGGTTATTAATTGAATATAAAATTGCGCAGCGCCTTTCTCACTTGTCCTTCCGTGGTTGCAGAACAAGTTGATGATGGCTGGCCTCAATGACGCGGGCGCGATCCGGGTCAAGATCCTCGCGGGCAAGCACCAGCTTCCAGTCGTTTTTCGTCAGATCCGGCGCCCGGAACAGCGCCACCACGGCGACATACTGCGCCTGTTCATCCAGCGGCATGGTGAGACTCATCGCCGTTCCCGGTTTGAGCACCAGGCCGCGGCTGGCCAGTTGGTCGTCTTTTAAAATGTCCTCTCCTTCCGCCGCCAGCTGCTGGTAAACCGTCTTATCGAAGGTCTTGCGATCTTTCAGCACATAGACCCGCACCATCACCGGCTGGGAGGCGCTGTTATCCTCGCGGTTATCGGTGTTTAACGCATTGCGCGCGCTAAAATCCAGACGCAGCGTTTTCACCTGGCGATAAAATACTGACTTTACGGCGGATGAGGCGACGTCGCTGATTTTCTGTGTTAGCCCGCAGCCCGCCAGCATGAACGGCAGAATAATCAGTGCGGATAGTTTAAGTGAAGTGATATGCAACACGTTGGTTTCCTTGTGATAATGGTGCAAGCGGCATGCCGCGGTAGCCGCCCAGTTCCGTGGTAAACGTGGCCGGTAAATCCGGCGGAACCGCGTCCCCCTCCATGCCCAGAACGCCGGTAATACCGAGCATAAACGGCGTTTCGCCGAGTACCGGCGCGGGTAACAGCGGCGTGGGAAGCGTTAAGGTGATTTTGGCCTTATAGCGCCAGCCGAGATAAACCCGCAGCAGAACCAGAAAGTCCGCATAGATTTGCCCTTCCGGCATCCAGCCTGCGGCCTCGGCGATATCATCGGTATACAGCGCGATCAGCAACTGGCTGGCAATCTCGGTCGTTTCATCGCCCAGCACCGTGTAGCCATCAAGCAGGAAATCGTTATCGCCGTAAAAACCCAGCGGCTGCGCCGGGTACACCGTCCGTGGGCAGTGCGGCGACGCTTCCGCCCGCGTATGGGGCGCCAACAAGCGTACCAGCGCCTGAATTCCCTCTTCGGTACGCGCGGGCAGGCGCATCACGCTGAGTAATGCCAGAAAGCGAGATACCGGCGCGGCAATATGCTGCGCGGTGCCGGGAATGCCCAGCCCGATCAGCCCCAGCAGGCTCTGCGAAGTACGGTCGCGACCGCCGTCTTCAAAGGTTGCCGGATACGAGTATTTGCGCCAGATGCGATAAAACTGGCTCAGAATGCGGTGGTTGAAAATATCGAGAAATGCTTCCTGCGCCTCATGCCCTTCTCTTTGCTGCGCAATATCATCCAGCCAGGCGGTAGGTAACGGCGAATCGACACCGTATAGCCCCATAAAGGTGGTGCGCAGCGTCGGCGGCGCGTCGGGATGCGCCTCATCATACTCCACCGCTTTGAGTTCGCTGACCGGAAAACCCATCCCCGGATGCGGGCGAAAGCGTATCGGATCATCCGCCGGGTTCAGCGTGCTGCCTAATGCCGGCGCGCCAGGTCGCGATTTTTTCAGTAGCTGACAGAAGCGGTAAAAGTTGATGCGCTGAATATCCCGCTCAAGCCGCGGGCTCAGCCGGGAATGCGGCGTTTGTGGTTCTCCTGCCATTCGAGACGCTCTCCGGTAGGTTGCAGTATCAGAATCAGACGATTAAACAGGTGGATGTCGGTATACAGGGCAAAGAAGCGGTTGAGCATCTCGCCAAACAGACAGATGTCGCCGTGCCCGGCGAAGCCGTTACCGTCGAGCGTCACTTCTATCTGCACGCCGCGTAGAAAATGCCCCTCGGCAAAACGTTCCACCTCACAGTGGCTCACATCGACGATCGCCTGCAGGCGACGGCGGTTCATTTCGTTATCCGTCCAGTCATACAACGCCAGCGCGCCGCGCAACACCTCGGCGTTATCCATCATCCACAAGAAACTGCTGCCGAGATGACTCAGCACCCGCCAGTGAAAACGGTCGCGATCCGGTGGATAACACGGTAACGTCGGCGCGCTGAGATTACGCACCTGGAGGCGCGACGTCGTGGATTTGACCACCGTGTCCAGCAGCGTGCTTTGCAACGCCCGGCGCGGCAGCTGGCCGTTGGTGCCGATCAGGCTCAATGACAGGGTTTCATTCTGCGGCACGCGATGCTGGTCAAACGCCTCGCCGCCCAGCGTCAGCCAGGTATCATGTAGCCCGGACGGGCCACGTTTAACGCGCGTGTGGTAATAATATTCCGGCGCATCATGGCGCAACATGCCGCCTTTGTGGCGAAAACTGGTAAACGGCACATACGCCTGAGTGCCGGAAAGGTGAGAAGAGGTGACGGACTCCACCGAATAGATTTCGGTGTGTCCATCCTGGACGCGCATGGGGCGCAGCAGATACTCACTTTGTAGTGAGTCCAGATGCAGCGGGTCCGACTCCAGCGGGAACAGGTTAATAACCGGGGTGCAGTGTAAGCGCAGATGTTTCTCTGACAACGCGTATTCCTGCGGCCACGATTTATCCAGCACCACGTCTATCTCAAACCATCCCGGCGCATCAGGAAACGTCATATTCTCCAGCCCGCACAGCGCGACCGACATAAATTTTTCACGAAAGCTGAAATACTCCAGCAGCAACTGGTAGCCGCTGAACCCGCCGCTTTGAGGCAGCAGCGCCTCATCGTTGGCAAACCCGCAGACGGCAAAATGGGCCGCCAGCGGTCTACTATCAGTCTCCCCCGCCAGACGTATGCCGATGTGCGCCACGTTCAGGGTCAGCGCTTCATGCAGCGCGCAGGCCAGCGGCGCATCGGCATTCAGGTATAGCGGGATACGGCGCAGGTCGAGCGTGCTCCAGTCAACCAGCTCGCCACAATCAAAACGCAGACAAATCGCCTGGCGGCCATCCGCCAGCGTCCTGATACTGGCGCGGGAGAGCGCGAGCGGCTGTAAGGTTAGCGGCTGGGTCGTGGTGTAACGGCAGCGGGTGCCCGTCTCGCCGATAGGCCGGGAGATCACCTCCGTCCCCTTCTCCAGCCGCTGTGGCTCTTTCATCTCCCGCCAGTCGATGCTGAACTCCACCATCGCCAGCGACGGAATGGTACGTAGATAATGCGGCCAGATCATACTCACCAGCCCGCCGGTCAGCTCCGGCAGGTCGTCGTCGAGCTTTTCGCGCAGCCGCCCCATCAGGAAAGCAAAGCCCTCGAACAGCCGCTCAACATAGGGATCGCGGGCGCCGGCTTTATCGAGGTTTAACGCCGCGGCGCGATCGGGATGGGCGCGGGCAAACTCCTCGCCAGCCTCGCGCAGATAGCGCATTTCAGCGTCAAAATAACGCAGAGTTAAATCGTCCATGGAATATCTCAGATGTCAGAATTAGAAAACTCGCTGCTTGTAAAGCAGCGCTTGCAGAGTGAATGTCGGCCCTTATTCCTCTACGTCACCGTCGGCAAACGGTTCTGCTCGTGGGGCCTCCACGATGAAAATCTGTGTCGGCAACGTGAAGTTTCGCAGTTTCAGCAACGCCAGCGGGCCATCGCCGAGTTCCGTACGCAGTAACCACTGCAGTTGCCGGCTATCCGGCGTATTGACCGTCAGGCGAAACAGCCCATCGCCGATCTGCTGGCGCTTCATTCTCTCCAGCATACGCAGCGTGCCCCACGGGCCGCTGTCGTTCGCCAATAGCCGGGCGCCCGCCGCCGTTGAGCTCCAGGTCAGCATCGCGCCGGGTTTGTTGAACGTCCCCTGCCAGCGGAAACTTTTCCATTCGGCAAGCTGGTTAAAGTAGTGCATATTCTGGCCGTCGAGGGTGAGCTGCGTTTCAACAATACCCGGCGTCGCCACCCCCTGTAGTTCAAACCCCATCCCCTGGCTGCCGTCGGTAAACAGGATGTCGGACAAGGAACTCAGTTGATTAATCGCCTTCAGGAAGGCCGGGTTAAACGTCAGCCCCTGACTGTGCGTGCTATCGGCCACCCAGCGGCTGCCCTCGCGGTTGAGCACGCCACCCAACTGGCTGGTGAGAAACCGGTCGATCCGCCCGCTGTCGCGGCGGATAAATGCCGCCAGCATCGGTAGCGAGACATCGTTTTTACCCGCGGCAAACGGATAGCGGCCGTCAAAAGCCGAATGCCAGTTGGCGACCACAGAACGCTGCCACGCCTCGTTGAGGCTGGCCGCCGATGGCTGCAGCACCGTCTCCCAGGCCTGCGTCAGCGGCTGGACGAACATGGTCTGGCCAAAACCGCTCCACTCTTCGCCGAGGCTGGCCGCCACCAGGCTGCCGTACTCCTGGGTGTCGGTCAGGTCGACGCTTTTGCCCTGGAACACGGTCTGCGCCAGCTGCTGCATCATCGCCTGCGGGTCGGGGGCGTTTGCCACCTGCTGGAGCCGCAGGCGTACGCGAGTCAGGCGAGTCAGCCAGGTCTGTAAACTGAGGGTGCTGTCTGCGGCGACCACGCTCTGAGAGGGATTTTTGCCCATCAGCGCCAGCAGCGGCCCAAAGGTACTCTCCAGCGGGCCGCGCACGCCGCCGGCCTGCTGATCGATAAACGGCTGCTTATCCTTATCGAGTAGATTTTTAGCCGACTTCACCAGCGAATCCGCCACGCCCTCACGCTGCTGCCCGGTCTGCCCCTGCCAGGCAAGGGTATTCATCAACGCAATCAGCGGCGACTGACGAACGTCGCCCGCCAACGTCAGCTGATCGGTAACATCGGCAATATTGCGCGCCGGATTCAAGCGAATGCTATTGAGAAAACCCAGCCACGCCCCGGCGAAATCGGTGAAATAGCGATCGGTCAGCCGCTGTTTCAACGCCTCCGGGGAGACATCGCCGCTGACGGTCTGGCGGCTATCGCTCAGCACCCAGTCGATCTCATCGCGCCTGGCCGCCACCGCCTTATCGATCGCCTCGCGCACGCCGCCTTCCCACGCCTGGCGGGTGAACATCCCCGGCACCACCTCTTCCGTGGTAAACAACCGGCTGGCATTGGTCTGCGGCGTCATATCTTCCAGCGTCATGTCGGCATAGTTGCGGCGCACCTGCAGCAACATGTTCTCGTAAAGCGTGCTTTCAGCGTTGCGCCGCCCGATTTGCGCCAGCAGCACCTGACGCGCTTGCGTCACCAGCGCGGCGTCCGGGGTGATTTTCCACGCCGGCTGCGACGGCAAGTTGTCCATATAGAAGGCCCATAGATCGGGGGCGATACTCTGCCAAAGCGCCGGGGCGACTCCCCGACGCGTCTGCTGCGCGGCGGTCATTGTCTGGCGGTAAAACGCCGCATCGGCTTTATCCGGACGCGCCATCATCAGATAGGCCTTTAACTGGTCATAGCCCGCTTTCGCCAGCTGCGCCCGCTGCGGGCTGCGCGGCGGCAGGTTGACCAACACCGTCAGTTGCCGGGTGAGCGCTTCTGCCGCCGCGTCGCGGATCAGACGCTGGTTAGCCCGCCCATACCACGGCAGCAGCGCGGTAGAAAGCGGCGCGTTATGATTAAGACCAAAGCGCTGATACCAGGGCGCGCCGTTGGCGAGCTGATTCTGTAGACGGCCGATATCGTTACGCAGCACCTGCAAATCGATCAGCTGTTGGTCGTTAACGACGGGCTGCCGCAGCAGCTGTACCCGCTGGGTGGCGCTGACAATTTGCTGGCGGTTGACGATAAAAGAGAGCAGGCTTCCCGCCGCCCACAAGCCAAACAGCGCCAGCAGGCCGACACCGAGGGAGCGGCGCCACGCCCCCCCCACCGGCACGCCGCGCGCGCGGCCGCAGTCTGCGATGATCCCCTGCCAGACGGCCGGGGCTGACCAATGGTGGGGATAGAGCCCATTGTCCGCCGCCTCTTCCGCCTTTAACGAGGGGCTGAACAGCAGACCGCGGAGCGGGATCTGTTGCAGATACCCGGTAATCCACGGCGTCAGTAGCGTCTTCCAGCCGCTGATACCGCCCTCCTTCAGCCATTTAGCGACACGCAGCAGGTAATCGTGGGACGAATCAGCGCACAACTGGTGGGTCCCCTGCGCCAGCATGGCTGGCAGAATGGCGCGAAGCTGCCGTTCAACATCCTGCGGGACGGCCCGCGGCGGGAGCAACGCCCCCAGCGTCTGGGTAATGCGCGTATCCTGCGGCCAGTCGCTGTCGTGGAGTTGCCACAGATAGACCGGCGGCTGGTAGCGCAGGACCTGCGCAACCTGCTCCAGCGTACGCAAATACCCGTCCAGGTTCGCGGCGGTGGCCTGAGCATTGTCCAGCGCCAGCACGATACCATCCAGCGGTCGGCGGCCGCGCAGCCGACGCAGGGCGCTGAGCCGCTCGTTATCCACCTTCGCCGACAGGCTACCGCCGTGAATTAGCACCGTACCGCGGCCCTCCAGCCATTGCTGTTGCGCAAGGCCGGGAACGATGGCGGCAATCTGCGCCGCCTCGCCAGCGACCCACAGCAGGCGGACCTTATTGCGCCACAATCGGCCGTAGCGGCGACGAAGAGTGTGCTTTAAGGACGCAAACGGCTGCGCCGGTTTTGTCTGCTGGCTAATAAAAGTCCGCGTCTGACGCTGTTGCCCATCGGCTTTTTGCCTGATAAACAGGTGGAAAGCAATAAAGCCCAGTACCCAAAGACAGAGACCAAACGCCCAGACCAGGCTGCAGACGGTCACTATCTCGCGGACCGCCGTCCACTGCAGCGTGCGGTTGGCGTGCCAGTTCCACCATCCCAGACCGCCCAGCAGGACCACAATTGTCCAGACGGCAAGACACAGGGTCGCGGTAGCCGCTACGGTCATTACCGCGGCATTTTTTTCCTTGAACATAAAATTGATGATTCCCTTAGCCACGGGCGTGCATCATCACGCCCGTATAGCGTTATTAAGGATACTTAGCGGATATAATGAATATGGCGATATATTTTACCCAGCACGCCCGATACCGTATTCAGATCTTTCATATCCGTTCGCGCCTGCACTAATATATCGCCGACATTAATATCTATAATCGATTTTACCCGCTGGCCAAATTGTTTCACCGAATCCCACGTATCATCATCGTTATCGTAAATCGTCCGCGACGCAAAATAACCGTGGGAAAACGAGGAATGCAGCGGATCATGATTATATTTGGCCAGCGTGTCATGCACGTAGTTATCGTAAAAATCCAGCATCGTCGGCGAGCCCATCAGCGCCGCCCGCCGGGCATCGCCGCTTTTCTTGATCTGGATATATTCCGACTCCTGCGCCGCCACCAGCGGACCACCGAGCTGGTTGGTTTGCGTGGTGGGGATCACATCCAGCAGCACCTGGCCCAGCAGCGCCACGATACCGGTATGGGCAAAGTCATAGCCCCACGCCGCGCGATCCAGACGATCCTTATCGATAAACGGCACTTCACGCGGCCCTTCGTTTTCCGCGGGCGCCGCCGCCGACGGCAGCGCGCCGGACGATTCATTCAGCGCCTGCTGATAAAAAGGCTTACGCTGATAATACTTATCGGCGTATTGCGGGCTGGCAAAGCGCTCGGTGCGCCAGGCGGTGATCCAGCTCAGCTGGTCCGCCAGCATCACCTCCAGCGCTTTGGCCTTCAGCGGCACATACACCGGATCCGGCAGTTTGCCCAGCGGGCCGTTCTCCGGCGGCTTCGCGGCGGTGGCTGCGGCTTTCGCCTTATCGCTATCCGCCTTGTCGTGAGCCGCCTTCAGCGCGGCGACCGGATCCCGGCCCTGAGCCACGGCGATGGCCACCACCTCCGCCTCGTTGACGGCCGGCGTTTCGCTCTTCGCCCCCGCCTGCTGCGCCCCGGCCTGCTGCCAGGCGTTAAACAGGGCGATGGCCTGGGCGGAGATTTTGAATTGTTTTATAACGGCATTACTCATTACCCGATACTTTTTGCCTTTGGCGCCGCCGGGCAATACCTCCTCGGGTACGCTCAGCGGCGCCCCGGCATCAAAGGCGGCGGCATACATATCGTGCAGCACAATCTTTGACAGCAGGCTGGCGGCATCGGTCTGCACTTTGCCGAGTTCCGTGGGCTTACAGTCGCCGCCGACATCGGCATGCATCCCGGGGTAGACCACCTCCACCGCTCCGGCCGGGTATGTCCGAGGGATGTTCTGACTCTTTAACATACCCCTCCAGGTACTGCCTGGCGTAATTGCCTTCGGTCTGCGTTCTGCTCGCAGGCAGGCGCCCGCGCTCGTTGTATTCGGTTTTCTGCTGCGTGGAGTTATCCGCTGACGTTTTCCCCTTTTTATCATCCGGCCCGGGAAACTTTGGCGGTAGGCTGGCCGCTTCTGCGGTGGAGGTTTTGACCGCGACCGGAGTGGCACCGGTCTGAAAAGCCGCAATAAGCGCCTTCAGAGCATTCAGCATGGAGTCTGCGGTGTCGGACATACAACTTCCTCCTTGATATGTTTGAAAATAACGCTATCTGCTTTTTTTTCTTCGTCAGGTTCAGGTTGTACTGGGTATTCAGGGGAATCACGCATATGACAGGAACGGACTATCCGCACCTTATCGCAGGGGAAAATATGCACGTCGAAACCGCAGGCCTGATCCTCCTCCCAGCGCTCAATCGGCACGGTAATTGGCCCATGGCGCTGATAGTGAGTTTCATAATCATCGGGCATCTCACTTGATTTCATCCAGGCGTTAGGATCGGAGGTCCAGGTAATTTTTGCCGTCAGCCCCGGGCGCCAGACATCAGGCACCATCACGCAGCAGAAGCCGCCGCCGCCGCCGTAGGAGTTAGCGCCTGGCCCGCCGTAGCCATTCACCTGCACCGAAACGATGGCGTCCGGACCGTGGTTATAGACATTTAAATCAGCGCCGCTCATGCCGTCGCGACTATGGTCGCGGCAGGCCGTCAGCAGGCAGAGAAAAACGGCGGCCAGCACCGCCAGCCCGCTGGGCAAAATACGGATATGCTTTATCATTGATGTGTCCTTACAAATATAAAGTGATGACTTATTAATAAATGGCGTAATTAAATGCTTGTATTTATGCTAATAGATGAACCGCCATATATAACTGATGATGATATTTGTAGCGGTCAAATAAAATGGGCCGCTGCAAATATCAATACCGGTTTCTCATAGACCAGAGCCGGGCAATATTAGTCAGCAGCGAATTGTGTATGCAGGCTGGCGGGGCAGCCTGGCGCCGTTTTTTTGTCCGATTGATGATCGGACTCCCCGACATATCCCTCCAGGTACTGCCTGGCATAGTTGCCTTTGGTCTGCGTTCTGCTCGCCGGCAGACGGCCGCGCTCGTTGTATTTAGTTTTCTGCCGCGTGGTTTTATCCGCGGGCTTTTTGTCATCCGACCCGGGAAACGTCGGCGGTAAGCTGGCCGCTTCCGCGGTGGAGGTTTTAACAGCGGTCGGTGTGGCACCGGTCTGAAAGGCGGCAATAAGTGCTTTCAGGGCATTCAGCGTGGAGTCTGCGGTGTCGGACATACAACTTCCTCCTTGATATGTTCGATAAGTATTTTGTGTGCCCTTTCCCTCCAGTCCGGTGGAGACTGAGGGACTGGATATTCAGGTTGACCTGGCTGAACCGGCCCCCCCGGGAGCACACAGGAACGGACTATCCGCACCTTATCGCAGGGGAAAATATGCACATGAAAACCGCAGGCCTGCCCCTTCTCCCAGCGTTCAATCGGCACGGTAATCGGCCCATGTTTCTGATAATGAGTTTCATAGTCGTCCGGCATCTCACTGGACTTCATCCAGGAATTAGGGTCGGAAGTCCAGGTGATTTTTGCCATCAGCCCCGGCCGCCAGTCGTTGGGCACCATCACGCAGCAGAAGCCGCCGCCGCCGTAGGAGTTAGCGCCTGGCCCGCCGTAGCCATTCACCTGCATCGAAACAATGGCATCCGGACCGTGGTTTAACAACGTTATGTCGGCGGCGCTCATGCCGTCGCGACTGTGATCGCGGCAGGCCGTCAGCAGGCAGAGAAAAGCGGCGGCCAGCACCTTCAGTCCGCCGGGCAAAATACGGATATGCTTTATCATTGATGTGTCCATACAGAACTGATAATCGCCTATTGATTATCAAAAGGGAGGATGTTTCATTCCTCAAAGTGACTTTCAAACCAGGAAGCTAAATCACCGATAAAATTCTGCTGATGCGCCTGCCAGCCGAGCTGCCAAAGGGTATTAAATTTGTCCTCCTGAGTCGTAAAAAAGGTGCAGAATTTTTCAGAAACCGTAAATCGCTGGGCATCGATAGCGACATCCAGTTTCATTATTTGCTCATCGCTGAAATTAATCTTGATCGCCTCCGGGATCGTTGCCTGAACTGGCGAACACTCGCCTTCCAGCCAGCAGATCTTGTTGTCTCTATCGCGGTAGCTCCAGAGATAAACCGGTTCTAAAAACCACGCTTTTTGTTCTTCAGTGAGCACATGCCGCATCAGCAAGGGGAACATGCGGGTATCGTAATAGCGCACCAGGCCAGAACGGTCTTCCCAGGCGCCATCGGCCAGATTGCGCAAGTGGGCGGCGAGCGTTGAAAAACTTAGCGGTGAGAGAAAGATCAGCAGACCCGGCTTGTAGGAAAATGCGGCGATCAGATCGGCGAGCCACTGACGATGCTGCCAGCAAGCTAGCTCAAGCCGCATCAATAAAGGCGCCATCTCCAGCAGCGGCTCTTCCGGTTGCCCCTGATAGAGCGAGAACCACTGCACCGGAGGAGAAAGTCTATTTAAGCCATCCAACAACGGATTGCTTAAAACACCTTGATCGGCAATGAGATAGACGTCGCGCAGCGCGAGCTTTCGGGCAAATTGTTCCAGCTTGCTAGTCCATTCCTGATTCATTAACGACATGTTCATTCCTTCTTATCTTGAGGTTGCGGTGCCGGCACGGCTGCGGTGACGATGCCCAGAGAGAGAGCATGACGCGGATCGCGGGCGATCCAGCCGCAAGACTGATGAAAGCGGCGGGCAAATATCGCCGCCAGCGCGATGGTGATGAGCTGCTCCATCTGCCCTGTCTCTCCCCAGTTTTCATCCTGCAGTAGTTGGTTGCTGTTCCAGCCGCTTTGCGCCAGTTCCGGGATTTGCGGCTGTGTAAATGCGATACAGGGATCGGGCGGACGTTCGGCCCCGCTTTGCTGCATCGCCCGCTGACAGACCTGCTGGATATTTTCCACCGCGGCGCCTTCATAAACCTCGCCGCGGGTCAGTCGCGCCTCCCCCTCCCGGGCCAGTAACCACAGCACGGCGGATTCACCCGCCGGTCTTGCGGTATCAGCCGTCGCCGCTACCGACTGGCACCCTGCCACCAGAATGAAACATGCGTCGCCAGCCACATTCATTCGTGCGGTAATCTCCGATAAGCTGGCCTCACCTTGCCAGGGTTCCGCCATATGCGGCAACTGAGCGGTGGGATAGCGCTTTCGCAGCTCGGCGCAAAATTCTCGCCATGCCGGTTCGCTGCCCTGCCAGTAACAGCCGCTCAGACAGGGAAATTGATGATCGCCTCGCTGCGCCAACCATTGCCGCACCAGCATCCGGGCCAGCTGTTGTTCGCGCAGGTCGATATCAACGATGTCCGAGTGGATCAGCCGCAGCGCCCGCGCACCGGCCTCCAGTTTCTCTTTTGGCGCCTGATGTTCTCGCTTCAGCAGCGTCTGCCAGTGCTCGGGCTCACACCCCACCGGCCCCAGCAGCACCGTTTCCCCCAGCCCTACGCTATATTGATGCCGGGCCCACCACGTTTGATGATCGAGATCGATCAACCGCTGGTAGTACTGGGTGTAGTGGACCGACAGGCGGTAATAAAGCAGACGCAGCATCCAGATGATGAAGACCAAAAGCACGGCGCTAACGATCGCGACGGCAATTAACGCCCCTCCACGCGCTTCGGCAGGCATTAACGCCGCTCCTCCTCCGCTGATAAACGTCAGCCCCGCGCCAAAGGACAACCACCGTCCGTTGTGGGGTGGCGTGGCGGTTTTGTAAGGCAGATAGTCGGTGAGCTGTCTCATAGCGCGACTTCGCAATCAGGGCGTGAACTCACCAGCGTACAGCCGCAGGCGCAACGATGCCCCTCAAGAGCCACCGGAGCACCATCCACTTCATACAGCGAGCTTCCTTCGGCTATGACCGTCAGGCCATGTTTATTGCAGCTCACCTGGTCGCCTTTACAGGCGATACCTTTACCAAAACAGAGGTAATGGCCGCCGATCACCGTACCGCCATGCTCACGCAAGCTATCACCCTGCCGAATAATGGGTTTCAAGGTCTGTTCCTCCGGGTAAGTTATATCAATGAGCGATTGTCAGGCGGCACGCGGAACAAAGGTCTGAGCCAGTTCTTGCGCATGAATCAGGCAATCTTTACAAATCGATGTGGGAAGGTCGGGAAGCGGAAATGTCTCGCCGGCGGGCCCTTGCATCTTATGTGTGCCCTTAAAACTGAGCAGGCTCGGGCTATGAAGGTGGATTTCCCCCTGCGGAGTCAGACGAATGTAGCCGCCGCCGCAGCCCAGGGTGATACCATTTTTGGCGGTAAGCTGCAGATGACCCTGCGTTGACTGAACGGTAATATCTTTCAGTGAAGTGAGCGCCAGAGTATCGCCGTGCGACTCTATCTCCAGCGGGCCTTTCACCGATACCATACGCATCCCTTCGCGGTGGGAAAGCAGTGAGATAGCGTTTTTGGTATTCACCGACAAACGATTACCGCTGGCCAGCGCAATATCGCTGGCGCTTTGCAGATACAGTCCTTTACCACTCTGCAGCAGCGTCGTTTCCGCCGTCACGATGCCGATGCCCTTCGGCGCGCTCATCAGCAGGACGGGGCTCGCCAGATTGACGGCTTTGCCGACGAACTGCTTTAACGTGCTGATATCCGGTGGAGTGTTGTAGTGGGTGCGGGCAATCTCCTGCCAGTCGTTGAGCTGAACTGCGGCGGCGCTGAGCAATTTACTGGCGGGCTCCATTTCCGCGACCGCCCCCATCGCTTTCAGCTGTTCGTCGGCGGTGATAAATATCCCTTTGCCTGCGCGGATCGCGCCGTAGCTGTCGGTGCGTAACTCAAACCCTTCTCCCCGCGGCGTGTTCTGATGATCCACCAGATGGCCGAGGTTCAGTTGGCTCTTGCCGCCATATTCGGTACTGACCTTAACGTGCTCTTTACCTCGGGTATCATCGAGGCGAATTTTGTTGTTCGCTGGCGTGCGCAGCACGTTGCGCTTGTAGTTGTAAAGCGTCACATGGTCCTGGTGCGTGGAATCGTGCAGCGCGCCGGCGATGTAGGGCCGATCCGGATCCCCCTGCTCAAAAGCGATCGCCACTTCGGTTCCCGCTAACAAAGGCAGATGCAGGCCATAAGTTTCACCGGCGTAAGGGCGTGCCTGCCGCACCCACAGGCTTTCCTCACCCGGCTGCCAGCGATCGCGGTCGAATAATAAGTTCACCCGATAACGTCCGTCGCGATCGATATGGCCGTAGAGATCGTTGATTTTGGTGCTGGTGACGCGCGCTGGCAACGTCCCGGCCATCTTGGGTTTGCTGATGATTGCCGGGCGAAAGCAATAGGTTTCTACACTGGGAATGGCCTGAAACGTCACTTCGAAGCTGCGATCGCGGCGGGCGCGACAGTGAATAGCGGTGATCGCCACGCCCCGGCGCCAGACCTCCGTCACTTCCTCGCCGCCGTTCACTTTTAGCAGTTGGCCGGGTGCCAATGTCGCGCAGTTTGTTTCCCCGCTCAGCCGCGTCTGCTGGTTCAGGTAGCGCTCATGGCGAATACGGGCATAAAAGGCCCCGCTCTCCGGGTCCGGCGTATGCTGGTAGCGACTACCCGGCGCCAGATAGTTGTCCGCCCAGTGATAGGCTTCACCATAGGTGGTACTATCGCCGCGGCTGACATTGATGTTGAGATTCATGTCCTCGGGCGCGTTACGATAGTTGTAGTCACGGGTGAAGACCGAACGCTCAACCACGTGGTGTCGGCTCTGCAAATCCCACACCGACTCGCTGCCGCCGTCATGCTGCCCTGACGGGGCGACCGAGGGCAACGCCAGCCCCGCCTCGTAGTGTTGCTGGTCGTCGAAGAACTCCGCCACATCAATATTTAGCCGGGTATCTGCGGTGAAGCGAAACCAGATCCCCACCTCGCCCAACAGCCGGGAGATAAAAGTCAGATCGTCCTCGCCGTACTGCATCACCTGTTCACGGCGCGGATATTCATGCGCCAGTCGAAATACAAAATCTTCCCCGCGCATGTGGTGACGGGTTCTGAGAATGTGCTCCACAATCTGCGGCACCGACATGTCCTGGTAAATTCGATTCTGATGGCTCTTCGACAGTAACGCCAGACGCGGCTGTAACGTCAAGGCGTAACGCGTTTCCTCCTTTGAGGTGGAAAGCCGTTCAAAAGTGGTGATCGTCCCCTGCAGCACGCGCACCGGTTGCTGGAGCTTAATGCCAAATCCCTGGTCAACCGGCGCCTGCAAGGTCAGCGAGGTGTTTTGCAGCAACATCTGCTGCGGGGTGATGGCGCGATCGCAGCTGGTAAATTCAATGGTATAGCGGAAAGGCTCGCTTAAGTTTTCCTCGCCTTCGAAGCACAGAACATCCAGCGAGGAGTTACAGCCATGCACCTGTAAAAGATGATGACTGTGGTTGAAAAACAAAGGCTTTATGTCACTCATGGTTTATTTTCCCTTATCAAACACCATTTTCTTTATCTCCCTTCCATCACTTTCAGCCACGCTACCGCCCGTCGCTGTTTCCTGTTGATGAGGAGCCCAAAAGCGCACAAGGTTGGGCAGATTGTGTTGACCCCGGTCCCCGGCAACAAAAACGACGGACAGGAAAACCTGCCCACACGGAGATTGATGAGATAGTCGGTTTAGAAAGCACCATCCGCCGGGGATGAGGCGGAATTTGTCGCCACCCGGCAGGCATCGGCCTGCGGCACCAGGCTAATTTCGACCCGGCGGTTCAGCGCACGGCCTTGCTGCGCCTCGTTGCTGGCGATAGGTCGGCTTTCGCCATAACCCTGTACCGCAAAACAACTTTCCGGCACGTCACCGGTGTCGCGCATCCAGTTGCGCACCGATTCGGCACGCTTCAGAGAGAGTGTCTGGTTGGATTTATCATCACCCACGCTGTCGGTATGCCCGGCGATGACGATAAGCCAACCTGGCCTGGCCTTTATCCCTACCAGCGAGTTCACCAGCAGCTTGGTGGAGCCCGGTTTCAGCGTCCACTTGCCGGTATCGAAAAGTGACATGCTGTCGAGGCGGATAATTTTCGGCACGATTTTTTCTACCGCTTTCGGCGGTGGCGGGGGGACGTAGGAGCGAATCGTTTCCAGTACCGTCTGACGCAGACGCTCGCCGCGATATAGCCCGAGCCCCAGCGCCAGCGGCGCGCCATCACGCGCGAAGGCGTCCAGTTGCGC
This sequence comes from Klebsiella sp. 141251, assembly GCF_050600725.1. NCBI lineage: Bacteria > Pseudomonadati > Pseudomonadota > Gammaproteobacteria > Enterobacterales > Enterobacteriaceae > Klebsiella > Klebsiella sp. 141251. The sequence goes on from NZ_JAQIRG010000003.1 coordinate 252,042, forward strand.
CGCATCCTGACGTAAAATCTGTACGGCGCGGGCTTTTGCTGCATGGTCGTCCATCGCCGTCCGTTCATAGCGCTGAACATCAAAGCCGATCCGCTGAAGGAGTTGATGGTTGTTCCATGCGCTGCAGCACAGCGCGATCATGGCCGCGAGGGAGAACAGGCAGAATGCCCGCCGCAGAGCACGGTTTTTCGGCGTGATGCCACCGCCCAGCGGTAGTATTGGCAAAATGAAATCAGGCAATGTCCGCGCTTCTGAAGTCATTTCCGGCAACCAGCCCGGTAGTGAGTTGAGGGCGGTATGACCAGACAGCCAGCGCTGCCATAGGTTATCCGCCACGACAGGCGCCCCGGCAGGCGTGAAATGATACAGCACGACTGCCGGAGCAATCGGGGGAACATCGTCGGTTGCCGCAGTCAGCGCGCTCAGCGCCATCTGCTGCGTAAAGCGGGTAAACGCATTCATCCTCACCTGCGCCGCCAGGCGGCTACTCCCGCTCTCTTGCGCAAGCCAGCTTGCGCTGCTGCACGGCACGCCGTCAGAGGGCCACACCTGCGTCATCTCTCCGGCACGCGCTGTCTGCCATAACGGCTCCAGCGATGCGCCGGACAGGGTGCTGTTCAGCAGTAACGGTATCGCCCGGCGGGTATCACGCCGCACCTGAGCAAGCTGCCAGCGCAACTCGCGAAGCCGGGCCGTCAGCGCCGCGTCATCATCATGTTGTTGCGGCTGCACGCAGAATATCACTGCCAGCTGCGCGATGAGCGCCGGCCGCTCACGCTGCAAATAACGCGCCGTCTGCTGTAACGCGGCGGTGGTGACTCTCAGCCAGCAACCCTGTGAGGTAGGATAAACCGCGCTTTCTCCCGGCCAGTCCGCGGTGTCGCCGCAGACCAGCACAACCGGCAGTCGGTAAGGCGCCGGCGGTAGCTCAACCATCCAGTCGGCATCCTCTGGTCGCCCGCGTCGTTGCCGCTCGACGTAGACCACTCCGGCCGCTACGCCCGCCACCGTCAACCCAACAGCCAGCAACCGGCCGCCGGTGGTTAACGGCAGAAACAGCAGGCTCAGCAGCACTACCAGCAGCCCCGCCCACAACCATAACAGGCGCTGATAGCGCGCGTTCATTGCCCGCTCCCCAGTTGCAAAGCCGCTACCAGACCATCCAGCCAGTAGTTCAACCCCAGCCACAGCGCGGCCACCGCCGCCAGCGACAATCCAATGCAGATAGGCCAACGGCGCAGCCAGTCAGCCATGCCGTTGCGCCCGGAGAGCGCCGCCAGTATCGGCTGATGCGGGTCGCTCGCAAACGGCGGTACACGCTCGCCGAGCGCGCTGACAAGCGCTGCGCGCGCCGGGTCATCAAGGCTATACCGGCCCTTAAACCCCAGCGCCAGCACCCGATGAAAACAGGTCAGTACGGCTAGATCCGGCGCCGGTTCGCGCAGCACCTGGCGGATGCGCTCATAGAGCGCATCCCCGGCTTCCATACCGCCAAAATATTTGACCTCCAGCGGTCGATCGTACCAGGTGATACTGGCGTCATCTTCCTCTTTGCGGCCTTTGGCGGTTTCATCCAGCAGCGCGCACCAGCTATAAAGGATATGCTGGCGGTTCGCCTCACTGACATCCGCGGCCACAAGCTGCGCCATCACCTGTTCAATGTTGTTTACACAACGCTGCCAGAGGAGCTTCCCCTCCCCCTCGGCCAGTTTGGCGCCGAGACGCAGTTCCGTCACCGTAAGCCAGCTATCCGCCAGCAGAGCATCAATATTGAGATCCTGAGTCATGAGCGCAGCACCGCATACAGTTCGAGTTCAGGGTCGCCCAGCAGGCCGGGCACATAAAAGACGCAACTCCCTTCCGCCAGCATCGCCTGCGCCGCCGGATGAGTCATATCAAGGGTGAAATACTGATTTTCCAGGCGCAGCGGGATGGCGGCGGGAACATGGCTCATGGCCTTTAGCGGAATACCCGGCTGCGAACCGTTGACCACCCGGTCAACCTCATCGGGGCTACCGGCTTTACACTGTTGCGGAAATTGCTCCAGCAGCTGCGCCGCAGGTAGCGCGGAACGCACCGAGAGATAAAAATCGGCCTCTTCGCGCAACCTTGGATCGTGCAGACGGGCATGCCAGCGCTTACGCCGGTCATCGTGCGTCATTTCAATCGCCACGACCCTGGATGGCAGGCTGGCTTCGAGCAGTACGCCGAGTAATTTGAACAACGGTGGAAAGACTTCTGTCAGCGCCTGATGGCGATAAGGCGGAATATCCGCCGTAGTATGGTCAAGGGAGAAGGTCAGCAGACTGCCCGCCAGGCCGGCCAGCGCTTCATACAGCCGTTCCGGATGTACCTGTGGATGGCGTAGAAAATGGCTCAACACCGGCTCCGCGCTGTTGAGCGCGTTCAGTAGCCAGAACAGTGATACATCCGCTACCGCAAAATCCGCCATCCTGGCGTTGCTCTCCCGGCGCATCGCCATCAGGCGCTGCAGGCGCGCGCGCAGCTGATTCGTCAGCTGTTCCGTCTGTTCGTAAAGCCAGCGGCTGGCCAACACTTTCAGCAGCGGCGGGATAAAGTGCTCATCCAGCGACCAACAGTTCTGACTGTCGCGACGTAGTCTGGCGAGGGCGACGGTTTGATAATCGCCGTTATCGTCATCCGCAGCGCGCAGCGTCAGTTGCGCAAGCAGCACCGCAATTTGTCGACTGTCTTCGCCATATCTGTTGCGCACTTCTCGCCAGGCCAGACGCCAACGTACCGGCCGCTCTGCGCGCTCTTCCATCTGCAGGCAGTTGCCGCCGTTTTCATTCTCATGAGGCAGCGCCAGCACCACGGTTAATTCACGGCAGTCCTCCTGCGGCAATACCATTACCGCAGGAAGCGCATCAGCGTTATCGCTGTCGATAAGCGTGCCGTCAGGAAAGCGCACGTACAGGTGACTGGCTTTCAGTGTCCCTTGCTTTAGCAGGGCGGCGTCAAATTCGACGCGGATGACGCCCCAGGGATTCATTACTCCCAGACGGGCAATACATTCGCTTTGCCAGGCCGCCTGGTTCACCTGTTGTTGAAAATGTTGTGGGGAGATCATCTGACCCCTGCCCCACAGTGGTCGTAATGTTTTCATCGCACCTCCTGTGCGTTACTTTTGCTTCTTCAATAAGACGTTCTTAAACCCCAGATTTCATTTCACCTTGCTAACTCACGGGCGAACGGCGCTCCGAAAGAGAAAAAATTGAATTATTGTTATTGGTATTTATTTTTTCTTGAACGAATATTGGGTGGGCTTTAATATTATCGAAACGACTAACGGCCAGAAGTTTAAGCGTCAGCTCGACGGCCCTCGGTTCAATTTCGATATGCAGTGACAATTGTGAATGAATACGGGTATTGAGTCGCTCACCTGGGAAGGCGTTGTTCATTACATCCCTTATATATCCGAACCACATCAGAATGAATCACTAGTTACCGTCAGCCACCCAGATTAATGAACCATATTTAGATTGATATCAAGAATATTCACTATAGAAATAACAAACAAAATAACTAGCAATCGCAATATTGCAATATATCGCGTGGGCTCATGTGTTTTTAGTAGGGAATTAAACCAAAAACTCACTGACTAACGGGGCATGCGCCAATGATGCCTATTCCATTGATATAAATCATCACTTACCGCTATGCCGCAACAATATTGACCTGAAAGAATTTTCGGCTCAATTATATTTCTGGCGAATTATTTACAAAAATTCTATCTCCCCCAAATGCGCACCAGCCAGAAAAGTCACCTCTTCAACGGCGGAGAATATTTTTATATTCGGCGAATAACATTCATTCAAATAATAAAACCCATTAATTGCGCGCAATTAATGGGTTTTATTAGCCTTGACCCGGCTTATCGTGTTGCCCGCATCAGCAGACTAACAATAAACGCGCCGCCAAGCCCGGCAGTAATAATACCAATCGGTAATTCTTGATTCGCTATCAGGCTTCGGCTAAGTATATCGCCGCCAATGAGCAATATCGCGCCCAGCAGAGCGCACATTGGCACGGCCATTCGGTGCCTGACGCCCACGACCCGACGCGCCAGATAAGGCACCATCAGGCCGACAAAACCAATGACCCCGGTTAAAGAGACCAGCAAAGCGGTAGCCAACGCGCAGCAGAGAAAGGTTTCGCTTCTCAGCCGCTCCACGTCGACGCCCAGCGAGCAGGCCGTCTGCTCCCCCGCCAGCAGCGCATCCAACGCCCGCCAGCGAATCAGGGTAAATCCGCTCAACAACGCCAGGCTCAATAACGGAATGAACAGGTTGTCCCATCGCGCCAGTCCCAGACCGCCCAATGACCAGAATAGCAACGAACCGGCCGCTCGCTGATCGCCGGAAAAGACCAGATAGCTGGTCAGCGCGCTGAAAAGAAACGACACCGCCAGGCCGCAGATAATTAACTGTTCCGCTCGCCTTAGCTGGTTGACGCGAAACAACATCATCACCGCCAGCGCGGATAATATCCCGCCGATGAAGGCCGAGACCGGCAGCGTAAACGCCCCCAGTATCTCGCCGAAACGGGTGATCACCAGCACCACGCCGGCGGAAGCGCCTGAAGAGAGACCGAACAAGAATGGATCGGCCAGTTCGTTACGTGTCGTAGTCTGTAACAGCAAGCCGGCGATCGCCAGTCCTGCGCCGGTCAACGCCGCCAGCAGGCTCCGTGGTAGGCGTAAGTCAATGATGATAGTTTTCAAAATTTCGGGAATGGGAGCCGATGATAGCCCTAACGCTGATATCACCTGTCGCCATGAGAGTTCCACACTCCCCAACCGCAGGCTCGAAATCATCAAGGCGCATAAAACGACGGATGCCAGCGCCGTCCATAGAACAAAACGTTGCACTGACGGCTTCATTTCACGTCCGTGGCATATAAGAGATGCGCCAGCTTCTCAACTGCCGCAATATTCGCCGGCCCCGGAGTCAATTCAGCATACTGCAACTTTAGATAACGCTGCTGCCGGACAGCGGGGGTCTGTTTCATCAGGGGATGGGATTCCAGTATGCGCTGCAGCGCCTCGGTTCCCGTGCCGGTTTGGTAATCGAGCAGAATAATCACCTGTGGTTCTCTGGCCGCCACCGCCTCCCAGCTCGTCGTTGTCCAGTTCGCGTCCAGAGTATCCATCACGTTGCGTCCCCCGGCCGCCTCGATAATGGCCGTCGGCATCCCGTACTTGCCGCTGGTAAAAGGTTTATCTTCGCCGGAGTCATAGACAAAGACCCGCAGCGGCTGCGTATTCGCTGCCCTGGCAGGCAGATGCGCCAGGCGACGCTTCCATCCTTCCACCAGCGCTTCTGCCTGTTGTTGCTTGCCAAAAATCTTGCCCAACTTGAGTTCATCGTTGTACAGCAAACTCATATCAGCTTTCTTCCCGCGCCCGCCGGCCTGGACGCAGCTTTCACTGAGTACCAGGGTGTTAATCCCATATGGCGCCAGCGTCTGCGGCGTCACATCGCCGCCGATTTTCATGCCGTAGTTCCAGCCGGCGAAGAAAAAGTCCGGCCGAACCGCCAGCAGCGTTTCCAGCGCCGGATATTTAGGCGCCAGCTCGGGGATGGCCCCCATTGCCGCTTTGAACTCCGGCGTAAGTTTGTACCAGCCGGTGATGCCGGTTAGCCCCACAATCCGCTGCTGGAGAGCGAGCGCGAAGGCCATTTCCGCCATATTAAGATCGTTAATCACCGCGCGCTGCGGGGGTTGATTAAAGGTGATGGGCTTACCGCAGCTATCCACGGTGACGGGAAATTGATTAGCCAGCGCCAACGGGCTACTTAACAGCAGCAATAAAGTAGTTAAAAGTTTGTTCATATTTACTCGAGTTCATTAAGCGCGATGAGGAACTTCAAAAATGCGCAGCGCTTTACCGCTAACGGGATGCGCCACGCGAAAACTGGTCATGCCAAAAACCGGATAGCTCACGCTGGGGTGCAGCGCAGCTTCGGGTACGTCGCAAATCACCTGCTTGCCATGGTGGAGAACCAGCATCCGGTCGGCAAAGGCTTCAGCCGCGGCAAGGTCGTGTAACACCGCAATCACCGCAACCTCTGCGCGTTTTACCAGGGCAAGTAACTCGGTTCTCGCCAGCGGATCGAGGTGATTAGTCGGCTCATCCAGCAGTAATAATGTGGGCGATTGCGCCAGCGCGCGGGCGAGCGCGGCGCGCTGGCGCTGACCGCCGGAGAGGTCGCCCAACTGGCGATGGCGTAAAGGTTTCAGATCCGTATCACTAATAACGCTCTCCACGATGCGACGTCCCTGCGCCGAGGACGGTGATTCGCGATACGGTAAACGCCCCAATTGAACATACTCTTCCACCGTCAGACGCAAATCGGGGATATCGTTTTGCGACAGGAAGGCAATATTCCGCGCGCGCGCTTCCGGCGACAGTTGCCGTAGTGGACGCCCCTGCCAGTACAGCGTCCCTTTATCCGGACAGAGTTCGCCAATAATGGCTCTTAATAGGCTCGACTTACCGCTGCCGTTAGGTCCAATAACCGCCAGCTTTTCCCCGGCTCGGAGCGAGAAATGAATACCGTCGAGTATCACGGCCCCCCTTTTGGCTGTCAGATGCAGCGTATTGATGCGAAGTATTTCAGTATCGACCTTGGACATATTACTTTATTTTGTATGTTATAACATAACAATTATGTATCACACCCCACTCGTCTCTGCAAAGGGGTTGCATACTTTGTTATCGTTATTCGCTAAAAAGTCTTCCGTTCCGGAGCGTAGATTACGGGTCGCCTTCCAGACAGAGATTCGCTATCATCCGCCCTCACCCTTAAGCAGCGCCTGCCCATGTCTACCGTAATTGATACCTTCATCGCCCCACCTTGTTCCGCGCAGATTAAGATCCTCTACGAGGACGAACATTTGTTATTGATCGACAAACCCAGCGGTCTGCTCAGCCTGTCGGGTAAGAACCCGCAGAACCTGGATTCGGTCCATCACCGCCTGGTGCAGGATTTTCCTGGGTGCTCGCTGGTTCATCGGCTCGATTTCGGGACTTCCGGCCTTATGGTGGTGGCGCGTAACAAAGCGATCAACGTCGCGCTGTGTCAGCAGTTCAGCCAGCGGGCGGTAAGCAAGGTTTATCACGCCCTGTTGTGTGGGCATCCAGAGGAAGATGAAGGGGTGATAGACGCGCCGATTGCTAAAGATCCGGCGCTGTTTCCGCGTATGACCATTAACTCGCGGGAAGGTAAACCGGCGCGCTCGCGCTTTCAGGTGCTATCACGGGAATGGTTGTCAACAGCCAATGGTTCGCTGGCGGTAACTCGCGTACGATTGCTACCGGAAACCGGACGCACCCATCAGCTACGCATCCACTGCCAACATCTCGGCTATCCGATTCTCGGCTGCGATCTCTACGGAGGGCTGGCGTCACATCAGGCTTCACGCCTGATGCTCCACGCCAGCGAACTGCATTTTCACCATCCGGTCAGCGGTGAAGCGATAGCGGCGCGCCAGCCCAGCCCTTTCTGATTCGTCAGTCGCAAATCACTTTTATCGCCAGCCCACCGCGTGAGGTTTCGCGATATTTATCGTTCATGTCTTTACCGGTTTCATACATTGTCTCAATGACCTTGTCGAGACAAACCCGCGGCTCGCTGGTTCGGCGGAGCGCCATCCGCGCGGCGTTAACCGCCTTCACCGCATTGATGGCATTGCGTTCGATGCAGGGGATTTGCACCTGCCCGGCCACCGGGTCGCAGGTCAGACCGAGGTTATGTTCCATGGCGATTTCCGCGGCGTTGCATACCTGCGCCGGGCTGCCGCCAAGGAGCTCCGTCAGCCCAGCCGCCGCCATAGAGCAGGCCACGCCAATTTCGCCCTGACAGCCAACTTCTGCGCCAGATATAGAGGCATTCATCTTATACAGTGAACCGATAGCCGCCGCAGCCAGCAGATAGCGGGCAATCGAGTTGGCATTGACCGGGCGGCGAAACTTGTCGTAATAGGCCATAACCGCGGGAATAATCCCGCATGCGCCATTGGTAGGCGCGGTGACGACCCGGCCACCGGCGGCATTTTCTTCGCTCACCGCCAGCGCAAACATATTGATCCAGTCGATGACGTTCATCGGATCGCGGGACAGACTATCGCTGGCCACCAGCTGTCGGCGCAGCGCCGCCGCCCGCCGCGGCACGTTGAGCGGCCCCGGCAGCACGCCCTCGGTATTCATTCCCCGCTCAATACCGTTACGCATCACCGCGTAAATGGCGGCGAAGCCAGCATCGATTTGCCCCTTATCGCGCAGCGCCAGCTCGTTTTGCATCATCAGGCCAGAGATGGAAAGGCCATTGTGTTCGCACAGCTGAAGCAGTTGATGGGCGGAACGGAAATCAAAGGGGACGGGCGTTGCGATATCGTGAGTCTGGCCAAAACGCGATTCCTCAACGATAAATCCGCCGCCAATTGAGTAATAGGTTTTGCTGAGTAGCGGCTGCTGATGATCCCAGGCGCTGATGCGCATACCGTTCTCATGGCGGGCCAGCGCGCTATCATGAAATACGATGCTCTCCGGCAGCGGGAAATCAACCTGCCGACTCCCCTTCGCCACCGGCAGACGGCCGCTCGCGGTCACCTGCTGAATGAAGGCCGGGATGGCGTCAATATCGACATCCTGCGGACTATTTCCCGCCAGCCCCATGATAATGGCGACATCGGTCGCATGCCCTTTGCCGGTCAGCGATAGCGAACCGTACAGATCGACGACAATGCGCGTAGTCTGCGTCAGGTCGCCGCGGGTCGCCAGCTCGGTGATAAAACTTTTTCCTGCATTCATCGGCCCCACCGTATGAGAGCTCGAAGGACCAATACCAATTTTGAAAATATCGAAAGCGCTAATCATATCTACACCTCGGTTTACCGTGCAGTGAAGACCAGGTTTCACACCCATGATAAAAATGGGGCGACCATTATCGTCGCCCCGTTGCGTTACAGCGCCTGGGTGAAGGTTCGCGAAATGACATCCTGCTGCTGTTCGTGGGTTAGCGCATTAAAGCGCACCGCATAGCCAGAGACGCGGATGGTCAGGTTCGGATAATTTTCCGGATGAGCTATGGCGTCCAGCAGCATCTCGCGGTTCATCACGTTGACGTTCAGATGCTGGCCGCCCTCGATCCGTTCTTCGTGGTGGAAGTAGCCATCGAGCAGACCGACGAGGTTGGTTTGCCGGACGCTCGCCTCTTTACCTAACGCCGCCGGGACGATCGAGAAGGTATAAGAGATTCCATCCTTCGCGTAGGTGAACGGCAACTTAGCCACGGAAGTCAACGAAGCGACCGCCCCTTTGCGATCGCGGCCATGCATCGGGTTGGCCCCCGGCGCAAACGGCGTACCGGCGCGGCGGCCATCCGGGGTATTACCGGTTTTCTGGCCGTACACCACGTTTGAGGTAATCGTCAGGATCGACTGCGTGGGCACCGCGTTACGGTACGTCGGCAACACCTTAATTTTCTTCATAAAGCGTTCAACGAGATCGCAGGCAATACTATCGACGCGCTGATCGTTATTGCCGTACTGCGGATAATCGCCTTCAATCTCAAAATCGATCGCCAGGCCGCTGTCGTCGCGGATGGGTTTCACCTTCGCGTGCTTAATAGCCGAAAGCGAATCCGCCGCCACCGACAGCCCGGCAATCCCGCAGGCCATAGTGCGGTATACGTCGCGGTCGTGCAGCGCCATCAGCGAGGCTTCATAACTATATTTATCGTGCATGTAATGAATGATGTTCAGCGCGCTGATGTACTGCACCGCCAGCCAATCCATAAAATGATCGAGGCTGGCCATCACTTTGTCGTAATCCAGCACCTCATCCATCAGCGGCGCGGTTTTCGGCCCGACCTGGATTTTGAGTTTCTCATCCACCCCGCCATTGATTGCGTACAGCAGCGTTTTGGCGAGGTTGGCGCGCGCGCCGAAGAACTGCATCTGTTTGCCGATGACCATCGGGCTGACGCAGCAGGCAATAGCGTAATCATCACTGTTGAAATCGGCGCGCATCAGGTCATCGTTTTCATACTGCAGCGAGGAAGTGACGATCGAGACCTGGGCGGCATATTTCTTAAAGGCAATCGGCAGCGCCTCCGACCACAATACGGTAAGGTTGGGTTCCGGCGCTGGGCCCATGGTGTGCAGCGTATGCAGATAGCGGAAGGAGTTTTTAGTCACCAGCGTGCGGCCATCCAGCCCCATCCCGCCAATCACTTCGGTTGCCCAGATAGGATCGCCGGAGAATAGCGTATCGAATTCCGGCGTACGCAGGAAACGCACCATGCGGATCTTCATAATGAAGTGGTCGATCAGTTCCTGGGCCTGTTGTTCATTGAGGATCCCGGCGTGGAAGTCGCGCTCGATATAGATATCGAGGAAAGAGGCGGTACGCCCCAGCGACATCGCACCGCCGTTTTGCGATTTCACCGCCGCCAGATAGGCGAAGTACAACCACTGTACCGCTTCCTGAGCGTTGCGCGCCGGGCGGGAGATATCGCAGCCGTATTTCGCCGCCATCTCCTGCATTTGCAGCAGCGCGCGGCGGTGTTCCGCCAGCTCTTCACGCAGACGAATAGTGGCTTCCAGATCCTGCCCGCGCTCCAGCGTTGCCTGCAGATCGGCAAACTGCAGTTCACGTTCACGCACCAGATAGCGGATGCCGTATAGCGCCACGCGGCGGTAGTCTCCAATGATACGCCCGCGGCCATAGCCATCCGGCAGACCGGTCAGTACGCCGGATTTACGGCAGCGCAGCATATCCGGCGAATAAGCGTCAAATACCCCCTGATTGTGGGTTTTACGCAGCTCGGTGAACAGATATTCAAACTGGCTATCCATTTCCCGGCCATAGGCATCAAACGAGCTTTTAATCATGTTAATGCCGCCAAACGGATGCAGCGCGCGCTTGAGCGGTTTATCCGTTTGCAAGCCGACTATTTTTTCCAGCGATTGCTCAATATAGCCGGCATCGTGAGCGGTAATGGTGGTGGCGATATTAGTATCAAAATCAACCGGCGCGTGGGTGGCGTTCTCTACGCGAATGCCGGCCATGACTTTTTCCCACAGCGCGGTCGTCGCCGGCGTCGCCTCAGCAAGGAATGATTCATCTCCGGTATACGGCGTATAGTTGTGCTGAATAAAATCACGGACATTAATTTCTTCTTTCCAGTCCGTACCTTTAAATCCGTGCCATGCTTCGGCGTACAGCATATCGCTGGTATCGATATTTACCTTCATGAAAATAATCTCTCTACAGGACCACAACGTAATTAAGCAAATTCCAGGGATGCATTAATTTTGCCTAAATGAATAGCATCAAGCGCAATCATCTTCTCTTCATTGGTGGGTATGACTGCAGATATCACTCGAGCCTCGCGGGAAGAAATAATGCGTTCACCGGCGGAGTTGGGTTGTTTATTTAGCGCCTCATTCAGGCTGACGCCGAATACCGCTAAATGCTCAATCACCAGTTGACGGATTAATACCGAATTTTCGCCGATACCGCCGGTAAAAATAATCGCGTCAAGGCGGCGTAGCGAGGCGGCATGGCCGGCAATGTGGCGGGCAATACGATGCACAAAGGTTTTAATCGCCAACCGCGCGCGTTCATGCCCCTCATGCCAGGCTTTTTCCAGCACCCGCAGGTCGGATGACAATCCGGATATCCCCAGCAGGCCGGACTCCTTATTCACCACGCGCTCCAGATCGCTGAGCGTCTGGTTAGTTTCGCCGGCGATCCACGCCATCGCGCCAAAATCGACATCCCCGCTGCGGGTACCCATCATCAGTCCTTCCAACGGCGTCATGCCCATCGAGGTGTCCACGCTGCGGCCGTTGCGTACCGCGCAAATCGACGCCCCGTTGCCAAGATGAGCAATGACCAGCCCGCTATCCTGCTCGGGTAAATCAAGCAACGCCAGCGCGCGCTGAGTCACATAACGGTGCGAGGTGCCATGGAAACCGTAGCGGCGCACGCCCAGTCGCTGGTAATAGTCCCACGGCAGGCCGTAGAGAAATGCCTCTGGCGCCAGCGTCTGATGAAAGCTGGTATCAAAGACCGCTACCTGCTGTACGCCCGGGAATAACTGCTGAGCTGATTCAATACCGCTGAGATTGGCGTAATTATGCAGCGGCGCCAGCGGCGACACCTGGCGAATATTGTCGATAACTTCATCGGTAATTATCGCCGATTCGGTAAATATGCTGCCGCCGTGCGCGATACGGTGGCCAATTAACGCCACGCTATCCATTAAATCACGCTTTTCTAATTCAAATGCGATCGCCTTCAATGCGCCTTCATAGCTGTGGTGAGCCAGCTTAGCCGGCTCTCCCCCATTTATTGACAGGAACGCATCTTCAGAATTAATGCCATCTGCAATACCAGCCATTAATACTTCACAGCTGGCGGCATCAAGTACTGAAAATTTAATTGAAGACGAGCCGCAGTTAATGACCAGTACTACCGGGTATTCATTCATGTCATCACTCCGCTCGTCCTGAGCTTAATTAAAACAGTTTGTAAACGATGTTCAGAATGGTCAGCAGACCGATTACCGTGACGAAGACGTTGTCCAGGCGGCCGCGATATTTCGCCAACGATGGCGCTTTACGGATGGCGTACATCGGCAGCAGGCACAGCAGCGAGGCAATAATCGGCGCGCCCATCGCTTCAATCAGGTCGAGAATGTTCGGGTTGGCGTAGGCGACAATCCACGTTGAGCCCATGATAAAAATCATGCTGATGGTGTTGAGCTTGCCGCTGGAAACGCGGGTTTTATCGCCTTTGTAACCAAACTTCAGCACCAGACCGTTCAGTCCTTCCAGCGTGCCGAGGTAGTGTCCGAAGAAGGATTTGAAAATCGCCACCAGCGCGATGATTGACGCGCCATATTCAAGCACCGTTGCAAAGGTGGATTTGGTGCCGGACAGCGAGGCGAAGTGGTTCGCCAGGTACGAGAGCACCGGGATATTCTGCGCTTTGGCATCTGCCATATTCTGCGGCGACAGCGTAAACAGGCAACTGAAGGCGAAGAACATTACCACGGCCACCATCAGCATGCTGGCGCGAGAGATAATCTGTGAACATTTGCGCTCGGTGAACTCGCGACCAAAGTCTTTTTCATACTCTTCGCGCTTGGAGACCACGAATGAAGAGACAATAGGCGAGAAGTTAAACGAGAACACCATAATCGAAATACCCAGCCAGACGGTCACCAGAATGCCATCGTGACCGGTCAGCGAAATCTCGCTTAAATTGACCTGATCGATAACTGCGGAGTTCCAGTAAGGGATCAGCGACAGAGAAATCAGCACCAGGCTGGCGATAAACGGCCATACCAGATAGCTCATTACCTTCACCATCAGATCTTTACCGAACCAGATGACAAACGCCATCAGCAGCAGCAGGAACAGCGCGACAAAACCGCGGTTCAGCGCCGGCAGCTGCAGCTGGTTTTCCCAGAAGGTCATAAAGGTATTGGTGATCGTCACGCCGTAAATCCACAGCAGCGGGCAAATCGCGAAGAAATAAAGGAAAGTAATCACCACCCCGCCGGTTTTACCAAAGTGCTCCTCTACCGTTTCAGTGATGTTGCCGGAAGGATTTGAGCCGGAAAGGCACAGCCGGGCCAGCGCCCGATGGCAATAGAAGGCGATCGGGTAGGCCAGCACTAACATCAGTAAGATGGGGATCAGGCCGCCGAAACCGGCGCGGATCGGGAAGAATAATACCCCGGCGCCAATGGCGGTGCCGAATAAGCCCAGGGTCCAGGTGGTGTCCGATTTGCGCCAGGACGACTCTTTGGTCTGGCTGGATACAATGCTATCTGTAGTACTCATATCCTATCCTCATCAAAAAGATTAAGCGTCAACTAAACCAGTAATTTGCGATACGCGAGACAGGTCGATATTGCCGCCGGAAATAATGCTGACGGTTTTTCGGTTCTGAATATAGCTGTCCAGCTTACCGCTTAATAATGCGGCACAGGCTAACGCCCCGGCCCCTTCGGTAATCACTTTATTGCGTTGAATAAGTGCGACCATGCTGTTGCGAATTTCGTCTTCGCTGACCAGCACAATATCGTCAACTAATTCACGAACGATCTGATAAGTAATATTTCCCGGGCGAGAAACGTCGCAACCGTCAGCCAGGGTGGCATTATTGCGATGATTGGTGATTTCTCCGGCGTAATACGAGGCCGCCATGCCGTGAACGTTTTCAGACTGTACGCCAATAATACGAATGGTCGGGTTGATCGATTTAATCGCCACCGCGATACCGGCAATTAAACCGCCGCCGCCAATCGGTACAATAACGTTATCGACATCATATAAATCCTCCATGATTTCCAGACCAATAGTCCCCTGGCCGGCTATCACTTTCGGATCGTCGTATGGTGGAATAAATATCCGCCCTTCCATTTCAACAATTTCGCTGACTTTGGCGATGGTGTCGTTAAAATTATCGCCATGTAGCACCACTTCCGCCGAATAGTCGCAGGTGGCGGCCACTTTTGATTTTGGCGCGCCTTTCGGCATCACCACTTTACCGTCGATGCCGAGCATAGCGCAGGAGAGCGAAACGCCCTGCGCATGGTTACCGGCGGAACACGCCACCACGCCTTTGCGCTTTTCCGCATCAGTCAGCGAACTGAGTTTATTAAACGCGCCGCGAATTTTAAAAGAACCGGTGCGCTGCATATTTTCAAACTTAAGGAAGATTTCGCCTTTGCATCGTTCGCTGAAATAATTCGAACGCGGCATCCCCGTTTTATATATTTTACCTGCCAATCTTTTTTTCGCTTCGAGGATATCTTCAATAGCAACTGGAAGATCGTATGTAATATGCATGAGAACCTCTTAACCTGGAATTAAACAAATAGCGTTAATGGGCAGCGACTGATAAATAAATCGCAGCTTAAGTTTCAATCAATATAAAAGACAGTTAATCAACGGTGATTAATTGTCGTCGTCGGCAACCGCTATGGGCTGAATATTCTTTCGCTAATTCAACTAACGCCGAGGCCGCGCTTTTAATGCGATAATTCTTCGACCATACCGCAGCATAATGCGCTACCGGTAATGCGTCCTCGACAGGAATAGTAATAAATTGATTAGAGCCAAATGGTGCGGTCATATCACACGGAATAACCGTCAGGAAATCAGCATTGAGAACAAGATTATAAATAGTAACGACAGAGTCTGTTTTAACGATGTTTTCATTGTTGATGCCGCTGCGTTGAAGCGTGGCGAGGAGTTCACTGTAGTAACCCATATTGGTTTGCGGCAATACCCACTGTTCGTGCTGTAACGATGCCAGCGTGGCACTGCCGCTCCGCGTTCGCGATTTGCTGGCCACCAGGACGAATTCCGATTCAAATAGCGGTTCGACATGTAGATCGTGCAGCTTCATTTCATCGCTCAGCGTGCCGATGGCGAAATCGAGACGACCATCGCGGATCGCCGGCAGGAACGAAGAAAGCTGCGCTTCATACATCGAGACCTGTGCTTTTGGATATAATTTTTTGAATTTATGGATCATATCCGACATAAAAGTGAAGCCGATTAGCGACGGGAAACCGAACGAGACGTCAACGACTGTGCTGCAGGTCATACTGTGCATTTCGTTAACCATATTTTTCATTTCACGGGTAATCGACTCCGACCAGGTCAACAGCACCTGCCCGGCTTCAGTCAAAGTTACACCGGTATTTTTACGGACGATGAGCTCGGTACCGAAATAGTCTTCAATATCATTAATTGTTTTACTGACTGCAGGTTGAGTTAATCCTAATTCTTTCGCTGCTGAACCAATCGAACCACTTCTGATCACCTCCTGGAATACAACCAGGTGCTGAGTTTTAGGGAGCGGAATAGTATTCATATTGGTTATCCACGTTAATGACTTTGTTGACGGCGGGAAGTGTATCAAATGATGATCTGGTGGTTGTGTGAGACCACTCACAAAGCCCTTTCACCTATAATCAACCTTATCCAAAAAACAAATTAAAACATTTAAAATCAATAATTTAAAATCAAAAACATGAAATTAATCATGATTTTAGTCAAAGAAATATGAGGGGATAAAAAATATTTATGGGGATAAAAAAGGTTAATTTTTAAGCTAAAAATGAGCGAGCAAAGGGTAATTTTCAAGCAATAAAAGGAGGCATTTCACATTAATTTCTGTTTAAACCTCAGGTGTAAACAATCAAATAAAATGAGAAAACTGTATTTATTTCGATTCATTACGGGATGAGGTCACAATTTTTCACGTTATTTGTATGTAAAGATATATTTCATTAATTTAGCTGAAAACAAAAACAAACAATTGGTTATCATTATAAACATTATTTTAACCTAATTTTTAGGCTATTTTATAGCAGGTAATTCCTTGATTAAAATCAATATCGATTTTTCATCCAGTCACATACCTGCCAAGCAGTGATTTGTGCTAATCATCACAAATCAGGAAAACTCATCATCCATGTGCCGCAGATAACGCCAACCGGTAAGCGCACTCACCGCCGCACAGATCGCTAACGTGATACCCAAGGATTCCCCCCAACCCACAATTGCCAGCCCCAAGCCGATAATCAAATAATAGGCCAGGCCAAGCAGCGCCCCGGCACTACCGCGGCAATCGCCGTAATCGCTAAGCGCCGTACCCAGCACCACGGGGATCGCCATGGCATAGGCTGTCGCTACCCCCATCATCGGTAGCAAAAAGAGCCATGAATGTGTTAACAGGCCAACGCCTGCGCTGGCGAGCAATAACAGAAGACCGGCACAAATAAATATGTGCTGCTGCCCCGCTCCACGTCGTAGCAACAGACGATTCCCCTGCGCGCCGGCTAACGCTCCCGCGGCCAGCGCCATACCGCTGTAGCCAAAAGCCCGCGCATCCAGCCCCAGGCGGGCAAAAAGGAACGGCCCCTGGCTGTAGTAGCTGAACAAACCGATATTCAATGCCGCCACCAGCGCCACCGCTAAACGGATTTTTGTATCCACCATCATGCGCAGTAATAGCGGCCAGAGCGCCTGATTTGCCGTTCGCGACGGCCGGGTTTCCGGCATTACCGCCGCGCACAGCAGCAATAGCGTCGCCGCCAGCAACGCCAGGGCGCTAAACACGCCATACATCCCCCACCACCCCGCCAACACGCCGCCAGAATAGACGCCAATTGCTGGGCTGATAGCCAGCGCCATGCCCACGAAGGAAAAAATCGCCGCCAACTGCCGACCTTCAAACGCATCGCGCAACACCGTTTGCCCAACCACCGACCCGATAGCCGCGCCGAAAGCCGCCACGATGCGAGCCGCCAGCAATACGCCAAAATTTGGCGCCGCCAGCGCCAGCATGCAGCCTGCGGTATACACCGCCAGACCGAGCAATAACGCCGGCCGCCGTCCACGCCGGTCGCTGAACCAGCCCCAGAACAGCACACCGATGGCAAAGCCGATGAAATAGACCGCCAGCGTCTGCGCCGCATCGGCGGCGCTAACGGAAAAATGGGCGCTGATATCAGTCAGCGCCGGGCTATAGATAGTTTCCGCGATTTGCGGAAACATGAGTAATGCGGTAACCAGCGCCATCGCCGAACGACTTAACATATCAATCTCCCTCATCAGAGGCGCCATTGTAGGGAGCGGCAAAATCGGTGATTATAAATATAATGACACTTAACATCGAGAATCAGACATCATGGCCTGGCTCAGCGCGGATGCATCCTTTGACCCAGATATATTCAATGCGCCGCTGATTGGCGTGCAAGCGACCCTTAACGGCGATCATGACGATGGTCTGCATCAACATCAAATGGGACAGATGCTATTTACCCGTCAGGGCTGCATCCGGCTGACGCTGAACGACGGCGCGCTATTGTGTATGTTGCCGCCGACCCGCGTGGCGTGGATCCCCGCAGGCGTCACCCACCGCGCCGAAATGCAGCACATCGTTGATTACCGTTCGGTATGGTTCGCCAATGACTCATACCCGCAGTTGCCCCGTCAGCCTGCGATCCTCAACGTTACGCCGCTGCTGCGCGAGCTACTGGAACGCATTAGCGCCAGCCCCTGGGATACCGACTGGCGACAGGGCCCGGCCCTGCACCTGGCGGCGCTTTGCGTGGCGGAAATCGGCGCGGCAAAACACGAACCGATGATGCTAACGCTGCCGCAGGATAAACGCCTGCGTCATCTCAACGGCCATGAGCAACCGCCGCTACTTCAACAACTGGCGGCGCAATGCGGCGCCGGAGAAAAGACCATCAGCCGCCTGTTTCAGCGCGAAACCGGCATGTCATATCAGCAGTGGCGCCAGCAGTGGCGGCTGATGAAAGCCGTAGAATTGCTGTCCTGCGGCCAGCGCATCACGGATGTCGCCCAGGCGCTGGAGTTTGCCAGCGATAGCGCCTTCATCTACTTCTTCCGTACTCAGACCGGCAAAACGCCGGGACAATATGTCGCCAGGTAAATACTCTGTTTTCGGCCAAAATGTTAACTCCAGCACGCGAGGCGGCCGATATTCGGCTAAGGTTTTCTGATGGCCGTTCGCAGTGGCGCGAAGTCAGCAAAACGTAAAATGGAGAATTATCGATGACGAGATCGGTTCTACGTCGCCCGGAAACCCTGACCCACCTTATTCAACTGGCGCTGGGAGGCGCAATGTTAAGCCTGGCGACATTCGCCGCGCAGGCAGATGACAACACCTCCCCGGTGCCGCAATCGCCTGATGAACTTTTAGGCCCGCTATTTAACGACGTGCAAAGCGCGAAACTCTTCCCTGACCAAAAAACCTTCGCTGATGCGGTCCCGAATAGCGATCCGCTAATGATCCTTGCCGACTATCGGATGCAAAAAGGTCAGGCCAGCTTCGATCTGCGCCATTTCGTCGAGATCAACTTCACCCTGCCGCGTGATAACGATCAATACGTGCCACCGAAAGGGCAAACCCTGCGTCAACACATTGATGGGCTATGGCCGGTGCTAACCCGCAGCACCGTCGAGGTCGAGAAGTGGGATTCGCTGCTGCCGCTACCGAAACCTTATGTGGTGCCCGGTGGACGCTTCCGCGAAGTCTATTATTGGGACAGCTATTTCACCATGCTGGGCCTCGCCGAAAGCGGGCACTGGGATAAAGTGGAAGACATGGTGGCCAATTTTGCCGCCGAGATTGACCGCTGGGGGCATATTCCAAACGGCAACCGCAGTTACTATCTGAGCCGTTCGCAACCGCCGTTCTTTTCCTTTATGGTTGAGCTGCTGGCCAGCCACGATGGCGATCGGGCGCTAAAGACCTGGCTGCCGCAGATGGAAAAAGAGTATCGCTACTGGATGGAAGGCGCCGATGCGCTGACGCCCGGCAACGCGAATAAACGCGTGGTACGTCTGGAAGATGGCGCGCTGCTTAACCGCTACTGGGATGATAACGATACGCCTCGCCCGGAGTCCTGGCTTGACGACGTGACTACCGCCAAAAACAATCCTAACCGCCCGGCCACCGAAATCTATCGTGACCTACGTTCCGCCGCGGCCTCCGGATGGGACTTCAGTTCTCGCTGGATGGATAATCCGCAGCAGCTGGGGACTATCCGCACCACCAGCATCATTCCGGTCGATCTCAATGCGCTGATGTTCCACATGGAGAAAACCATTGCCCGCGCCAGTAAAGCCGCAGGCGACAGCGCTAAAGCCGGACAGTACGACGCGCTGGCGAATGCCCGCCAGAAGGCGCTGGAAAAATATCTGTGGAACGATAAAGAGGGCTGGTATGCCGATTACGATCTGAAGAGCCATAAAGTTCGCAATCAGCTGACCGCCGCGGCGCTGTTCCCGCTGTACGTCAAAGCGGCCTCCAGCGAACGTGCCGCGAAGGTAGCCGCCGCCGCCGAAAGCCGCCTGCTGAAGCCCGGCGGGCTTACCACCACCACGGTCAATAGCGGCCAACAGTGGGATGCGCCAAACGGCTGGGCGCCGCTCCAGTGGGTGGCGGTGGAAGGTCTGCAGAACTATGGTCAGAAAAAGGTGGCCATGGACGTCACCTGGCGCTTCCTCAGCAACGTCCAGCACACCTATGACAGCAAGCAGAAGCTGGTTGAGAAATATGACGTGAGTTCGACGGGTACCGGCGGCGGCGGCGGAGAGTATCCTCTGCAGGACGGCTTTGGCTGGACCAACGGCGTGACGTTAAAGATGCTCGACCTGGTTTGCCCGCAAGATAAACCGTGCGATGCGCTGCCGGCAACCCGCCCGGCGCAGGCAGAAATCACCGCTGGCAAGCAGCCCGCCGCGAACGATGCCGTGGCGGCTACGGAGAAAAAAGCCCAGTAATCCCCTGCGCGCGGCGATATCTTCGCCGCGCTTTTTCCATCGACGTTACCCCATCATCCGCCGACAGCCAGCAAAATATCTTCTTGCTCTGAGGAGGACTATTTTGCTTGATCATGCAAAAGCAAACGATAATAATTCGCATTATTTTTAACGAAAAAGCATTTCGTTTATTTCCGCGGCGGCGCACAGGAGTGCCAGACCGCGCTATTCAGGATTATGGCATGATCTCCTCTGTTAATTTTAAGCGCTCCGCGCTGGTGTGCGCCCTCGCGGCCGCCTTCCCTCTCGCCGCTCAGGCGCAAGATACCCTGATCGTGACCGCGCAACCTGACGACTCCGCCAGCGCGCAAACTCAAGGCTATAGCGCCAAAACGTCAACCGGCGCCACGAAAACCGACCAGCCGTTGATTACTACCGCCCAGTCGGTATCGGTGATCACCCGCCAGCAGATCGCCGATCAGGGCGCCAATACCGTAAGCCAGGCCCTACAATATACGCCGGGGGTTTATTCCAGTTTTGGCGGCGGCGCGACGCGCTTTGATACCATCTCGCTGCGCGGCTACCACGGCGGCGACGTTGATAACCTGTTCCTTGACGGCATGCGCCTGATGAGCGACGGCGGCAGCCATAACGTACTGCAGATCGACCCATGGTTTATTGAACGCGTCGACGTCATCCGCGGCCCCTCTTCCGCCCTTTATGGCCAAAGCGTGCCGGGCGGGGTGGTCAATTTGACCTCCAAACGGCCGCAGTTCAGCCAGCAGGGGCACTTTCGCCTGACCGGCGGCACGCAAAATACTAAGGGCGCGGCCTTCGACTATACCGATGCCATTAATGACCAATGGGCCTGGCGGCTCATCGGCATGACCCGCAGCAGCGATACGCAGTATGATCATACCCGCGAAGAGCGCTATGCGATTTCGCCTTCCTTGCTGTGGCAGCCGGATAGCGATACTTCGCTGCTGTTGCGCGCCTACCTGCAAAAAGATCCCTCCGGCGGCTACCACGGCTCTCTGCCGCTGGATGGTACCCGTTATGCGCACAACGGCCGTAAGCTCTCACCCAGCACCAATGAAGGCGATCCGGGCGATGGCTACCAGCGCCGCGAGCAAATCTACAGCTATGAATTCAACCACCAGTTCAGCGATGTCTGGTCGGCTTACTCCGCGGGCAGCTATACCCATACGAATGTCTCGCTGGATCAGGTTTATCAGGTTGGCTGGGTGGGTGACAGCGACCTGCTTTCCCGCGGCTACAGCGGTTCCCGCGGGTCGCTGGACGGCTGGTCAACCGATAACCGCCTGCGCGCCGATTTCGCGACCGGTGAAGTGGCGCATACGTTAATCCTCGGCGCTGAGTATCATCGCTTCCGCAACGACTTATGGACCGGCGCCGGCGGCGCGGCGCCGCTTAACCCCTTTACCGGCTATACGCCGCAAACCGGGCATACCATCACCTACAGCGATAATAATAATCGCCGTTATTACCAGACCGGGATTTATCTGCAGGATGAAATGGTGCGGAATCGTTGGCACTTTGACGTTTCCGGACGCTACGACCGCATCGTTTCACAACAGGTTAGCGACACCTCAGGCACGTCAAACCGCCGCTCCGACGATCACATCAGCGGCCGCGCCTCGCTGCTGTACGCGCTCGATAATGGCCTTTCGCCCTACTTAAGCTACAGCCAGGCGATTACCCCGGCGATGCTGCCGGGCGCCGATGGTACGTTATTAAAACCCACCACCGCCGAACAGGTGGAAGCCGGCTTGAAATTCCAGCCGCCGGGCAGCAGCGATTTGTATAGCATCGCGATTTACGATTTGATGCAAAAAGATGTCGCCACCCGCGATCCGAACATCGCCACCGCCACCTATATTCCCGCCGGGAAAGTGCATTCACAGGGCGTAGAGCTGGAAGCGCATAACCAGATTACGCCGCAATTGAGCACGATTGCCTCTTATACCTGGAATCGCCTGCGCTTTCAGGACACGAAAGACGGCACCGATAATAATACCCCTCAGCTGACGCCGGATCAGATGGCCTCATTCTGGGCGCGCTATCAATTGCCGGCGGGCATCACCCTTGGCGCGGGTGTGCGCTATATCGGTAAGCAGTGGGCCGATGACGCCAATACCGAGCGTTTACCGTCAGTCACCCTGATAGATGCGATGGCGCGCGCCGACCTCGGGGCATGGTCAACGGCGATGAAAGGCGCCTATATTCAGGTTAATGCGAATAATATCGGCGATCGCGAGTATATTTCCGGCTGCTACGGTACCGGCAACTGTTACTGGGGGGCTGAGCGTAGCGTCACGGCAACCGTGGGCTACGATTTTTAATTTACCTCGTAAACATAAGCCTCCTGAAATAAGTCGGAGGCTTAATTTCATAAACCACATAAATATCTGATGAGTGCTTTTTAATGAAAGCCGCCAGACAAACTAAATTTATTGTTTAACCAGAACCACCCTATTAAACTAGCTACTATTCTGGTAAAAATTCACGCGCAAGGTTGCGGTTATCACAAGGAGTGTGAAGTGAACAATTTAATCAATTTCATCTCTGATTTATCCCCATTATCCTTTATGGGTTACCATATATTATCAACCACGGTGATATATATTCTAGTGATGATTATTATCTCAAAGACTCGTCCTTCTGAGAAAAACACGCCGATACCACCACCTTACTCCATATCTCCGTCGTTTCTTGCCTGGCTACGGGGCAGAGCCACCGTCGTTATTCAATTAGCCATGTTCAGGCTATTAAGAAAAAACTACGTAACCATTATTCATTGCGCTGAGAATATCGAACTTTGCGCCAACCAGCAGTATGCAGAGTGCAAGATGACTCGTGTAGAAAAAATACTCTTTGACCATTTTTCTACACCAAAACCCAGCGCCCAGAATTTACCCCTTTCTCTTTACGTCGCCGATAAAAACCATTGGTCAGACGATCCCCAGTGTAGGGGCCTGATGCTCAGTCCGGCGCAACATACGTGGAATATGATCCTGATCGTCGTTCCTTCATTAATTTTAATCGGTACATATCTGTGGAAAACGTTTTTCGATAGTAGCACGCTTATCCACTCCGGCGTATTAAGCTGGCTCATGATGCTTATCGTTACCGGGCTTTGGTTGTTACTTTGGCTCATCATTACCTTAAATGCCACCCGGATGGACCGTGAGGGGATCTCAATTAACATTGTTCATAATTATGTAAATAGATTAAAGGATACTCTCATGGCTGAGGCCGAGACAACAACGGATGAAACAGCTGATTATTACGTCGCCATCGGTAAAACTTCCCTGCTACCCGAGAAATATCGTGAATTTATAACGATCATCAAGCCAATAAATTATGCATTTTCTGTTGAACGGCTTGAGTAGTCTGAGGGCGACATCATGTGGACTCTTATTATGCATATGCATCCTTTACTGTTTCTCGGCTGTATTATCGTTGTCGTCCCGGCTATTTATCTTTCTATCGGAATCATTATCGCCCTGACGCGGCCTGCGGCTAAAGCCCAGCAGTTAACGACCGGGATCGACCCATGGCTTCTTGCCTGGATTGACGGCGGCGGCACGCGGGTCATTCAGTTAGCAATGTTCAGTTTGTTACATAAAGGATATCTGTGGATCCCCGAGCCCGGGCAGATGTTGGCTAACGGACGTTATGCAAGCAATGAAATGAACGTCATTGAAAGAATTTTATTTGACCATTTTGAGGTACGAAAACCATGTCATGAAGATCTGCCTACTAGCCTGCATATCACCAACCTTAACATCTGGCAGAATCAGCAAAAAAGCCCAGAGTTGGCCTTAAGTATGCTACGCCGCCGATGCAATTTTCTGTTGTTCAGTATCCCCTCACTCATCTTAGCCGTAATATTAGCTTGTCGAATATTTATCTACGTCGATGTCGCTGAAAACACTTTTTGTTGGATATTGATGGTTACAGGAAGCCTGTTGTGGTTCACAGCATGGGGTTGCAACGTCTGGGATCATAATCGTCTGGATTTGAATGGGGTCTCACATAATAATTCTCAGGCGCTTATCGGATTATTACGCGAAAAATTAGCCCAGACTAGCGATGAAATGGATGAGGCCACGGCTATGCTGGTGGTGGCGGTTAATGGAATCGAGTCCCTTCCTGAAAGTTACCGGGATTACAAAGAGTTGATTGGTCCCGTCAGCTACATCAGTTCAATTAGCCACGAAAGTTAGGATTATCTGAAAGGCACCCCGCAAGGCGAATCCTGCCTGACGGGGTGAGAGATGACGCTACATCGCGTCCAGCGCTTTCTGCAGTTTCCAGATATAGCGCGGGGCCTGCGGGGCAGGATGCTTTTTCGCCACGTGTTCAAAGAACTCATCGGCATCAAGATCGTTAATCTCGTCGATGGCGTCCTGGCGATTCGACGAGAAGGTGCGCAGCAGCGCGCCTGCGCCGTTGGCATAAGAGACCACCACCGCATAGCGCATCACCTGCGGGTCCTTAATCCCCGCCAGCGGGCCGTTTTCCAGAATGCTCAGATAAGCGGCGCCCATCGAAATATTGCGTTCCGGGTTTTTCAGCTCGCTGACCGAAGGCTGGCCACGCCAGCCCATCCGTTGATAGACATCGCGCCCGGAGGTCGACGGCTTCAACTGCATCAGTCCTACCGCACCGGATTTACTGACCACCGAGGGATTACCGCCGGACTCAATCGCGATGATCGCCGTTATCAGCTGCGGGTCAACCCCCCACGCGGCGCCGGCTTTTTCACTGATCGGCATCCACTGCATCGACCGCTTCACCGGGACTTCCGGGTTCCACGGCGGATTGGTGTAATCGTGCTTCGAGCTACAACCGGCCAACAATACAAATAAAAAAACAAACCATCTCAATTTCACACATCTATCCTTATTGGCTGAAGTTTGCCGCACGGAGATGACAATAAACGTTCCAGGCGGCATGATAACCCTTTCATTCTTTGCAAGGAATTGCCATGTCTCAGTTTTATCTGGTCGCCCCTTCCGGTTACTGTATCAATCAACAGGCTGCGGCCCTTGGCGTGGCCCGTCTTCAGGAGGCCGGTCATCAGGTACTGAACCAACAGGCGATCCCCCGTCGACAGCAGCGTTTCGCCGGCAGCGACAGCGAACGTCTGGCCGATATTAACCAACTTGCATCCCTTGAGGGAAAAAACCACATCGTGCTGGCGGTGCGCGGCGGCTATGGCGCCACCCGGTTACTACCGCATATCGACTGGCAGGCATTATCGAAACGCCAACAGCGGGAACCGCTGCTTATCTGCGGCCACAGCGATTTCACCGCCATCCAGATGGGACTGCTGGCTAAAGCCAACGCTATCAGCTTCAGCGGGCCGATGTTAGCGGGCAATTTCGGCGCCGAAACCCTGAATGCGTTTACTGAACATCACTTCTGGCAGGCGCTACGCGAACCCGAATTTACTCTCGAATGGCAAAGCGACGGCCCAACCTGCCGCGTCGAAGGGACCCTGTGGGGCGGCAATCTGGCGATGGTCACGTCGCTCATCGGCACGCCGTGGCTCCCGCAGATTGACGACGGTATTCTGGTGCTTGAGGATATCAACGAGCATCCGTTCCGCGTTGAACGAATGCTGCTGCAGTTACTCAACAGCGGGATCCTTGCCCGCCAGCGGGCTATCGTGCTCGGCAGTTTTACCGGCGCGCAACCCAACGACTACGACGACGGTTATGATCTTCCCACCGTCTACGCCTGGCTACGTCAGCAACTCGCCATCCCGCTGCTGACCGGCCTCGAGTTCGGTCATGAACAGCGCACCGTTACCCTGCCTCTCGGCGCGCGGGCGCGGCTGGTCAACAACGCCTCAGCCGCAACCTTAACGATAAGCGGCCATCCGGTGCTGACGGAATAAAAATTCCTCTGCGCGAGTATCCTGCAAACGCGCGGATTGTTAAAATGGTGTAATTTTCACCCCTTCACGCTGACAAGGAGTACGTGAACATTGGACGCCGCTGCGGTCATTAGTCTGTTTATCCTGGGTTCTGTTTTAGTAACCTGCAGTATTTTATTGAGTTCTTTCTCCTCACGCCTCGGCATCCCGATTCTGGTTATCTTCCTCGCCATCGGTATGCTGGCAGGCGTAGACGGTATCGGCGGCATTCCTTTCGATAACTATCCTTTCGCCTATATGGTGAGTAACCTCGCGCTGGCGGTGATCCTGCTGGACGGCGGAATGCGCACCCAAGCCAGTTCGTTTCGCGTGGCGCTCTGGCCAGCGCTGTCGCTGGCGACGGTCGGCGTGCTGATAACCTCCGCCCTCACCGGGATGATGGCGGCATGGCTGTTCAAGCTCGATTTAATCGAAGGGCTACTAATTGGCGCCATCGTCGGCTCCACCGATGCGGCGGCGGTGTTCTCGCTGCTCGGCGGTAAAGGGCTTAACGAGCGCGTCGGCTCGACCCTCGAAATTGAATCCGGCAGCAACGACCCGATGGCGGTGTTCCTCACCATTACCCTGATTGAAATGATCCAGCAGCATGAAGCCGGACTGAGCTGGATGTTTGTGGTGCATATCATTCAACAGTTTGGCCTGGGCATCGCTATTGGACTCGGCGGCGGTTATCTGCTTCTGCAGATGATTAACCGCATCGTCCTGCCTACCGGGCTCTATCCGCTGCTGGCGCTAAGCGGCGGGATCATGATTTTCGCCGTCACCACCTCACTGAACGGGAGCGGTATCCTCGCGGTCTATCTCTGCGGTTTCCTGCTCGGTAATAAACCCATTCGCAACCGCCACGGCATTCTGCAAAACTTTGACGGCCTGGCGTGGCTGGCGCAAATCGCCATGTTCCTCGTCCTCGGCCTGCTGGTCACACCGTCCGACCTGTGGCCGATCGCGATTCCGGCGCTACTGCTGTCAATGTGGATGATCTTCATCGCGCGTCCGCTGTCGGTATTTGCTGGCCTGCTGCCGTTCCGCGGTTTTAATCTGCGCGAGCGGGTGTTTATCAGCTGGGTCGGTTTGCGCGGCGCGGTGCCGATTATCCTCGCCGTTTTCCCGATGATGGCCGGGCTTGAGAACGCGCGGTTGTTCTTTAACGTCGCCTTTTTCGTGGTGCTGATTTCACTGCTGCTTCAGGGCACCTCGCTCTCCTGGGCGGCGAAAAAAGCGAAGGTCGTGGTACCGCCGGTCGGCTGGCCTATCTCACGCGTCGGGCTGGATATCCATCCGGAAAATCCGTGGGAACAGTTTGTCTACCAGCTGGGTGATGATAAATGGTGCGTTGGCGCAGCGTTGCGCGACCTCCACATGCCGCCGGAAACGCGTATCGCCGCACTCTTCCGCGACAACGTACTGCTGCATCCTACCGGCAGCACGCGGCTGATGGATGGTGATATTCTTTGCGTTATCGGCCGCGAGCGCGACCTACCGGCGCTGGGTAAAATGTTCAGCCAGTCGCCGCCGGTCTCACTCGATCAGCGGTTCTTTGGCGACTTTATCCTCGATGCGGAAGCTAAATTCGCCGATGTGGCGCAGATTTATGGCCTCGACGGCGGTGAAGAATTTCGCGAACATCAGCAGTCGCTGGGCGATGTGATTCAGCAACTGTTGGGCGCCGCGCCGGTCGTCGGCGATCAGGTGGAGTTTGCCGGTATGGTGTGGACTGTCGCCGAAAAAGAGGACGACCACGTACTGAAGGTGGGTGTGCGGGTTGCGGAAGATGAGGCGGAGTGATCCGCCTCACACAAAGTTACACTGTCACCACCGGTACGCGCGGCGCCAGAGCGCACATTAATTCATAACCGACGGTGCCGCTGGCCGCAGCGACATCGTCAATCTTAATCTCCTGCCCCCACAACTCAACCGGCGCGCCAATACCCGCATGCGGACAAGGTGTCAGATCTACCGCCAACATATCCATCGAAATACGCCCGACGGTGGTGGTGCGTACGCCGTCGACCAGCACCGGCGTGCCGCTCGGGGCGACGCGTGGATAGCCGTCGGCATAACCGCAGGCGACAATGCCGATGCGCTGCTCGCCGGATGCCTGATACAGCCCACCATAGCCCACCCGTTCGCCGCTTTTCAGCGTCTGTACGGCAATCACTTCACTGCTGAGGGTCATCGCCGGTTTCAGGCCGCTATTGGCAATATCCCGCCACTGACCCGACGGCGATGCGCCGTACAGCACAATTCCCGGGCGCACCCAATCAAAGTGCGCTTCCGGATGCCACAACGTGGCCGCTGAGTTCGACAACGAACGCGGGCAGTCCAGCCCCTCCGCCGCCTGCTCGATACGGCGCAAGGGCTCCACGATGCCATCCGGGTTTTCCGCATCAGCGAAATGCGACATCAGCGTCATTTCACCGACGTTGGCGAGCGATCGCAGCTGTTGCCAGACGGTATGCACTCGTTCTGGCATAAAGCCCAGCCGGTTCATACCGCTATTTACTTTGAGATAGATATCCAGCGGCGCATGCAGTTTAGCCTGCTGCAGCGCTTTAATTTGCCAGTTGCTGTGTACGCTGGTGGTCAGGCGATACTTATCCAGCAGCGCCAGTTCATCGGCGTGAAAGAATCCTTCCAGCAGCAGAATCGGCCCTTTCCAGCCCTTTTCCCGCAGTAGGATCGCCTCTTCGAGATTCAGCAATGCGTAGCCATCTGCGGCGTTCAGCGCCTGCCACATCCGCGCCAGGCCATGGCCATAGGCATTGGCCTTCACCACCGCCCAAACGCGCGCCCCAGGGGCAGCGCGGCGAACAATCTGTAAATTCTGACGTAAAGCCGACAGGTCAATGCTGGCTTTTACCGGACGAGACATGGAGGCTCCTTAGTTATGCACGCCGTGCAGATGCTGAGCGCGAGCCGGCGTAAAGCCCGGGCTGTAACGCGCCACGGCCAGATCATCATAAGGGATCGCCGGCGTACGCCCGGAGATCAGATCGCTCAGAAGCTGCCCGGACCCGCAGGCCATGGTCCAGCCCAGCGTACCGTGCCCGGTGTTCAGCCACAGATTTTTGTACGGCGTGCGGCCAACCACCGGCGTACCGTCCGGCGTCATTGGTCGCAGGCCTGTCCAGAAGGTCGCCTGCTCAACGTAGCCGCCGCGCGGGAACAGATCGCGAACCACCATCTCCAGCGTCTCGCGGCGCGGCTTCAGCAGCTCTTTATTAAAGCCGACAATTTCCGCCATCCCGCCAACGCGAATACGCTGATCGAAACGGGTAATCGCGATTTTGTAAGTCTCATCAAGGATAGTCGATACCGGTGCGCCGCTCTCTTCGGCAATCGGAATAGTTAACGAGTAGCCTTTCAGAGGATAGACCGGGATGTCCACCAGCCCTTTAAGCATCGCGGTGGAGTAAGAACCAAACGCCATCACGTAGGCGTCGCCCTTAATAATTTCGTCGCCGCATTTCACACCGGCGATTTGATCGCCTTCGTAAAGCAGCGCATCGACGGAGGTATTAAAGCGGAAAGTCACCCCTGCCGACTCGGCCATCGCCGCCAGACGGGTAGTGAAGAGCTGGCAATCGCCGGTTTCATCATTTGGCAGGCGCAGGCCGCCGGTCAGTTTATGGCTGACTTCGGCCAGCGCCGGTTCGACTTCGAGCAGGCGGTTGGCTTCCAGCAGTTGATACGGCACGCCGGCCTCTTCCAGCACGGCGATATCACGAGTGGCGTTCTCATACTGTTTTTCGGTGCGGAAGAGCTGCAGGGTGCCGCCCTGGCGGCCTTCATACTGGATACCGGTGGTTTCACGCAGCGCTTTCAGGCAATCACGGCTATATTCCGCCAGGCGCACCATACGCCCTTTGTTTTCCATATAGTGGCGGGTATCGCAGTTACGCAGCATCTGCCACATCCACTTGAGCTGGAACTGCGTGCCGTCAAGGCCAATCGCCAATGGCGCATGGCGCTGGAACATCCATTTAATCGCCTTCAGCGGCACGCCCGGCGCCGCCCACGGCGCCGCGTAGCCGGGAGAGATCTGCCCGGCGTTGGCGGCGCTGGTTTCTTCAGCGGGCCCTGGCTGACGGTCGATAACCGTCACCTCATGTCCCGCCTGGCTTAAATACCAGGCGCTCGCTACCCCAACCACCCCACTTCCCAGTATGACGACTCGCATAGCCACTCCGTAATAGTTAAAGAACAATCATCTAATTACAAATTGATAACCCAGATGAAAATATTATTCAACATACGCTTTATTTATGGTGACTTATCTCACACCAAACCGCACCAGCACTGACACCAGAGATTTACGATCTCGTGCTGCGCTTTATTTTTCCTCAGTATAAAATGCTGCAAAGATGTTAAATAAAGGCCTTTAGGATTGCGAAATCGCGAAGAAAAGAAATTACCCGCAGACGCAGTTTGTTATGGCGTGTTCTATGCTTGATAAGAGGTTCTCCACAAAGAGAGAACCACCAACAACGAGGGCGCGCTAATGGCTACGATTGATTCCATGAACAGGGACACCACCCGGTTAAGCGATGGACCCGACTGGACTTTTGAACTGCTGGAAACCTATCTTGCCGAGGTTGACCGGGTGGCGAAGCTGTATCGTCTCGATACCTATCCGCATCAAATCGAGGTGATCACCTCCGAACAGATGATGGACGCCTACTCCAGCGTCGGGATGCCGATCAACTATCCGCACTGGTCGTTCGGCAAAAAATTTATCGAAACCGAACAGGCGTATAAACACGGCCAGCAAGGCCTGGCCTATGAGATAGTCATTAACTCCAACCCGTGTATCGCTTATTTAATGGAGGAGAACACGATTACCATGCAGGCGCTGGTAATGGCGCACGCCTGCTATGGGCATAACTCCTTCTTTAAAAATAACTATCTGTTCCGCAGTTGGACCGATGCCAGCTCAATCATCGACTATCTGATCTTTGCGCGTAAATACATTACCGAATGTGAAGAGCGTTACGGCGTCGATGAAGTTGAAAAATTGCTCGACTCCTGCCATGCGCTGATGAACTACGGCGTCGACCGCTACAAACGCCCGCAGAAAATATCGCTGCAGGAGGAGAAGGCGCGGCAGAAAAGCCGTGAAGAGTATCTGCAAAGCCAGGTGAACATGCTATGGCGTACTCTGCCAAAACGGGAAGAGGAAAAAGCCATCGAGGCAAGCCGCCGCTATCCTTCCGAACCGCAGGAGAATCTGCTGTACTTTATGGAGAAGAACGCGCCGCTGCTTGAGTCCTGGCAGCGCGAGATCCTGCGTATCGTTCGTAAGGTCAGCCAGTATTTTTATCCGCAGAAGCAGACTCAGGTTATGAACGAGGGCTGGGCGACATTCTGGCACTACACCATCCTCAATCATCTGTATGACGAAGGTAAAGTGACCGAGCGCTTTATGCTGGAGTTTCTGCACAGCCACACCAACGTGGTGTTCCAGCCGCCCTACAACAGCCCGTGGTACAGCGGAATCAACCCCTACGCGCTGGGTTTCGCTATGTTCCAGGATATTAAACGTATCTGCCAGTCGCCAACGGAAGAAGACCGCTACTGGTTCCCGGATATCGCCGGCTCCGATTGGCTGGAGACGCTGCATTTCGCCATGCGCGATTTTAAAGATGAGAGCTTTATCAGCCAGTTCCTGTCGCCGAAGGTGATGCGAGACTTCCGCTTATTCACGGTACTCGATGACGACCATAATAATTACCTGGAGATTTCCGCCATTCATAATGAGGAAGGCTATCGGGAAATTCGTTCTAAGCTGTCGGCGCAGTATAACCTCAGCAATCTTGAGCCGAATATTCAGGTCTGGAACGTTGACCTGCGCGGCGACCGTTCGTTGACGCTGCGCTATGTGCCGCACAACCGCGTGCCGCTGGATAAGAGCCGTCGCGAAGTGCTTAAACACGTTCACCGCCTGTGGGGCTTTGATGTGATCCTTGAGCAGCAGAATGCCGACGGCAGCGTTGAGCTGTTGGATCGCACCCCGCCGCGGCAGAACGCGTTGTAAATCGGATCAAGTGCCAAAAAGCGAAATGCCCGGATTATCCGGGCATTTTTTATAGGGTGGTCCGTACTTAGCGCATATTGATGGCTAAATCGCCGGGCAGCGTTTTTTGCATCCGATGCCAGATCTCGCCGCTGTTGTGGCCATAGGCGCGGACGATTTCGTACACTTTATCGTGCTGACTCTCTTCGCACACTTTCGCCAACTGGTGGTAGAAACCCAGCGCCAGGCTACGCGCTTCCGGATTAGCAAAATAGTGACGACCAATGCGGGTATACAGCCCCTTCATGCCGTTGAGGATCAGACCGTAGATCGGGTTGCCGGAGGCAAACGCCAGACCGCGGAAGATGTTGTAGTCCAGTTCGGCGAAAGCATCGGCATGATCTTCAACTTCACGCGCGGTAGCCAGGACCTCCAGCGCTTTGTCCGGGTGCTGGCGGAAAGCGGTACGAATAAAAATCGTTGAGATATTGGTTCGCACCGACAGCAAGTTATCAATCAGCTGCGGCACGCTATCGTGGTCGAGACGCGCCAGCGTTTCAAGGATATTCAGTCCGGAGGTTTCCCAGAAGTTGTTCACTTTCGTCGGTTTACCGTGCTGGATAGTCAACCAGCCATCACGGGCCAGACGTTGCAACACTTCGCGCAGAGTGGTTCGGGTCACACCAATCAGTTCAGAAAGTTCACGTTCAGCAGGGAGAATGGATCCAGGCGGGAAACGATTATTCCAGATACTTTCAATGATGTACTCTTCCGCGAAACCCGCAGGGCTTTGCGCCTTAATGACCATAATAAGATTTCCATTACACAGCGTTGCAAATTGCACTCATCATACCAGAGCAGCCATACGCCAGATAGCATCTGAAAGTAATTAAAAGGGGATCGCCGTTTCATTTTCAGCTTTTGCTTAACGCCTTCCATTACCTGTAATGCGCCGCGAAGAAAGTTGCTTCCCTTTTTACTCAACTGGTAATCTTGCAATAGTTACGCATAAAATCATGTTGTTTGACGGAAGGACCTCTGTCGTGGAAATGTCTTATGGCCGCGCCCTGTGGCGCAATTTTCTTGGCCAGTCGCCAGACTGGTACAAGCTTCTCCTGATTATCTTCCTGGTGGTTAACCCGCTGGCGTTTTATCTTCAACCGTTTGTCGCCGGTTGGCTGTTAGTGGTGGAGTTTATCTTCACCCTGGCGATGGCGCTCAAATGCTACCCGCTGCTGCCTGGCGGCCTGCTGGCGATAGAAGCGGTGCTGATCGGTATGACCAGCCCCGAACATATTCGCGAAGAAATAGCCAATAATCTCGAAGTCCTGCTGCTGCTGATGTTCATGGTGGCCGGGATCTACTTCATGAAGCAGCTATTGCTGTTTATTTTTACTCGGCTGCTCCTCGGGATCCGCAGCAAGATGCTGCTGTCGCTGGCCTTCTGCCTGGCAGCGGCTTTTCTCTCCGCCTTCCTTGACGCGCTAACTGTTGTTGCGGTGGTCATTAGCGTAGCGGTCGGCTTTTACGGTATTTATCATCGCGTCGCCTCCGCGCGGCCTGATGATAACGACATGCTTGATGACAGCCATATCGATCAACACTACCGCGACGTGCTCGAACAGTTCCGCAGCTTTTTACGCAGCCTGATGATGCACGCCGGCGTCGGTACCGCGCTCGGCGGCGTGATGACCATGGTCGGCGAACCGCAGAACCTGATTATCGCCAAAGCCGCCGGCTGGCACTTCGGCGAATTCTTCATCCGTATGTCGCCGGTAACCCTGCCGGTAATCGTATGCGGCCTGATAACCTGTCTGTTGCTGGAAAAATTCCGCCTGTTTGGCTATGGCGAGCCGCTGCCAGTCCCGGTGCGCAAAGTCCTACAGGATTTCGACGACCGTAGCCGCCAGAGCCGCAGCCGCCAGGATCGGATGCGCCTTATCGCTCAAGGGATCATCGGCGTGTGGCTGATTGCCGCCCTCGCCCTGCATCTGGCGGAAGTTGGCCTGATTGGCCTCTCCGTCATCGTGCTGGCGACCACCTTTTCCGGCGTGACCGACGAACACGCCATCGGTAAAGCCTTTACCGAAGCGCTGCCGTTTACCGCCCTGCTGACGGTCTTTTTCGCCATCGTGGCGGTGATTATCGATCAGCATCTGTTTGCCCCGGTGATTGAGTTCGTCCTGCAGGCTTCACCGCACGCTCAGCTATCGCTGTTCTATTTGTTTAATGGCCTGCTGTCGTCCATCTCCGATAACGTCTTTGTCGGTACGGTGTATATCAACGAAGCAAAAGCGGCGCTGGAACACGGCGTTATCAGCCTGCAGCAGTTTGAAATGCTGGCGGTCGCCATTAATACCGGCACTAACCTGCCTTCCGTCGCGACCCCCAACGGCCAGGCCGCGTTCCTGTTCCTGTTGACCTCGGCGCTGGCGCCGCTGATCCGCCTCTCTTATGGCAGAATGGTGTGGATGGCGCTTCCCTATACCATCGTGCTCACGCTGGTCGGCCTGCTGTGCGTCGAAACCCTGTTGATGCCGGCCACCCAGTGGATGCTCAGCCATGGCTGGTTGACCACCCCAGTACTGCCCTAATTGCGCAGCCCGTTACCCGGGTTCCCCCCGGGTAACGAATATTCATTTACGTAATATTTTCCGACTAGCGGATGGCGTCGCGGTAGTTTTCGTTTACACTGCCATGATTTAGCATGTTCCAGGGAAATGATTATGTTGCAATACTTAAACCAGTGCTCAAGGGGACGCGGCGCCTGGCTCTTGATGGCGTTAACCGCTTTTATACTTGAATTAGTGGCGCTGTGGTTCCAGCACGTGATGCTGCTGCAGCCCTGCGTGTTGTGTATTTACGAACGCTGCGCTCTGTTTGGCATTATGGGCGCCGGTCTGGTGGGCGCTATCGCGCCGAAAACCCCGCTGCGCTATGTCGCGTTGCTCATCTGGCTATACAGCGCACTGCGCGGTCTGCAGTTAGCCTGGGAGCACACCATGATTCAGCTACACCCTTCTCCGTTCCAGACCTGCGATTTCGCCGC
This sequence comes from Klebsiella sp. 141251, assembly GCF_050600725.1. Lineage (NCBI taxonomy): Bacteria > Pseudomonadati > Pseudomonadota > Gammaproteobacteria > Enterobacterales > Enterobacteriaceae > Klebsiella > Klebsiella sp. 141251. The sequence continues at coordinate 287,427 of NZ_JAQIRG010000003.1, forward strand.
TCGTTTCCCGACGTGGCTGCCGCTGGATAAATGGCTACCGCAGGTATTCGTTGCCACCGGCGACTGTTCCGTGCGCCAGTGGGAATTCCTGACTCTGGAAATGCCGCAGTGGCTGGTAGGCATCTTTGCAGCTTATCTGGTCATCGGCCTGCTGGTACTGATCGCTCAGCCATTTAAAGCCAAAAAGCGCGATCTGTTCGGCCGTTAAGCTATCCTGCCAGATGGTAAACGCTCCTTCGGGGGCGTTTTTTGTGCCTGTAAGTTGACGATGCCCCCTTAAAGTTGCACATTAAATACATCTTATTTGCATCCACTAAGGAGCTTACTATGTCCCACCTGCGTATCCCGGCTAACTGGAAAGTCAAACGCTCCACTCCGTTCTTCACTAAAGAAAATGTTCCGCCAGCGCTGCTCACCCATCACAATACTGCCGCTAACGTTTTCGGTCAGCTGTGCGTAATGGAAGGCACAGTAACTTATTACGGTTTTCATGATGAGCAGGCTAGCGAACCGGAGATGAAAGTCGTCATTAATGCCGGGCAGTTCGCCACCAGCCCGCCGCAATACTGGCATCGTATCGAGCTCAGCGATGATGCCCAATTCAATATTAACTTCTGGGTTGAAGATGAAAGCCACGGCGAAGACGGCCTGTTCCACGCCAGGAAAAGCTAAGCCCCTCACGTGCTTGCGGTTGAAAATCGACATCCGGATGTTTAAAGTCGTTACCCGATAGGCTCGTCTTTCTTGAGTCTGAAATGGGATAAGTCACCATGAGCATAGTCTGGTATATGACGCTAATCTGCATTGTCGTCGCGTATTTGATGATGAGTTTCCTGCCCATCTGATCGCCGCAAGCAGTCATCGCGCCGGGGAGACCTGGCAGCTCGTCAACTCCCTCTCAGCCCGGCCACCGCGCCGGGTCTATTTTTATCTACATCTGCTTTACAAATATTCCTAAAGTTCCCCGCCCCCGCGCCGATGATGAAATGCCAAACGCACCTGGTGATGATGACTTAAATGTGGGGTTTCCGATGAGTAGAAACGGCTGGCGTTCTCTTAGTGTTGTTATTTTTCCATGCGCTTTATTGTGGGCGGGAATTATCTGGCTGGCATTAAGAATGATGGGATATTGATACGTACAAAGAACCGGGCCGCGCAGGCAGGGAATGCCCGGTTCTAATATTTCAACGAGCTTACTGCGCCCAGTCTGGTTTGTTTAAGATATGGTCCTGCCAGTCGACGACGGTGGACTCTTTCACTGCTATATGGCGCACGGAAATACGTTCGCCGTGCATCGCCACTTTTGAGCCGGTCAGCAGCGGATGCCAGTGCGGCAGCGGTTTACCTTCCGCCAGCAGGCGATAGGCGCAGGTGTGCGGCAGCCATTCGAAGGTCGGCAGATTCTCACGCGTGAGTTTGATGCAGTCCGGTTCGTACTCGAAGCGACGCTCGTAGTTGCGGCACTGGCAGGTTTTAATGTTGAGCTGACGGCAGGCGACGTTGGTAAAGTAAATCTCGTCGGTATCTTCATCCATTAGCTTATGCAGGCAGCACTGTCCGCAGCCGTCGCACAGTGATTCCCACTCCGCGTCGGTCATTTCATCCAGTGTTTTTTGTTGCCAGAAAGGTTGTTCGCTCATTGGGATGTCCGTCATTACAATTCAGGGTGCACCTTATAACCAGTCTGGCACGCCGATGCAAGTTTTGCCGCCCCAAAAGGCGGCAAGCGGACGTTACAGCACGCGGCTAGACAACGTCAAACCATTGAAGCCGACTTCCAGCTCGTCGCCGCTGGCCAGCGGCCCGACACCGTCTGGGGTCCCGGTCAGGATGATATCGCCCGCTTTCAGCGTAAAGAAGCGCGACATATAGGCAATTAGCGGTACGATCTTATGAATCATATCCGCGGTCGTCCCCTGCTGACGGACTTCACCATTAATCTTCAGGCTTAGCGGCGTATTTTGCGGATCGCCGTTGAACTCGGCGGCAGGAATAAAACCGGAGATCGGACAGGCGTTATCAAACCCCTTAGCTTTCTCCCACGGTTGCCCGGCCTTTTTCATCTTGCCCTGAATATCACGCAGGGTGAGATCCAGCGCTACGCCATAACCGGCAATCGCCTTGCGTACGTGGTCTTCGCTGGCCTGGCGCAGGGTACTGCCAATCAGCACCGCCAGTTCAACCTCATGATGCACCGAGCCCAATCCTTCAGGCAGTACCAACGGCTGGCGGATATCGCATAGCGCCGTTTCAGGTTTAATAAACAGCACCGGTTCTTCCGGCATCGCGCTGCCCATCTCCTTAATATGTTTTGCGTAATTACTGCCAACGCAAACCACTTTGCTCACTGGATAATCCAGTAACTCACCCTGCCAGTTATGATGTTGGTACATTATTTTCCCTCAATGGGTTAATCGGATTTATTCCCCTGTTCCGCGAGGTGTTTCTTAAGTAGATTCTCAGGAGGGGGAGGAAGTTGAAGGTAATAGCCCTGATCGACGAGCGCTTGTTTTACTTTTTCGAGGTCAGCGTTAGCCAGCGTCTTGCGCCCGTCGAGCGGCAGCAGCATGGTCATCTGCGGGGTGCCGAAGCTTGCCATCAGTTCCGGCGGGACGCGCGAGAAATCGTCCTTTTTTTCGACATATAAATAGGTTTGTTCACGTTTAGCACTTCGATAGATCACACAAAACATAGTTTTACTCGGAATTAGACCCGTGGTCACTTGCCTCAATATATGAGTGACTATAACATGCCTTTTAGTCTTCGGAATATCACCGCACTTCGGCGGATGATAAACAGCAAATTGAGTAAGGCCAGGATGTCAAATACGCCAATCGAACTTAAGGGCAGTAGCTTCACCTTATCTGTCGTTCATTTGCACGATGCAAATCCCGAGGTTATTCGTCAGGCGTTAGAAGACAAAATCGCCCAGGCTCCCGCTTTTTTACGTCATGCACCGGTCGTGGTCAACATCAGCAGTATTGAAGAGAGCGTCGACTGGCGCCCGATGCATGAAGCTATCGTCGCCACCGGATTGCGCATCATGGGGGTGAGCGGTTGTAAAATTTCCCGCCTGAAAACGGAAATCGACCGCGCCGGGATCCCGCTACTGACGGAAGGAAAAGAGAAAATCGTTCGTCAGGCGCCGCCGCCGGAACCCGTTGAACCACCACCAGTTGCTACGCCGATCACAAAAACGCGTTTGATTGATCTGCCGGTACGTTCCGGTCAGCGCATTTATGCGCCACACTGTGATCTAATTGTTACAAACCATGTGAGTGCCGGAGCGGAACTTATCGCTGATGGTAACATCCATGTGTATGGCATGATGCGGGGACGTGCGCTGGCTGGCGCAAGCGGCGACAGAGATGCCCAAATATTTTGTACTAACCTCGCGGCGGAACTGGTGTCCATCGCAGGGGAATATTGGCTGAGCGATAACATCCCAGCTGAATTTTATGGCAAAGCGGCGCGCCTGCGTTTAGGCGACGGCGCTTTGACAATTCAACCGTTCAATTAATCCCTTTTTAACAAGGAATTTCTATGGCACGCATTATTGTTGTGACTTCGGGTAAAGGGGGCGTTGGTAAGACCACCTCCAGCGCGGCCATCGCTACTGGTTTGGCCCAGAAGGGAAAGAAAACTGTCGTTATCGACTTCGATATCGGCCTGCGTAACCTCGACCTGATTATGGGATGCGAGCGTCGGGTGGTTTATGACTTCGTCAACGTTATCCAGGGCGATGCCACTCTCAATCAGGCGCTAATCAAAGATAAGCGTACTGAAAATCTCTATATCCTTCCGGCTTCTCAGACCCGTGATAAAGACGCGCTGACCCGCGAAGGCGTAGATAAGGTTCTTGAAGAACTGAAAAAGATGGACTTCGATTTTATTGTCTGCGACTCCCCGGCAGGCATCGAAACCGGCGCGCTGATGGCGCTGTACTTCGCTGACGAAGCCATCATCACCACTAACCCGGAAGTCTCCTCCGTGCGCGACTCCGACCGTATCCTTGGCATTCTGGCCTCCAAATCCCGCCGCGCGGAAAATGGCGACGAGCCGATCAAAGAGCACCTGCTGCTGACGCGCTACAACCCGGGCCGCGTGAACAAAGGCGACATGCTGAGCATGGAAGACGTGCTGGAAATTCTGCGCATCAATCTGGTCGGCGTGATTCCGGAAGATCAGTCCGTGCTGCGCGCATCGAACCAGGGCGAGCCGGTCATTCTGGATACCGTTTCAGATGCGGGTAAAGCCTATGCGGATACTGTGGATCGTCTGCTCGGAGAAGAACGTCCTTTCCGCTTCATCGAAGAAGAGAAGAAAGGTTTCCTCAAACGCCTGTTCGGAGGATAAATTATGGCATTACTCGACTTTTTTCTCTCGCGAAAAAAGAACACGGCTAACATTGCGAAAGAACGCCTGCAAATCATCGTCGCGGAGCGCCGCCGCGGCGACGCGGAGCCGCATTACCTGCCGCAGCTGCGCAAAGATATCCTGGAGGTCATCTGTAAATACGTGCAGATAGACCCTGAGATGGTCAGCGTACAGCTGGAACAGCGCGATGGTGATATTTCGATTCTCGAGCTGAACGTGACCCTGCCAGAAGCTGAAGAGTCGAAACCCTGACCCTGTTGTCTTGTTAACGGCATTTCGCCGTAGCCTTAAAAAAACCGGCCACGCAACGCGCGGCCGGTTTTTTATGGCCTGAATAGCGCCCGGCGCTAGCGAGGATAGTCGTTGAGCAGCGCTTTAAGACGATCGGCCATCAATTCGCCACGCCAGCCGGAAACCAGTTCTGGCTCACCATTTTTATTTTTAAGCTGCCAGTGCCAGTTCAGCAGTTGGTTTATCTGACGGCGCGACGCCAACAGCTCGGCGCTCACGCCCTTCTCCGCGCTCACTTCCTGCACCAGCGCTTTAATATCTTTAAAGGCTTTACGGTATCCCGGCATATCGATCAGGTTTTGCAGCGGCTCCGGCAGCGCCGATTCCGGCAAGGCCTGCGCTTTTTCAACCAGGCTAATCAGCGTTTTGCCGTGGAAGCGAATTTCGCTGCCGGATAAACCGAGGCTATCGAGCTCGCCGAGGCTGGTCGGCATATAGCGCGCCACGCTCCACAGATGCTCTTCGCGTACTACAAAGTTCACCGCCAGGTTACGCTCGCGCGCTTTGCGCAGACGCCACTCCGCCAGCAACTGCAGGCAGCCCAGCTGGCGCGTTCGCAGTTGCCAGGCATTGCCGATTTCCCGCCACGCATCCGCCGGGTCAAGGATTTCCTGACGGCGCTGCTGCATCAGGTGGCACTCGTTCAACGCTGCCGGCAGCCAGCCCGCATGGTCGGTTTCCGCCATTAATTTGCTGGCGATCGGCAACAGGTACCAGACGTCGGCGGCCGCATATTCGCACTGACGCTCGGTCAGCGGGCGGGCCAGCCAGTCGGTGCGTGATTCGCTTTTGTCCAGCGCGACGCCGGAATATTCTTCCACCATTGAAGCAAAGCCCCACGACATCGGGCGCCCGCAGAAGGCGGCCAGAATCTGGGTGTCGATCAGCGGCTGCGGCATCAGGTTGAACGCGTTGAGGAAGACTTCTAAATCTTCGCTACCCGCATGCAGGTATTTGGTGACATCCTGGTTGAGCAGCAGCTCGCGCATCGGCGCCCAGTCGTTGATGGTCAACGGATCGATCAGAGAGACCTGTTTGCCGTCGAACAGCTGCAGCAAACCAAGCTGCGGATAGTAGGTACGGGTGCGAACAAACTCGGTATCCAGCGCAACTGCGGGTGCCGAAGTTGCCGCTTCACAGATAGCGCGCAGGCCATCGTCGGTGGTGATCATCTGATAGTTCAAATCATACTCTCTTAACTTGCGCCCATAAAAAACGCCGGCTTAGCCGGCGCGAGATTAATCACAAACCTCATGCAATCGTTGGGCTTGCAGATTGCACCAGACAAATAACAAGGAAAATCAATTGATTGATTTTCGGCCAATCGCCACAAAGAAGGAAAAACCACGCTTTTTCCTTCTTTGTCAGTAATCTGGACACCGGCTAGCCGGCGCCTGGCGACTCACTCGTTGCTTAGCCTTTATTGTCTACTTTAGCACGGGCTTCGTCACGCAGTTCTCGACGTAAAATTTTGCCGACGTTGGATTTCGGCAGTTCATCACGAAACTCAACCAGCTTCGGCACCTTGTAGCCGGTCAAATGGCGACGGCAGAAAGTAATCAGCGCTTCTTCGGTTAACGCAGCATCTTTCTTCACGACGAAGATCTTCACCGCTTCACCGCTGCTGCCGGACGGTACGCCGACGGCGGCCACTTCCTGCACGCCGGAATGCTGCATGACCACATCCTCAATTTCATTCGGATAGACGTTAAAACCGGAGACCAGAATCATATCTTTTTTGCGATCGACGATGCGCAGGAAGCCTTCATCATCCATCACCGCAATATCGCCGGTATGCAGCCAGCCATCTTTAATGATTTCATCGGTGGCATCCGGACGCTGCCAGTAGCCCAGCATCACCTGCGGCCCTTTGATGCAGAGCTCACCCGGCTCGCCCGGCGCGACTTCATTATCATCGTCATCGACCAGCTTGGCTTCGGTCGACGGCACCGGCAGGCCGATGCTGCCGCTGTGGTAGTCGATATCATGCGGGTTGACGCTCACCAGCGGCGAGCACTCAGTCAGGCCATAGCCCTCCAGCAGATACTGGCCGGTCAGTTTCACCCAGCGCTCCGCAACCACCTGCTGCACCGGCATGCCGCCGCCGGCGGAAAGATGCAACGAAGAGAAATCAAGCTGCTGGAACTCTTTATTGTTCAATAGCGCGTTAAACAAGGTATTCACCCCGGTCATCGCGGTGAACGGATATTTTGCCAGCTCTTTTACCAGGCCCGGAATATCGCGCGGATTGGTAATCAACAGGTTCTGCCCGCCGAGTTCAATAAACAGCAGGCAGTTCATGGTCAAGGCGAAGATGTGGTACAGCGGCAGCGCGGTCACCACCAACTCTTTACCACGGTGCAGTAGCGGACCGTAGGTCGCATTCACCTGTTCGAGGTTAGCCAGCATATTGCGGTGAGTCAGCATCGCCCCTTTCGCCACGCCGGTGGTACCGCCGGTGTACTGCAGGAAGGCCAGATCGTCCGCGACGATTTCCGGCTTCACGTACTGCATACGGTAGCCATGCTGCAGGGCGCTACGAAATGAGATGGCGTCCGGCAGATGATATTTTGGCACCAGCCGCTTAATGTACTTCACCACGAAGTTGACCAACGTTCCTTTAGCGGTGGAGAGCTGATCGCCCATCCGCGTCAGGATGACGTGTTTTACCTGGGTTTTATCGACTACTTTCTCCAGGGTATGTGCGAAGTTGGAAACGATCACAATCGCCGCCGCGCCGCTGTCATTGAGCTGGTGCTCCAGTTCGCGCGGGGTATACAGCGGGTTAACGTTGACGGCAATCATTCCGGCACGCAGGATCCCAAACAGCGCCACCGGGTATTGCAGCAGGTTAGGCATCATCAGCGCGACGCGATCGCCCTTCTGTAGCCCTAATCCTTGCTGGAGATAAGCGGCGAAAGCACGGCTGCGCTCTTCCAGCTTACGGTAGGTCATCACCTCGCCCATGTTGATAAATGCCGGCTGATCGGCATAACGGGTGGTGGCGTGTTCAAACAATTCAACCAGGGATTGATAGCGGTCAGGATTTATCTCCGCTGGGACATCGGCGGGATAACGGTTTAGCCAAACCTTTTTCACTGCTTCACCTCTGAAATAGTTATTCGTCGTCATCACAGCCCCTGATCAACAAACATTTTGTTAACATTATATTAACTCAGCGTACCAGTTTATTAATTAGGCGTTTTTCAGGTTGCGAAGCGCGTCACTATTTATTTTTCTTATGAGACTAAAAAACACGAAACAGCGGGCTAGCCGCTGTTTCTATTCCATTATAAAAACAACAAAATCATTCCGTTACGACATTTCTGACCTCGGCCGGTCCCGGGTTATACCAACCCCAACCGCCGTATCCGTAGCCCCAGGGGCGTGGGCCGAGCATCCACGGGTCGATGGGCTGCGGCGGCATCACCACCTGCTGCACCACGTTCCAGCGCTTATAGCCGGTGGCGTTCATCAACATGAATTTATAGGGGGTGGCGCCAACTTTTCCGTCGACGACGCCGCTAATCGGCCCAACCACTGTCACCAGCTGGCCGCGGAAATCGACCGGGTCGAGGAAACCGCTCACGTCGGCGAGGATACGGCCGCGTGAAGGTTCCCCCAGTTCCGGCCGCGCGCCACTATCCAGCGGTACGGTGGCAATCTCTAAGCGGGTTTTCCCCTGCTGATTCTGCACGTTGACAACCTTACCGCCAAAACGCGCTTCCTGGCCGATATACAGCTGCGGCGCGTTCATCACCCGTACTAAATCCTGCTGCGGCGTAGGGCTGGTGCCTTTAATAACATCCGGCACCGACACGCAACCGCTTAGCGCAACGGCGACCGCCGCGGCTAACAGCCAACGAACGCCCTGTTTTTGACCCGCCATGATGCGACTCCTTCTCTCAGTCTTCTCTCTACTGAGATTCACTCGCGGCCAGGAAGTTTCTTCCACGCCACTTCGTTTCGCAAATAAACTGGTTCCGCATGCTCAACGGCCACGGTTTTTCCCGCCGCAAGCAGTTGGATGGCCAGCGGTAGCATATCTTCTGCCGCCGGCAGTTCAATCTCGCCGCTGCTTAAAATCAGCCCGCTCTCTTTCGCCAGATCCGGCCAAGCCTGCCAGCCGGTGCCGACGGTAGCCCATTCGCCGGAAAGCCGCGCCAGGCGTTCGGCAACCGCAGCCGGTTTGAGGACCGCTTCAGTTTCTTCGCCGTGCCAGACGCCATCTTCGTCGCGCTGATACTCGGCCCAGTAGACTTCGCCCATACGCGCGTCAATGGCCGCCAGCACGCGAGTAGCGCCGGTTTTGCGCCACGCGCCCTGCGCCATCGTCGCCAACGTAGAGACGCCAATCATCGGTAGCTCCGCGCCCAGCGCCAGTCCTTGGGCAATGCCGATACCAATACGTACGCCGGTAAAACTGCCCGGCCCGCGGCCAAAGGCCAACGCGTCAAGTTCATTCAGCGTAGTGCCGCTTTCAGTGAGGACCTCCTGCACCAGCGGCAGGATACGTTGGGTGTGTTCGCGAGGACAAATTTCAAAATGGGCGCTCAGGGCGCCATCATTCCACAGCGCCGCGGAGCACGCCTCCGTGGCGGTATCGATAGCCAAAATTCGCATGGGTGGTCACGCTCTCATTACATATTCCAGGTTTTAGGGCGATACATTCATCGGCGGGCGGACTCACCGCCGCCGTACCGTCCTAAATCCATTGGGCATAGCTGATTAACAAAATGGCGCGCAGCTTATCACATTTTACTGCGGATTACCTTGCCGGCGGCACGGCGAGGAAGCGCACCGCCCGGCGGATATCGCGGGTCCGCGGCGCGGGTGGCAGGCTGGCCAGGAACACGGCGCCGTAGGGCCGCATCACCAGCCGGTTGTCGCAGATAACCAGAACGCCGCGATCGTCAATATCGCGGATCAGGCGCCCCACACCCTGTTTGAGGGTAATGACGGCATCCGGCAGCTGAACTTCATCAAACGGATCGCCGCCGCGCAGTCGGCAGTCTTCCATTCGCGCTTTGAGCAGCGGATCGTCCGGTGAGGTAAAGGGCAGCTTATCGATAATCACCAGCGACAGCGCGTCGCCGCGCACGTCAACCCCTTCCCAGAAGCTACTGGTCGCCACTAATAGCGCATTGCCGGCGCTAACAAACTGCTGCAGCAGCTGGCCTTTGCTGGTCTCTCCTTGTAGCAGTACCGGCAGCGTCATGGTGGCGCGAAACTGCTCCGCCAGATCGCGCATCATGGCATGCGAGGTGCAGAGCATGAAGCAGCGTCCATCATTGGCCTCAATCAAGGGTTTCAACATGGCCGCCAGATGACGGGCAGCACCGGGCTGGTTCGGCAGAGGTAGGTTACGCGGTACGCAGAGCAGCGCCTGATGCTGATAATCAAATGGGCTGGGCAACAGCAGCGTCTGCGCGTCATCAATGCCGAGACGAGCGGTAAAGTGGTGGAGATCGTCGTTCACCGACAGCGTCGCCGAGGTAAAGATCCAGCTCCCCGATTTTTGCGCCATCACCTCTTTAAACTTCTCGGCCACCGTTAACGGCGTCAAGGCGAGGGTAAAATGACGCGACGTGCATTCATACCAGTAGCTATAGCCAGGCTGATTGATCTCTTTGAGCCGCTTCAGGCGCCCGCGATAGAGCGTCGCGCGCTCAAAGGCGGCGTCGAGCAGCGCCGAGCGGCCAAGGGAGAGTTTAGCGACGTCGTAACACAGTTCAAGCGCGTCATCGAGCAGCAGCAGCGCGCGCTGAATGTGGCTATCCGCCAGCAGTTCGCGCAGGTTGCCGCGATAGCCCGGATCGCCCAACTGCAAACGGAAATCCTGCGCGCTTTGCGCCAGACGATCGGCGCATTTTTGCAGCTGTTGGGTATCTTTTAGTTCGGTACGGTAGGCAATGGTGATGTCTTTGGCCAAATCCAGTAGCTGGCGGCTGGAGAGCGACTGGCCAAAATACTGGCTGGCGATATCCGGCAACTGATGGGCTTCATCGAATATCATTACTTCCGCTTCGGGGATCAGTTCGGCAAAGCCGCTCTCCTTCACCACCATATCGGCAAGGAACAGGTGATGGTTGACCACCACTACATCCGCATCCATCGCCTTCTTACGCGCTTTCACCACAAAACAATCTTTGTATAACGGGCAGTCGCTGCCGAGACAGTTATCGTTAGTGCTGGTCACCAGCGGCCAGGCCTGAGAATCTTCGGCGACGCTGGCGCAGGTGCTGATATCGCCATCCTGCGTCTGATTAGACCAGGAGCGCAGAAGTATAACGTCACTTAACGTTTGTACCGGCAGATCGCCGCCCGCCAGCGCCTGCTGCTCAAGGCGTTCAAGGCACAGGTAGTTTGAGCGCCCCTTTAATAGCGCCAGTTTACCGGTGAATTTCAGCGCTTTGGCGACGGTCGGCAGATCGCGGCTATAGAGCTGATCCTGCAGCGCTTTCGAACCCGTGGAGATGATCACCTTTTTCTTCGCGCGCAGCGCGGGCGCCAGATAGGCGTAGGTTTTACCGGTGCCAGTCCCTGCTTCCACCACCAGCGGCCGGGAGGCTTCAATAGCTTCACTCACCGCTATCGCCATCTGGCGCTGCGGTTCACGCGGCTTAAATCCCGGTATCGCCATGGCCAGCTGGCCGTCTGCTGCAAAATCGTCGATCACGTTGCCCCCTGGTTATTTGGACAGTGATTATGTCAGGGAGGATGGCGTTTCGCCAGCCCGGGTAGTGACGCGGGCGGAACATTGTGGCAGTCTTGCCGCAGCCAAATGGATAGAACAAAGAGGAAAGATAAATGACAATTACGCGTATTGATGCCGAAGCCCGCTGGTCTGATGTGGTGATTCACAACCAGACTATCTACTACACCGGGGTGCCGGAAAACCTCGACGCCGACGCGTTTGAGCAGACCGCCAATACCCTGGCGCAAATTGACGCGGTGCTGGAAAAACAGGGCAGCAATAAGTCACGTATTCTTGATGCCACCATTTTCCTGGCCAACAAAGATGATTTTGCGGCGATGAATAAAGCCTGGGACGCCTGGGTGGTTGCCGGTCACGCGCCGGTGCGCTGCACCGTACAGGCAACCCTGATGAAGCCGCAGTATAAAGTTGAGATCAAAATCATCGCCGCGGCGTAATTACTCGTCTTCGTCGTCATCTTCGAAGCGCGCTACGATCCGGTCGCCGGTATGCGTGGCGCGCAGTTCATCGGCCACCAGGGCGATTGCCTGGCCGCTGCTCATCCCCTGCGCCATCAATTCCTGAATACGTTCGACCGCTTTTTGCTGTTGCTCATGGCTCAGCGAAGGTAAACCTGCAAACATCACTCACTCCTGCTACATTGTGGGGCGTAATTATTTCACGCCGTCCGCCATTTCGCCAGTGGGCGGCACATTAGGATCGAGGTTAATGTTGTCCCCCGCTATTATTACCCTGCCCTGGCGCCCGGATGCCGCCGAACGCTATTTCGCGCCGTTAAGCGCCACGCCGTGGGCGATGCTGCTGCACTCAGGCTTCGCCGACCATCCGTATAGCCGTTTCGATATTATCGTCGCCGAACCGCGCGCGACGCTGGTTACCCGCGGCGAGCAAACCTGTGTCTGCGACGGTGAAGGCGAATTTGTCTCGCAGGACGATCCGCTGCAGCTGCTGCAACAGCAGTTGGATCGCTGTCAGTTAACGCCGCAGGCCGATGAAAACCTGCCGTTTCTCGGCGGCGCGCTGGGGTTATTCGGCTACGATCTTGGCCGTCGCTTTGAACGTCTGCCGACGCAAGCGCAGGCTGATATCGCCCTGCCGGAGATGGCGGTCGGCATTTATGACTGGGCGCTGATCGTCGATCATCAACGCCAGCAGGTATCGCTGCTCAGTTACGACGATCCGCAACAGCGCCTGCAGTGGCTGGAGTCGCAAACATGTGAGCCGGGTGAAGCATTCGCCCTGACCTCCTGCTGGCAATCGAATATGAGCCGCCAGCAGTACGGCGAAAAATTCCGCCAGGTGCAGGCGTATCTGCGCAGCGGCGACTGTTATCAGGTCAACCTGGCGCAGCGTTTCCAGGCCCGCTACCGCGGCGACGAATGGCAGGCATTCTGTAAGCTTAATGCCGCTAACCGTGCGCCGTTCAGCGCTTTTATTCGCCTGCCGGAAGGGGCGATTTTAAGCCTGTCTCCGGAACGTTTTATTCAATTGCATCAGGGTGACATCCAGACGCGCCCCATTAAAGGCACGCTGCCGCGACTCGATTCCCCGCAGGAGGACGCACGCCAGGCGGCGACGCTCGCCAACTCGCCGAAAGACCGCGCCGAGAATTTAATGATTGTCGATCTGATGCGCAATGATATCGGCCGCGTCGCTGTGCCGGGCAGCGTTCGCGTACCGGAACTGTTTGTGGTCGAACCGTTCCCGGCGGTGCATCACCTGGTGAGCACCATCACCGCACGATTGCCTGCTACGCTTGATGCCAGCGATCTGCTGCGCGCGGCCTTCCCTGGCGGCTCCATTACCGGTGCCCCGAAAGTTCGCGCCATGGAGATTATCGATGAACTTGAACCGCAGCGACGCAACGCATGGTGCGGCAGCATTGGATATCTCAGCTTGTGCGGCAATATGGATACCAGCATTACTATCCGTACGATCACCGCCTGGCAGGGCCAACTGTACTGCTCAGCGGGCGGCGGTATCGTGGCGGACAGCGAAGAAGCCGCGGAATATCAGGAAACTTTTGATAAAGTTAACCGTATCCTGCATCAACTGGAGAGCTAGAACATGGCGGCTAACGCCCTCGATCTGGACGACTTTCTTTCCCGTTTTCAACTGCTGCGCCCGCAGCCCTCGCCGCAGTCGCTGAACCAGCGCCAGGCGGCGGTACTGGTGCCGATTGTCCGGCGCCCGCAGCCGGGGCTGCTATTGACCCAGCGTTCGCCGCTGCTGCGCAAGCACGCGGGCCAGGTCGCCTTCCCCGGAGGCGCAGTTGATAACACCGACGCTACATTGATTGCCGCCGCGCTGCGCGAGGCGCAGGAAGAAGTGGCGATCCCGCCGGAAGCCGTGGAAGTGATCGGCGTGCTGCCGCCGGTCGACAGCGTCACCGGCTTTCAGGTGACGCCGGTGGTCGGCATAATCCCCCCGGACCTGCACTATCATGCCAGTCAGGACGAGGTGTCTGCGGTGTTTGAAATGCCGCTGGAAGAGGCGCTGCGCCTGGGTCGCTACCACCCGCTGGACATCCATCGGCGCGGTAATTCTCATCGCGTCTGGCTATCGTGGTACCAACATTATTTTGTCTGGGGAATGACCGCCGGCATTATTCGCGAGCTGGCGCTGCAAATCGGCACTCGCCCTTAGCTATAATAAGTAATGCGAAGCCGCTCGCACTATTAGTAAAACCAAGGTTATCCATTAGTTTAATTCATGTGAATAGTTAAGCTGACAACCCGGTTCCCTCTTACACTATGCGCAGTTATTACATCGTTACCGCAACCGCGGTAACCCTGTCAGGAGTGTTATCGTGATTAGTATATTCGACATGTTCAAGGTGGGGATTGGTCCCTCATCTTCCCATACTGTAGGGCCGATGAAGGCCGGTAAACAGTTCGTCGATGACCTGGTCGAAAAGGGATTGCTTAATGAAGTGACGCGCGTCGCCGTTGACGTTTATGGGTCGCTTTCATTAACCGGCAAAGGCCACCACACGGACATCGCCATTATCATGGGGCTGGCGGGCAATCTGCCTGCAACGGTCGATATTGACGCGATCCCGGCATTTATCCGCGACGTTGAAACTCGCGGCCGTCTGCTGCTGGCAAACGGGCAACACGAAGTCGACTTCCCGGCGGATGACGGCATGCGTTTTCGTAGCGACAACCTGCCGCTGCACGAAAACGGCATGACCATCCATGCCTGGGCCGGCGAGAAAGAAATCTACAGCAAAACTTACTATTCAATCGGCGGCGGTTTTATCGTCGACGAAGAGCATTTCGGCAAAGAAGACGCGAGCGAACTGCAGGTTCCGTATCCGTTTAAATCGGCGCAGGAAATGCTGGGCTATTGCAAAGAAACCGGTCTGTCGCTCTCCGGCATGGTGATGCAAAACGAACTGGCGCTGCACAGCAAGCAAGAGATCGAAGCCTATTTCGAAAACGTCTGGCAAACCATGCGCGCCTGTATCGATCGCGGCATGAACACCGAAGGCGTGCTGCCGGGGCCGCTGCGCGTGCCGCGTCGTGCTTCGGCGCTGCGTCGCCTGCTGGTCGCCAGCGATAAACTGTCTAACGACCCGATGAACGTTGTCGATTGGGTGAACATGTTCGCGCTGGCGGTCAACGAAGAGAACGCCGCCGGCGGCCGCGTCGTTACCGCGCCGACCAACGGCGCCTGTGGTATCGTTCCGGCGGTGCTCGCCTATTACGATCACTTTATCGAGTCCGTCAGCCCGGATATCTATATTCGCTACTTTATGGCGTCCGGCGCGATTGGCGCGCTGTATAAGATGAACGCGTCCATTTCCGGCGCTGAAGTCGGCTGTCAGGGCGAAGTCGGCGTCGCCTGTTCAATGGCGGCGGCGGGCCTGGCTGAACTGCTCGGCGCCAGCCCGGAGCAGGTTTGCGTGGCGGCGGAGATCGGCATGGAACATAACCTCGGCCTGACCTGCGACCCGGTCGCCGGACAGGTTCAGGTGCCGTGCATCGAACGTAACGCTATCGCCTCCGTGAAGGCGATTAACGCCGCGCGTATGGCGATGCGCCGCACCAGCGAACCGCGCGTCTCTCTCGATAAAGTTATCGAGACCATGTACGAAACGGGTAAAGACATGAACGCCAAATATCGCGAAACCTCTCGCGGCGGCCTGGCTATCAAAGTGCAGTGTGACTAAAACGCGTCTGTGAAATGCGCCCTTTCCGGGCGCATTTTTCTTTTTCTCCCACCAACTTATCTTACCCACTACACTTGCTTTAAGCCGGCTGTTACTCTTATTCCTCTATTTAGCCGACAGGGCGCCGCGCATGCAAAATGCACAGAAGGTCATTTCGACATATCGCCGCAAGCGCATTCTGGTGTGCCTGGCCGTTGCATTTCTGACGCTTGCCGTCACCCTGACAATCCGATTTATTTCACAGCGTAGCCAAAATCAGCAGCGTATCCAGACGGTGACCCGCAATATGGTGATCGCGATGGACAATATCCTGCAACCGCTGGCGGCAAAACACGCTACCCTGCTAAGTATGGTCGGCAAACCCTGTCAGGATGTACATCTTGAACTGCGTAAAACCGCAGCCACGCTACAGACCGTGCGCTCAATCATCCTTGTTCAGTCCGGAATGGCCTACTGCTCCAGCATTTTTGGCCCGCGCCATGTGGCCATTCATCAGCTACAACCCACGCTGCCGACGGTAAAGCCGCTGCTGGCCTTTTCAACCGACAACTCACTGCTCAAAGGCACGCCGGTACTGATCCAGTGGTATCCCTCCTCCGTGAGCGGCGCCGACGGCGCGTTGTTAATTATTAATATCGAGCTGCTTGGCGAATTGATTCTCAAAGAAAAATCATCGCTCATAAGCGACATCAGCCTCACGGTAGGCAACAAGAGCTTTCTCAGCGATGTCGGCGTCGTCGAAAGTCATCAGTTGCCGGGTCTGCCGATAATTTACCGGCAAAGTTCCAGCCAGTTCCCCTTTACCATCAACATCAGCGGCCCGGGAGCCTCCGCGGTGGCCTTAGAAGAGCTGCCCGCTGAATTACCGCTGGCGCTGATGTTCAGCCTGTTGATGACCGGTATCGCCTGGCTGACGACCGCAGGACGAATGACTTTCTCGCGCGAAATAACCCTGGGTATCGCCGCCCACGAGTTCGAGGTATGGTGCCAGCCGCTGCAGGATTTACGCACCCAGCAGTGCTGCGGCGTGGAAATTTTGCTGCGCTGGAACAATCCGCGCCGCGGCAATATCTCACCGGATGTTTTTATTCCTATTGCTGAAGGCTACAACCTGATAGTCCCCCTGACCCGCTACGTCATCGCCGAAACCGCCCGCCGGCTACATTATTTCCCGCAGGATGCCAATTTTCATATTGGTATTAACGTGGCGGCGCGTCATTTCAGTAATGGCGAACTGCTGCGCGATCTGCACACCTATTGGTTCAGCGCTAATCCGGTACAGCAGTTGGTGGTCGAGCTGACTGAACGCGATGTCCTGCGTGAGGGCGATCACCACATGGCGGAGCACCTGCATTTTAAAGGCGTCCAGTTGGCCATTGATGACTTCGGCACCGGCAACAGTTCTTTGTCCTGGCTGGAAAAACTTCGCCCGGATGTACTCAAGATTGATAAGTCTTATACCGGCGCCATTGGCATTGATGGCGTCAACGCGACGGTGACCGATATGATTATCGCCCTGGCGCACCGGCTCAAAATCGTCACCATTGCCGAAGGGGTCGAAACTCAGGAACAGAAGATTTACATGCGCAGCCACGGCGTGGATTTACTACAGGGATATTATTATGCCCGCCCGTTACCGGTAGAGGATTTTCCGCGCTGGCTGGCGGAGGAGAAGCACCGTCTGGCGGCGACTGGGGGTAAAAAACAACCCGCCGGGCAAGTTTAGCCCGGCGGGTTCGACATTACTCTTCTTCGTCGTTATCGTGTACGGTTTTAATAACCCGTACCAGATCGACGCGGTAATCGTTCGCTTCAACAATGGTAAACTGCAGCGGCGGCAGTTCCACAACATCGCCTACCCGCGGGATATGGCCGTTCGCGGAGATAACCAGCCCGGCAACGGTAGCGATATCATCGTCTTCGTTGACCAGGTCGTCCAGCCCCAGCGCCTGCTGCAGCGCGTGGAGGTCGGTTGAGCCTTTGATTAACCACCCCTCGCCATCCAGCACAATTTCCGGCGTTTCATCCGCATCCGGGAACTCACCGGCAATCGCTTCCAGGACGTCCAGCGGCGTCACCAGCCCCTGCACCACGCCAAATTCGTTGGTGACGATGACAAAGCTACCGCGCGCCCGGCGCAGCACGCCCAGCAGGTTGATCGGGTCCAGCGTTTCCGGCACCACAATCGCCGGAGAAGCGGAAGCCATTGCGGCAACGTTCTCGCCCGCTTCCAGCGCCACCAGCATCTCTTTGGCGCGTACAATACCGATGATTTCATCAAGCTCGCCGCGGCAAACCGGGAACATGCTGTGCGGAGACGAAAGCAGCTGGCGACGAATTTCTTCTTCGCTCTGCTCAGCATCCACCCAGCTAATTTCGCCTCGCGGGGTCATGATGCTGCGCAATGAACGCTGCGCCAGGGTCAGCACGCCGTTAATCATATAGCGTTCTTCTTCAGCAAACGCGCCTTCCGGCACCGGCACTGCCGCCGGGCTATCGCTATCGTGCGCGACGGCCGCCTGTTTGCGACCGCCCATCAGGCGCAGAATCGCATCAGCGGTACGCGCGCGCAGCGGCAACGTCGACTGGTGGCGGATAAAGTTACGCCGCGCCACCTGGTTAAAGAACTCAATGGTTATCGAGAAGCCAATCGCCGCGTACAAATAGCCCTTAGGAATATGGAAGCCAAAGCCTTCTGCCACCAGACTCAGACCGATCATCAGCAGGAAGCTCAGACACAGCACGACAACCGTCGGGTGCTGGTTCACGAAGCGGGTTAACGGCTTCGAAGCCAACAGCATCAGGATCATCGCGATGACAACCGCAGCCATCATCACCGGCAAATGGTTCACCATGCCGACGGCGGTAATCACCGCATCAAGCGAGAAGACGGCATCCAGCACCACAATTTGTAGCACTACCACCCAGAAGCTGGCATAGCCTTTGCCGTGGCCAGCATCATGCTGGCGGTTCTCCAGTCGTTCATGCAACTCTGTCGTCGCCTTGAATAGCAGGAAGATACCACCGACCAGCATGATCAGATCGCGCCCGGAGAACGAAAAATCGCCTATGCTTATCAAAGGCTTGGTCAAGGTGACCATCCACGAGATAACCGAGAGCAGCCCCAGACGCATTATCAGCGCCAGCGACAGGCCGATGATACGTGCCTTATCACGCTGTTTTGGCGGTAGTTTATCGGCAAGGATGGCGATAAAGACCAGGTTATCAATACCCAGAACAATTTCGAGGACCACCAGCGTCAGCAGGCCAGCCCAAATGGTGGGATCCATTAAGAATTCCATGAGCGGCTCCCGTTAACGACAGCGGTAGTCATCGCGATGTCATGCACCGGCGAAACAATAGTTGCTGGTAAAAAAGCGTGTGAGGTAGAGGAGGCAGACGAGTGCCTGAGGGTGAAAAGACGTCGATGACGGTCCATACGGCGGGCTATGCCCTATACTCCTGAGTAATTAAACGGAAGCTAAACATAGCAAAATATAGCGCAGAATTGGCAAAAATTTACCTGTCTTTGCAATAGCTAAGGCTATTTTTTGCGCTGCGAAATTATTGATTATCGAAGCGTAATTTACGGAGCTCCATCACATTAATTATTTTTTCACTATCTAAAATAATTCGCGGTAGTAATTAAATTAGATCTTACACCCTTACTGAATCGATTTTTCCACAAGAGTGATTCAGGATGTATCAGACCAGATGATGCATTCACCATAATAACGGAGGTAGCAAGTGACGATTGCTATTGTAATAGGCACACATGGTTGGGCTGCAGAACAACTGCTGAAAACCGCAGAAATGCTGTTGGGCGAGCAGGAAAACGTTGGCTGGATCGATTTCGTTCCCGGTGAAAACGCCGAAACGTTGATCGAAAAGTACAATGCACAGCTGGCAAAACTGGATACCACAAAAGGCGTGCTGTTCCTCGTCGATACGTGGGGCGGTAGTCCATTCAACGCGGCAAGCCGCATTGTTGTTGATAAAGAAAACTATGAAGTGATCGCTGGCGTCAACGTCCCGATGCTGGTCGAAACCTTCATGGCCCGCGACGACGATCCGTCGTTTGATGAGCTGGTGGCGCTGGCGGTGGAAACCGGTAGCGAAGGCGTGAAAGCGCTGAAAGCCAAACCGGTTGAAAAAGCGGCACCGGTGCAGGCGGCCGCGCCAAAAGCGGCGACACCCGCTAAACCGATGGGTCCAAATGATTACATGGTGATTGGCCTGGCGCGTATCGATGACCGTCTTATCCACGGCCAGGTTGCGACCCGCTGGACCAAAGAGACCAACGTCACCCGCATTATCGTGGTCAGCGATGAAGTCGCCGCCGATACGGTGCGTAAAACGCTGCTGACCCAGGTGGCTCCTCCGGGCGTGACCGCTCACGTTGTTGATGTCGCGAAGATGATTCGCGTTTACAACAACCCGAAATACGCCGGCGAACGCGTCATGCTGTTATTTACCAACCCAACGGACGTTGAACGTATTGTTGAAGGCGGCGTGAAAATTACCAGCGTCAACATCGGCGGTATGGCTTTCCGTCAGGGTAAAACGCAGGTGAATAACGCGATTTCGGTCGATGAAACCGATATCGAAGCATTCAAAAAACTGAATGCCCGCGGTATTGAACTGGAAGCGCGCAAAGTTTCCACCGACCAGAAACTGAAAATGATGGATTTGATCGCCAAGGTAGATAAATAACCCGGCGCTCGCGAGCCAATTTTCACTTTAAGACTTAATCAACAGGAGAAGTACAATGGAGATTACCCTTCTTCAGATTGTGCTGGTGTTCATCGTCGCGTGTATTGCGGGTATGGAGTCGGTACTTGATGAATTTCAGTTCCACCGTCCTCTGGTCGCCTGTACCTTAATCGGCGCCGTTCTCGGCGACATGAAAACCGGTATCATCATCGGCGGTACGCTGGAAATGATCGCCCTGGGCTGGATGAACATCGGTGCGGCGGTTGCGCCTGATGCCGCGCTGGCGTCCATTATTTCTACCGTACTGGTTATCGCCGGCCACCAAAGCATCGGCGCCGGTATCGCGCTGGCTATCCCGCTGGCGGCGGCAGGCCAGGTTCTGACCATTATCGTGCGTACCATCACCGTTGCCTTCCAGCACGCGGCGGATAAAGCCGCTGAAAACGGTAACCTGACGGCCATCTCCTGGCTGCACGTTTCCTCGCTGTTCCTGCAGGCGATGCGTATCGCCATCCCGGCGGTTATCGTAGCCATCTCTGTCGGCACCAGCGAAGTTCAGGGTCTGCTGAACGCTATTCCGGAAGTGGTAACTGGCGGTCTGAACATCGCGGGCGGTATGATCGTCGTCGTCGGTTACGCGATGGTCATCAACATGATGCGCGCGGGCTACCTGATGCCGTTCTTCTACCTCGGTTTCGTCACCGCGGCCTTCACCAATTTCAACCTGGTTGCGCTGGGGGTGATTGGTGCCGTCATGGCTATTCTCTACATTCAGCTGAGCCCGAAATATAACCGCGTAGCGGGTGCCCCGGCTCAGGCGGCTGGTAACAACGATCTCGATAACGAACTGGACTAACAGGTGAGCGAAATGGTTGATATGACTAAAAATACCACCGAGAAAAAACTCACTCAGAGTGATATTCGTGGCGTGTTCATTCGTTCTAACCTGTTCCAGGGTTCATGGAACTTCGAACGTATGCAGGCGCTGGGCTTCTGCTTCTCTATGGTTCCGGCAATCCGTCGCCTGTACCCTGAGAACAACGATGCGCGTAAGCAGGCTATTAAGCGTCACCTTGAGTTCTTCAACACCCATCCGTACGTCGCGGCGCCGGTACTCGGCGTAACTCTGGCGATGGAAGAGCAGCGTGCTAACGGCGCGGAAATCGACGATGGCGCAATCAACGGTATCAAAGTTGGCCTGATGGGGCCGCTGGCAGGCGTCGGCGACCCGATCTTCTGGGGTACCGTACGCCCTGTATTCGCCGCGCTCGGCGCCGGTATCGCGATGAGCGGTAGCCTGCTCGGTCCGCTGTTATTCTTTATCCTGTTCAATGCCGTGCGTCTGCTGACCCGCTACTACGGCGTAGCATATGGCTATCGTAAAGGCGTGGACATCGTTAAGGATATGGGCGGCGGCTTCCTGCAGAAACTGACTGAGGGGGCGTCAATCCTCGGCCTGTTTGTCATGGGAGCTCTGGTCAACAAATGGACGCACGTTAATATCCCGCTGGTGGTTTCCACTATCACCGGTCAGGATGGTCAGACTCGTGTGACCACCGTGCAGACCATCCTTGACCAGCTGATGCCGGGACTGGTGCCACTGCTGCTGACCTTCGCCTGTATGTGGCTGCTGCGTAAGAAAGTCAACCCGCTGTGGATCATCGTTGGCTTCTTCGTCATCGGTATCGCCGGCTACGCGGTCGGCCTGCTGGGCCAATAATCGTCACGTTGTAGGCCGGGGACAGCTTTGTCCCCGGCTTTTTTTTAGCGTTAAAACGTGCGCCTGTGCGAAGGCCCACGCAGCCTGGAGGATCAATGGCAATCACGGAGCTGGTGCTCATTCTGTTTATCGTCGCCCTGGTGGCTTTCGCTATCTACGACCAATTCATCATGCCGCGCCGCCATGGCCCCACCCTGCTATCAATCCCCCTGCTGCGTCGTGGACGGGTCGACGGGATGATTTTCGTCGGCCTGACGGCAATTCTCATCTACAACAATATCGCCAGCCACGGTGAAATAATCACCACCTGGTTATTATCTGCGCTGGCATTAATGGGGCTATATCTGTTCTGGATCCGTACGCCGCGAATTTTGTTCAAAAAGAACGGCTTTTTCTTTGCCAACGTGTGGATTGAATATCCACGCATTAAAGCGATGAATTTGTCGGAAGACGGCGTACTGGTGATGCAATTAGAGCAGCGGCGCCTGCTTATTCGCGTACGAAATATCGACGACCTGGAAAAAATATACAAACTACTTGTTACCAGTCAATAAGTTACAGATATAGCCTGCGCTATATTTTCGCCATTCATTGATGCCGGAATATATAGCCATGGCTATATTTACTCACCTATCCTCGTTATATTATTTAACCAATCCTTCACTTAATATTTTAAATGAAAATCGTTATCATTTATTGTTGCTAATATTATTTTTCTGTGATTGTTTTATCTTCTAAAAATATGTTAAGGTTGCGCCCGTCGTTGGGGAGTAGCCGATTTTCCGCAGGTGGAAAATGTACGTGTCAACATACTCGTTGCAAAACGTGGCACGTACGGGTTGAGCGGTCGTTCAATCAGGCGAGACCATAGATACATCACTGCTGTACGTTATGCTCAAGCTCCGCGTATGTTTACTGGGGGCAGCGATGTGTCATATGGATATTCCCCGGTCAGGACACGCTCATGAACATATCTGCCACTATTCTTCTTGCCTTCGGCATGTCGATGGACGCGTTTGCCGCTTCTATCGGTAAAGGCGCCACCCTGCATAAACCTAAGTTCTCCGAAGCGCTGCGTACCGGTCTTATATTCGGCGCGATCGAAACCCTGACGCCGCTGGTCGGCTGGGGCCTGGGCATGTTGGCGAGCCAGTTTGTGCTGGAGTGGAATCACTGGATCGCGTTCGTACTGCTGGTGTTTCTCGGCGGGCGAATGGTCATTGAAGGTTTTCGCGGCGGTGATGACGAGGAGTGTGAAGCGCCGCGCCGCCACGGCTTTTGGCTGCTGGTGACCACCGCATTCGCTACCAGTCTTGATGCAATGGCGGTCGGCGTGGGTCTTGCTTTCCTGCAGGTCAATATTATCGCCACCGCGCTGGCTATCGGCTGCGCCACCTTTACCATGTCGACGCTGGGAATTATGGTTGGCCGCTTTATCGGCCCGCTGCTCGGCAAACGGGCCGAAATTCTCGGCGGTATTGTGCTAATCGGTATCGGCGCACAGATTCTGTGGAGCCATTTCGCCCCTTAGCGCTTACGCTTCGCGCTGCAAGCAGTGGATCATGAAATCGGTCTGGCAGCCAAAAGTTTCCTGCTCGCGCAGTGACTCACGGACTTCCGGTTTCGCTCGCCAGGCAAACGGCGTCATCTGCAGCAATGCTTCCGCCTGCGCGCCGCTCAACTGCATCGGATACGCTAACTGCTGCTCATGACGCAACGTAAAGCCCGGCATCGCTTCCCGGTTCTGTTCATGCAGACGAACTTCATCGTAGATCAGCCCTTTCAGCTCCATCAAATGGCGCGGCCCCGGCGTAGCGGTAATCACCCAACCGCCAGCTTTCACTACACGCGCTAATTCGTCCGCGTTACAGGGCGCATAAATACGCACGACGGCATCCAGAGAGCGATCGGCAAACGGCAACCGTTGGCTGGAAGCCACGCAGAATTCGACCTGCGGGTAACGTTTAGCGGCGGCGCGGATCGCCGACTTTGAGACGTCGAGGCCGAAACTGCGTGCGGCAATGGCGGCGAAAGCATGCGTGTAGTATCCCTCGCCGCAGCCGATATCCAGCAGCTCGCCCGGCGCGAAAGTCCGCAGATAGCCGCAAATCGCCTCGCGCAAGGGTTGATAATATCCGCCATCAAGGAAGGCGCGACGCGCCTGCATCATCTCAGCGCTATCGCCCGGGTCACGTGAACGTTTGAACTGCACCGGCAGTAAATTGACATACCCTTCCTTTGCCAGATCGAACTGGTGCCGCTGCGGGCAAATATAGCTATTTGCGCTGCGGCTAAGCGGCGCGTGGCATAGTGGGCAGGTATAAGACATGATAACTCCGGTGGCGCTGAAAGGGCGAAAGTGTAGCGCTATTCGCCCTCGCAGACCACTGTTACAACGCGGGAGCCAGATCCTCGCGGTTATGCATGACGATAAGATTCTCAGAGCCTTGCGGCATACCGTCTGGCATCACGTTTTCCAGACGTAACACATCGCCCATGATCTGGCTGAACACCGGCGCGGATACCGCCCCACCGTAGTATTTACCGTTGCTGGGGTCGTTTATCACCACCACCAGCGCAAACTTCGGCTGACTGGCCGGCGCCACGCCGGCGGTGTAGGCAACATATTTATCGATATATTTTCCGTCAGGGCCAATTTTCTTCGCCGTGCCGGTTTTCACCGCTATCCGATAATCACGTACCGCCGCTTTTGTACCGCCGCCGCCCGGCAGCGCCACGCTCTCCATCATATGTTCAACTTCATGCACGATCTCTTGCGGCATGACTCGCGTACCGATGACAGGCGGGTCGATACGGGTTATCGACAGCGGGCGCTCAATACCGTAACCGCCGATCGTTGCATAGACATGCGCCAGCTGCAGCGGAGTTACCATCAGCCCATAGCCAAAAGCGAAGGTGGCGCGATCCAGCTCGCCCCAATAACGGCGATGCGGCATTAACCCGGAGCTTTCGCCGGTCAAGCCAAGCCCGGTCGGGTCGCCAAAGCCAAAGGCCTTATAAGTGTCGATCAAGTGTTGCACCGGCATTGCCAGTGAGAGGTGCGAAACTCCTGTATCACTCGATTTTTGCAGGATACCGGTAAGCGTCAGCTCGGGATAATAACCCACGTCGCGGATGCGATGACCATCAAGCGTAAAGGGATGGGTATCGACGACGCTATCCGGCTGCACGATACCCTGCTGTAACGCGGTCATAATCACCAGCGGTTTGACCGTTGAACCCGGCTCAAAGGTATCGCTGATAGCGCGATTTCGAAAATCATCGAGCTGGGCGCTGTCGCGGTTATTAGGGTTAAAATCCGGGTAGCTGGCCATCGACAGGATTTCGCCGGTATCAATCTTGATCAACACCGCCGCGCCTGATTCCGCCTTATTCCAACGCACGGCATTATCCAGCGCATCCTCCGTGACCGTTTGCAGCCGCTCGTCGATACTAAGTTGCAGGTTATGTGCCGGAACGGGGGCCTGCTCGGTAATATTTTCTATCACATGACCGTGGCGGTCTTTGCGCACCAGCCGACGCCCAGGCGTGCCCATGAGCTGTTTGTTAAAACTTTTCTCAACTCCCTCAATCCCCTGATTATCTACGTTGGTAAAGCCCAGCAGGTTGGCGGCGACGTGTCCGGCCGGATAAAAACGGCGGGACTCATCGCGCAAATAAACGCCCGGGAGATGCAATTTATCGATCCAGTCGGCCTGTTCCGGATTAACCTGGCGCGCCAGATAGAGGAATCGGGCATGGGGATGCGACTGCACCCGATGAGAGAGCTCAATAAGATCGAGATGCAATGCTTCCGCCATAGCCTGCCAGCGCGGGCCATAGCCGACGCCGCCCTTCTCCAGCATGGTCTGTGGATCTATCCAGATTGCGCTTACCGGCACGCTCACCGCCAGCGGGCGTCCTTCACGATCGCTGATAGTTCCGCGCATTACGGCAATGGGTTCTTCGCGCAGCGAACGCATATCCTCTTGTTTAACCAGATTATCCGGAGAGACGATTTGCAGCCAACCTACCCTCGCCAGCAGAAATCCAAGACATCCCAAAATCGCCACACACAGCAACCCAAAACGGATAGGGAGAAAATTTGTGGCGGACTTACTTTTATTCTTTTGCACCGTAGCTCCAGCATTATTTTGCAACCACCTGATTTAACAGAAAATTGGCAAAACAGACTGCTAAACAGTGCTAATAAGGGTGATGTTTTGCAACAAAGCGCGTCGGAGGGGAAATATTGGAAATACTTTGCAACAGATGCTAAAAAGCCCCGCAGTAGCGAGGCTTTCTTACAAGATGAGTGGTCTTGAATCAGATAGCAGTTACGTTAACTGCAGCCGGACCTTTCTGGCCGTCCTGAATTTCGAACTCAACGTTCTGGCCTTCAGCCAGAGTTTTGAAGCCGTTACCCTGGATTGCAGAGAAGTGTACGAACACGTCTTTGCTGCCATCAGCCGGAGTAATGAAGCCAAAACCTTTAGACTCGTTGAACCACTTAACTTGACCTTTAATCTTTGCCATTTGCAAAATTCCTTAAACTGTTTTCTTCACCCGCAGGTGCTTACATAGATAAAACTGACACATAACTGCATGAGGCACTAATATAAGGTTCGGCAGAGAAGCGGTATTCAACGACAACGTGTTTACTCAGGACTTCTTTACTGAAAATGCCACACATAAACAGAACTGTACCTCGTTTAACCCGAAACGTGTTATCACACACAACGTAAATAATGGCAAGCCATTTTTAAACGTGTCACGATCGTTCGCACAAATTATCAGGAAATCATTTGATCGCCTGCACATTTATGCGTCTTTGCCGCGCCTGGCTTATCTTTGCATTGTTACCAAACAAACAATAACGTATGCCTGATAAATGCAACTTTTTTACCATAGCTCAACAACTTCTGTTCGTCCAGGTACGTACGTATACGAACTGCCATATTTAAGGGGGCGCAGCGGCGTATTGTGCATAATGATGCGAAAATGGCGCTGAAGAACAAGAGGAAATCGCCTGAACTATGCCAGTAGTAGAGTTAATTAAACCGCTAACTCGTTACCACACAAATATTCGCTAAAATAGACGTTAATAATGAAACATTAATGACAACGTATTGCCAGCAAGCAATAGAAACGTTTCGTTATTACTTTTTTTGATTAGCTCAAAAGATTATTCAATATGTGAAATAGAGCATGGATGTTTAATCCATTAAACGGAAACAGTTTGAGGCGGAATAAGGGATTATATAAGAATAAGTTATAGCTAAATTTTATGACACTCACAGGCGCGCACATGATGTGCACACCTGTTCATCAACTTAACGTTCGGCAACGAGACGAATGAAATCGTCGTCGTTTTTCTCCTTCTCAGCCGCTGAAGGTTCAGCAACCTCTGCTTTCTCCGGCTCATTGGCTTCACAGAGACGGCGCAGCAGCGCATTCTGCCGCTTTTGTTGATCCAACAGCGACTGCAGCAGTTCGATTTGCTCATTGCTACGTGAACTGGCGCGATTCACAAAGAACCACAGCAGCAACCCCACCAGCAGCAGTACAACGGAAAGCGCCAGAGACGCCAGACTTACAATCCCAGGATTCAATAACTCACTCATTTCACCACCTCAAAGAGAAGGCGTTCATTCTACCACCCGCGCGGCAGAAGAAAATCCGTCGGCACAAAAATGTCTTACCAGGGGATGAACTTGTTAATAGCGCAAATACCGCTGAAAAATTGCACATCCTGATCGCACATTACGTTAAGCATCTGAGTCCACAGCAGTAAACAGCCCGCTATGACAACAATCAGCAAAACCCAGCGTAATTTTTTCACTCCACTCTCCGTACCATAATCAGATGTTGCCAGGATAACACGGCCTTCTTAAACCGCGGCTAACTGTAATACGAAAGGCGAGTTTAGGAATCATAGACTTGTATCAAATAATGTTCGTGCCAGAATAAACGTCAGGATCATACAAATAACGAGGCAACAATGCGATTGATCATTCGCTCTATTGTCATACTGGCGATCGTCTGGATTGGCGTATTATTAAGCGGTTATGGCGTATTAATTGGCAGCAATCAGAATGCTGGCGGGCTGGGACTACAGTGCAAATACCTGACGGCGCAAGGCATCACCACCGCACAATATGTTCACTCTGATAGCGGTATTATCGGCATTACCAACTGCCCGATTCTGCGCAAAAGCGTGAAGGTTATCGATCAGGGTTAATACCAGTGGAGCTACAGCATCGCGCTGTAGCTCCCGCTGACTATCAGAACGGATAATTGTTATAACCCATCTGCTCGGAAATCTTACGCGCGGCGGCATGCAGCATCGCCACATACTCGTGCAAACGTTCTTCAGAGAAGCGCAGCGTCGGGAAGGAAATACTCAAGCCGGCAATCACCACGCCAAAGCGATCGAAGACCGGCACCGCAATACAGCGTAATCCTTCTTCCTGCTCCTCATTGTCTTCGCCATAGCCCTGCTCGCGCACCTGGTCCAGCACTTTCAACAGCTCGCTGGTATCGGTAATGGTTCGCTCGGTGCTACGTTTGTACTCCACGCCCTCCATGATTTGCTCGACTTCCGCCCGCTCGCGCCACGCCAGCAGCACTTTACCAATGGCGGTGCTATACAGCGGGTTACGACGACCGATACGCGAATACATCCGCAGGTTATACATGGAATCAATTTTGTGGATATAAACGATGCTGTCTTCATCTAGCGCGCCGAGGTGAATCGTCTCTTTAGTCAGACGCGAAATTTCGCGCATCTGGATATCAGCGCTGCGGATCAGATCAACGTTCTGCAATGCCCGCGCGCCAAGCTCGAACAACTTCAACGTTAAAGAATATTTCTCAGACTCGCCTTCCTGTGCGACATAGCCCAGCGACTTCATAGTCTGTAAAAAACGATACACCGTGCTTTTAGACATCATCACACGCTGTGACAATTCGGTGATACCAATCTCACGCTCTTCGCCCAAAGCCTGCAGGATGCCAAAAACTTTTAATACTGAAGAGACAGAATCTGGCTGTTTATCCATATCAGCAGCTGCCATTGTTCACCTCATCGTAACTGTTTTATAAAATTCAGAACTGTTTTTTATTATAAATTCACATTATGACCGTCGCAATCGTTGTTCTGCGAGTTGGTTACAAATCTGCGACTTATGGTTGAATAATCAATGCTAAAATCATTAATCAGAAAATAGTTTCCTCTAAGACTTAAACTTCACATGGATAAAAAATTTTTGGATGGCCTGCCGGCGCCGCAGCGCTACGGCGCCATTCTGACGATTGTTTTAGGCTTGACGATGGCCGTACTTGATGGCGCTATCGCCAACGTCGCCCTGCCGACGATTGCCACCGACCTCAATGCTTCGCCGGCATCGTCAATCTGGATAGTCAACGCTTATCAAATCGCTATTGTCATCGCCCTCCTACCGCTATCGTTTCTTGGCGATATGGTTGGCTATCGGCGCATCTATAAAATCGGTCTGGTGGTATTTACTATCACCTCGTTGATTTGCGCACTTTCCCGAAGCCTTGAGATGTTGACGCTGGCGCGAGTGGCTCAAGGTTTAGGCGGCGCGGCGCTGATGAGTGTCAACACGGCGCTGATTCGCCTTATCTATCCTAAAAGGCAGCTAGGACGCGGAATGGGCATCAACTCTTTCGTTGTCGCCGTATCCTCCGCCGCGGGGCCAACCATTGCCGCCGCTATTCTTTCGCTCGCCTCCTGGCAATGGCTGTTTTTAATCAACGTACCGCTGGGGATTATTTCTATTTTCCTCGCTATGCGTTTTTTGCCGCCCAACAGCGCCGCCAGCAAAATTACCCGTTTCGATCTGCCGAGCGCGATCATGAACGCTCTCACCTTCGGGCTGCTCATCACGGCGCTCGGCGGCTTTGCCCAGGGGCAATCCGGTTATCTGGTGCTCGCGGAAGTCATCGCCATGCTGATTATCGGCTTCTTCTTTGTGCGACGGCAGTTGCGCATGCCGGTACCACTGCTACCCGTTGATTTACTGCGAATTCCGATCTTTTCGCTCTCTATCTGCACCTCGATCTGTTCATTTTGCGCCCAGATGCTGGCGATGGTATCCCTGCCCTTTTTCCTGCAAACCGTTATCGGACGCAGTGAAGTAGAGACCGGGCTGCTGTTAACGCCGTGGCCATTGGCGACCATGGTGATGGCCCCTCTGGCGGGTTACCTGATAGAGAAAGTTCATGCCGGGCTACTGGGGGCAATGGGGTTGCTGATCATGGCCTGCGGCCTGTTTGGCCTTGCGCTATTACCCTCTTCCCCTTCCGACCTCGATATTATCTGGCGGATGGCGCTGTGCGGCGCGGGCTTCGGGCTGTTTCAGTCGCCAAACAACCATACTATTGTCTCCTCCGCGCCAGGCCATCGCAGCGGCGGCGCCAGCGGCATGTTAGGTACCGCACGCTTACTGGGACAAAGTAGCGGCGCCGCGCTGGTCGCCCTGCTGTTTAACCTGGCGGGCGATAGCGGCACCCATACCGCGCTTCTGCTGGCAGGCGCCCTGGCGGTGGTTGCCGCCGCCATCAGCGGGCTACGCGTAACTCAACCGCGCGCCGCCTGATAACGCACAGCCAAAAAAAATCCGCAGCCCGAAAGCTGCGGATTTTTATTTTCAACGTCTGCACGCCAGATTATTTCAGGTATTCCCCGCTGCGCAGCGCTTCAATGCGTTTATCCAACGGCGGGTGGGTCATGAACAGTTCGCTCATCGACTTCGCTTTACCGTTGATACAGAACGCCATCATGCTGCTCGCTTCCTGCGGTTCATAGCTGGTTTTCAAGCGCTGCAACGCAGCAATCATCTTCTCACGGCCGACCAGTTTGGCGGAACCAGCATCGGCGTGGAATTCACGGTAGCGCGAGAACCACATGGTAATGATGCTGGCGAGAATACCAAACACCAGCTCCAGTACGGTAGCGACCGCAAAGTAGATAAGCGGGTTACCGTTGCTGCTTTCGCCTTCATCTTCACGATTACCGCCGAGGAAACCAGCCGCAATCTGCGCGATAACGCGGGAGATAAAGATAACGAAGGTGTTCACTACCCCCTGAATCAGCGTCATGGTGACCATGTCGCCATTGGCAATATGGCTGATTTCGTGAGCGATAACGGCTTCCGCTTCATCACGGCTCATATTCTGCAGCAAGCCGGTGCTCACGGCGACCAGAGAAGCGTCGCGGCGCGCGCCGGTGGCGAAGGCGTTAATGTCCGGGGCGTGATAAATCGCCACCTGCGGCATGCCGATGCCCGCCTGCTGCGCCTGCTGCGCGACGGTGTTCATCAGCCAAAGCTCAGTTTCGTTACGCGGCTGCTCGATAACTTCCCCACCAACCGACTTCAGCGCCATCCATTTCGACATCAGCAGCGAAACGATCGAGCCGCCAAAACCAAACAGTAGCGCCATGATCAGCAGGCCGGTCATGCTGCTCGACTGGATCCCCGTCAGGCTAAGCACCAGGCCAAATACCACCATGACCGCCAGGTTAGTCAGCAGGAAAAGCGCGATTCGCATCATAATATTCTTTTTACCTCGATTTAACAAAACGCACTATGCGATACCCCATATCGTATGGGTCAGATGCTAATTTTCAACTATCAGACCCGGCTAAGTCACGAGAAAGACACAACTTTACATTTTGTAGCATATCGCTGACACCCTGAGAGAGTGTTGACATTTTTGTTGAATAAAGTCGACGGGCAGATGAAGAGAGAAAAAGAAACGGGCACAATCACTTGTGCCCGTTGAGGAGTTATTTGCTAACCGGCGGCTCTACCGGAGGCTGAGCTTTTTCCTGTTGCGCCAGGTCAATGGCGATATGCACGGTCTCATCAAGATACGGATCCGGTTCCTGATAATCCTTCGGCAGATCGTCAATCTTTTTGAGCAGCGGCTTGCCTTCGCGTTTCAGGCGATCGTTCACTCGCGCCAGACGAATCGCATCATCTTCTTCATTCTCTTTCTCACGCTGCGCGTAGTTCAGAGAAACAATATTGCGCTTGTCTTTCATAGCGTTAAAGCGCGCAATATCCTTCATGATGTACTGGAATTCCGGATCTTTCGCGATACGGTCTTCATGGCGCTTAAGCAGTTCAGGTTCGAACGGTTTCATATCGCCGGACTTCACGTAGGTCGCCGGATCGATACTATCCCACGGCAGCGCGTTATCTTCATACTGCTCGCCGGTATCGCGATCTTCTTTACCGGTTGGCATCATGATGTCCGGAGTAACCCCTTTACGCTGAGTGCTGCCGCCGTTAATGCGGTAGAACTTCTGGATGGTGTACTGTACGGAACCTAACGCCGGCCATTCCGGGCGCAGCATCTGATCGTAGATACGGTTTAGCGAACGATACTGCTGAACGGTTCCTTTACCAAAGGTCTGCTCGCCGACGATCAGCGCACGGCCATAGTCCTGCATCGCGGCGGCAAAAATTTCCGATGCCGAGGCGCTGAAGCGATCGACCAGGACCACCAGCGGACCTTTGTAGTAGACGACACCGTCGGTATCGCTATCTTCGCGAACCTTACCGTTGTTATCACGCACCTGTACCACCGGGCCGGATGGGATAAACAGACCAGAGAGCGAAACCGCCTCCGTCAGCGCGCCACCGCCGTTACTGCGCAGATCGATGACGATGCTGCTGACATTCTGTTTTTCCAGCTTCTGCAGTTGCACTTTGACGTCATCGGTCAGGCCAACGTAGAAGCCCGGGATATCCAGCACGCCGACTTTTTCTTTACCGACGGTTTTGACCGACATCTTAACCGCACGGTCTTCAAGACGAATACGTTCGCGGGTCAGAGTAACAATTCGGGTTTTCGCCCCTTTGCCAGCCGGCAGAACTTCCAGGCGAACTTTGCTGCCCTTCGGCCCTTTGATCAGCGCGACAACATCGTCCAGCCGCCAGCCGATGACATCGACCATGCTCTTACCCGGCTGACCGACGCCGACGATACGGTCGCCAACGCTAATCGCTTTGCTCTTCGCCGCAGGACCACCGGCAACCAGTGAATTGATCACCGTATAGTCGTCGTCCATTTGCAGCACCGCGCCAATACCTTCCAGAGACAAGCTCATTTCAGTATTGAACTGTTCGGTGTTACGCGGGGAGAGATAGTTGGTATGCGGGTCGATTTCGCGCGCGAAAGCGGTCATCGCCAGCGAGAAGACGTCTTCGCTGTTGGTTTGGGCCAGGCGACGAATCGCAAACTTGTAGCGACGAGTCAGGGTTTCACGAATTTCTTTCTCGTCTTTACCCGCCAGCTTCAGGCTTAGTTCATCGAACTTCACCTTGGCGTCCCACAACGCGTTAAGCTCGGCTTCATCCTTCGGCCACGGCGCCTTGCTGCGATCGAGATTGAAGTTGTCGTTGCCGGTAAAATTCATCGGACGATCCAGTACCTTTAAGGCGTACTGGTAACGCTCAAAGCGACGCTTCTGCGCGAGGTTATACAGGTCGTAGAAAACGTCCAGTTTACCGCTGCGCAGTTCGTCGCCGATTTTATTTTTTTGCGCCGCAAACTGAGAAACGTCGCTGGCCAGCAGCACGTTATGGCTGTAATCCAGCAGATTCAGATAGCGGTCGAAAATTTTTGCCGAAAAGGCGTTGTCGAGATCAAACTGCCGATAATGGGAACGAGTAAAGCGCGAGGTAACGCGCTCACTCACCGTCGCGTGCTGCGGCTCTTCTTTCAGCACGGGAATTTGATCGACTCGGGTGATATCGTCCACGGCGAAGGCATGGCCTGCTATTGCTAGCAGGCCCGCAAGCGCGGTGAGCTTAAAAAGTTTGTTCATGCCTGGCCCGGCCTCCGTTTCAGAACACCAGGTGTTCTGCGCGTACAATCATTGACATACCAGAAGTCAGCTGTACACGAACGCCATCTTTGGTGATTTCCACAACGGTGGCGTCCATTGCGTTGTTGCCTGCTTTCACCTTCAGAGCCTGACCGACGCTCAATACAGAGACGTCAGACACCGGGGTAAGGCGTTGCTCTTCACGCGGTGCTTTGGCAGCTGCAGGACGCGGCTTACGCTGTTCACTACCTTCTTTACGGCGAGCCTGCGGCTGAGGACGCGGTTTACGCTCGCGGCGTGCCCCTTCTTCCTGCTGGCCTGCCGCGGCAGCGGCTTCGCGCTTCTTCGCCTGCTGGCTGGCGCGCTGCGCCTGAACGCGGGCTTTGGCTTCTTCGAGCTGCTGACGGGCGTGAGCAACGTGTTGCTCTTCCAGTTCGCCGCACGGGTTACCGTCGAGATCGACGCGAATCGCTCCCGCTTTCACGCCGTACAGATAACGCCAGCTCGAAGTATAAAGACGTAAGGCAGCGCGCAGTTGGGTTTTGCTGAGATTCATCTCGCCGCCAACTCGCTCTACAAGATCCTGAAAAATACCGATTTTCAGGGGGCGCGCTTCGCCTTCAGCGCTGAAACACTGAGGAAAACGTTCGGCCAGAAACGCGATTACTTCTTTACTGCTATTCAACTTAGGTTGATTTTCCATGAAATTTCCTGATTACAACGGACGTAGCCAACAAGCCGCAGGCATGAACAGGCGTCATTATAATGACGTCATCGCTAAATGCTACGTTATCCGTTGATTATCCTGCGACGTGGGCAAAGATTTTTTGATAATCGGTCGCCGCAATCAGCGTTTCAAGGCGCGAGACCAGCTCTGCAAGCCCCTGTTCGTCTTCTGCGGTGAAGCGGGAATACGCCGTGCTATCGATATCCAGTACGCCGATAATCTGATTATTCACCTGCAACGGAAAGACGATTTCCGAATTGCTGGCGGCGTCACAGGCGATATGGCCCTCAAAAGCATGGACATCTTCCACGCGCTGGACGCGGTTCTGCGCCACGGCGGAACCGCACACGCCGCGGCCGACAGGAATACGTACACAGGCCAGCTTACCCTGGAACGGCCCCAGCACCAGCGTGTCGCCTTCCAGCAGGTAAAAACCGGCCCAGTTGACCTCTTCCAGGCGTTCAAACAACAACGCGCTGGTATTGGAGATCATTGCCAAAAAACTGGTTTCGCCTGCCATAAGCGCCTGGAAATCGCGGTTCAGATCCGCGTAGAATTCTGTTTTGTTCATTTTTTAATCACTTAGTTGTCTTACTATCTCATCTGCAGATGCCTACTAAAATAAGCATTAAATGCCTTCGGGCTCAAGATGAATTCATTCCTGGGTTAATATAGTGGGATACATTCATTCCCGAACGTAATAAATGCTGATAAAAACACCCTCAATCACGCCGACGAAGAAGATTACCGTTCATTCGGTCAGTTCGCCAACGCCGCATGCGCACTATCAGCGCTGTACGCAGTGCGACATGCTGTTCCGCATACCGGTTGTGAAAAGAAATCAATGCGCCTGGTGTCCGCGGTGCAACGCGAAAGTACGCGACGGCCGCGATTGGTCCCTCTCCCGGCTCGCCAGTATGGCGTTTACGATGATGTTGCTGATGCCGTTCGCCTGGAGCGAGCCACTGCTGCGTTTGCATCTGCTCGGCGTGCGCATTGACGCTAACGTCCTGCAGGGGATCTGGCAGATGACCAACCAGGGCGACCCCATTACCGCCGCGATGGTGCTCTTCTGCGCCGTGGTTGCGCCCGTCCTGCTGGTGGTATCCATCGCCTACCTTTGGCTTGGCAACGTGCTGGGGATGAACCTGCGTCCGGTGCTGCTGATGCTCGGGAAACTGAAAGAGTGGGTGATGCTGGACATTTATCTGGTCGGTATCGGCGTCGCCTCCATTAAGGTCCAGGACTATGCCTTCCTGCAGCCCGGCATCGGCCTAATCGCGTTTATCGCGCTGACCCTACTCAGCATCCTGACGCTCATCCACATGAACGTTGAAGAGTTGTGGGAGCGTTTTTATCCCGAACGACCGGCAATGCGCTACGACACCAATCTTCAGGTTTGCACCGGCTGTCACTATACCGGTTATCGCGACTCCCGCGGCCGCTGCCGCCGGTGCCATACCTCGCTGCATCATCGCCGGCCGCAAAGCCTGCAGCGTAGCTGGGCGGCCCTGATTGCGTCGCTGGTTTTCCTGCTGCCGGCCAACCTGCTGCCGATATCGATAATCTACGTCAATGGCTCGCGCCAGGAAGATACGATTCTTTCGGGCATTATTTCACTTGCCAACAGCAACATCGCTATCGCCGGCGTAGTGTTCATCGCCAGTATTTTGGTACCATTCACCAAAGTTATAGTGTTATTTACCCTGCTGGTCAGCATACAATTCAAATGCGAACAGGGGCTACGTACGCGTATCCTGCTGCTGCGGCTGATTACCTGGATCGGCCGCTGGTCGATGTTGGATCTGTTTGTTATCTCATTAACCATGTCGTTGATAAACCGCGATCAGCTCCTGGCTTTTACCATGGGGCCGGCGGCGGTGTACTTCGGCGGCGCGGTGATTTTAACTATCCTTGCAGTTGAATGGCTGGACAGCCGCTTACTTTGGGACGCTCATGAGTCAGGAAACGCCCGCTTCGCCGACTGAAGCCAAAATAAAAACCAAACGTCGTATCTCGCCATTCTGGTTGTTGCCGGTCATCGCGCTGATGATTGCCGGATGGCTCATCTGGACCAGCTTTGAAGGCCGGGGAACGACGATTACCATCGATTTCCAGTCCGCAAACGGGATTGTTCCGGGGCGTACGCCTATCCGCTATCAAGGGGTAGAAGTTGGTACGGTACAGGATATCTCTTTGAGTAAGGACCTCAGCAAGATCGAAGTTTCCGCCAGCGTGAAGAGCGATATGAAAGACGCGCTGCGCAAAGACACCCAGTTCTGGCTGGTGACGCCAAAAGCTTCACTGGCCGGCGTTTCCGGGCTGGATGCGCTGGTCGGCGGTAACTATATCGGCATGATGCCGGGCAAAGGCGAACCGGAAGATCACTTCGTCGCCCTGGATACTCAGCCAAAATACCGCATCAACAACGGCGAACTAATGATTCATCTGCAGGCGCCGGATCTCGGCTCGCTGAACAGCGGCTCGCTGGTCTATTTCCGTAAAATTCCGGTTGGCCGGGTGTATGACTACACGCTCAACGCCAACAATCAGGGGGTGACGATTGATGTATTAATCGAGCGTCGCTTCACCAATCTTGTTAAAAAAGGCAGTCGGTTCTGGAACGTCTCCGGGATTAAAGCCGACGTCAGCCTGAGTGGCGCCAAAGTCCAGCTGGAAAATCTCTCCGCGTTAGTTAACGGCGCCATCGCCTTTGACTCGCCAGACGACTCCAAAGCGGCGGCGCAAAACGACGAGTACAACCTGTATGAGGATCTGGCGCACAGCCAGCGCGGCGTGCTGGTGACGCTGGAGCTGCCCGACGGCGATGGGTTGAAGGCGGGCTCTACGCCGCTGATGTACCAGGGGCTGGAAGTGGGTCAGTTAACCAAACTCAATCTCAATCCCGGCGGTAAAGTTAGCGGTGAGATGACCGTCGACCCGAGCGTGGTCACCCTGCTTCGGGATAAAACGCTGATTCAAATGAAGAAGCCGAAAATCTCGCTGGATAACCCAAGCGTCAGCGCCCTACTCACCGGCAACACCTTCGAACTGGTACCCGGTGACGGCGAACCGCGCAATCACTTTATGGTTATGCCAGCCGATAAAGCGCTGCTGGATGAGCCTAACGTCGCCACCGTGACGTTATCGGCGCCGGAAAGCTATGGCGTTTCCGCCGGCCAGCCGCTGATGCTGCACGGCGTGAAAGTGGGCCAGGTACTGGAACGCAAGCTAACCGCAGAGGGTGTCACTTTCCAGGTCGCCATTGCGCCGGAGTATCGCAATCTGGTACGCGGCGATAGCAAATTTGTCGTCAACAGCCGCCTTGATGTGAAAGTTGGGCTGGATGGCGTGCAGGTACTCGGCGCCAGCGCCAGCGAATGGGTTGATGGCGGGATCCGCATCATCCCCGGCGAAAAAGGGGAAATGCAGAGCCGCTATCCGCTGTATGCCAACCTGGAAAAAGCGCAGGAAAATAGCCTTAGTGAAATCCCAACCACCACGCTAAGCCTTTCTGCGGAAACGCTGCCCGATGTGCAGGCAGGCTCGGTAGTGTTGTATCGCAAATTCGCCGTCGGCGAGATCATCTCGGTGAAGCCGCGCAGCAACGCATTCGATATCGATCTGCATATCAAACCGGAATATCGCCATTTGTTGACCAATAACAGCGTCTTCTGGGCCGAAGGCGGCGCAAAGGTAAAACTCGACGGTAATGGGCTAACCGTGCAGGCGTCACCGCTGGCGCGCGCGCTGAAAGGCGCCATCAGCTTCGATAACCTCAGCGGCAGCAGCGCCAACGCGCGCTTGAACAATAAGCGTATCCTCTACGCCTCCGAAACCGCTGCCCGCGCGGTGGGCGGCCAGATCACGCTGCACGCTTTCGATGCCGGTAAAATGGCGGCGGGTATGCCGATTCGCTACCTCGGTATCGACATCGGCCAGATCCAGTCGCTGGAACTGATCACGGCAAAGAATGAAGTTCAGGCCAAAGCGGTACTTTATCCGGAGTATGTTGGCACCTTTGCCCGTGCCGGGACGCGTTTCTCGGTCATTACGCCGCAGATCTCTGCCGCCGGCGTTGAACATCTGGACACGATTTTCCAGTCTTATATCAACGTTGAACCTGGCCGTGGTTCGCCGCGCCGCGACTTTGAGATTCAGGACACCACCATCACCGACTCACGTTACATCGATGGCCTGAGTATTATCGTCGAAGTGCCGGAAGCCGGTTCGCTCGATATTGGTACGCCGGTGCTGTTCCGCGGCCTGGAAGTGGGCACCGTGACCGGGCTGACCCTGGGTTCAATGTCCGACCGCGTAATGGTTAAGCTGCGTATCAGTAAGCGTTATCAGTACTTAGTGCGCAACAACTCGGTGTTCTGGTTGGCTTCCGGCTATAGCCTCGACTTCGGCCTGATTGGCGGCGTGGTGAAAACAGGTACCTTCAACCAGTTTATTCGCGGCGGTATCGCCTTTGCCACGCCGCCGGGAACGCCGCTGGCGCCGAAAGCGCAGGATGGCAAGCACTTCCTGCTGCTGGAAAGCGAGCCGAAAGAGTGGCGCGATTGGGGAACGGCGCTACCTAATTAATTCCCAATGTCCCATAAACGCCCCGGTGTCCCGCTCCGGGGCGTTTATGGTAAACTGCGCACCCTTTTTTCTTGTGGTGCGCTGCTCGTGGCTCAAAACGCTGTCTATCTTCCGGAACCCTTCCTCGCTCAAATGCGTGCGGCTATGCCAACGCATCTCTCTTTCGATGACTTTATCGCCGCCTGCCAGCGTCCGCTGCGTCGCAGTATCCGCGTCAATACGTTGAAGATTACGGTCGCTGATTTTCTGCAACTGGTCGCCCCTTACGGCTGGCAGTTAACGCCGGTTCCGTGGTGCGCCGAGGGTTTCTGGATCGAGCGCGATGACGACGATGTATTACCGCTTGGCAGCACCGCCGAGCATCTGAGCGGGCTCTTTTATATTCAGGAAGCGAGCTCGATGCTGCCGGTAGCGGCGCTGTTCGCCGATGGGAACATGCCTGAGCGAGTGATGGACGTCGCCGCCGCGCCGGGTTCCAAAACGACGCAAATCGCCGCTCGCATGGGCAATCGCGGCGGGATTCTGGCTAACGAATTCTCCGCCAGTCGGGTGAAAGTGCTGCACGCCAATATCAGCCGCTGCGGCATCACGAACGTTGCCCTCACCCACTTCGACGGGCGCGTCTTCGGCGCCGCTCTGCCTGAGTGCTTCGACGCGATTTTGCTCGACGCCCCCTGCTCGGGCGAAGGGGTAGTGCGAAAAGATCCCGACGCGCTGAAAAACTGGTCGCCAGAAAGTAATCAGGAGATTGCCGCCACCCAACGTGAGCTCATTGACAGCGCCTTTCACGCTCTGCGTCCTGGCGGCACCCTCGTTTACTCCACCTGTACGCTGAATCGTGAAGAAAACGAGGAAGTGATAAACTGGCTCCTGCAAACCTACCCGCAGGCGGTAGAAGTCCTGACGCTGGATTCACTGTTCCCACAGGCCCGCGAGGCGCTCACCGACGAAGGCTTCCTGCACGTGTTCCCGCAGATTTTTGATTGTGAGGGTTTTTTCGTTGCCCGCCTGCGTAAAACCGCCTCTATCGATCCGCTGCCTGCGCCCGGCTATAAAGTGGGTAAGTTCCCTTTCGCGCCGATGAAAGGACGTGAGGCAGCGGCTGTCACCGCAGCCGCCAACGCCGTTGGCCTGCATTGGGGAGAGCATCTTCATCTGTGGCAGCGTGATAAAGAAATCTGGCTGTTCCCACAGGCGCTGGAAGCGCTAATCGGCAACGTCCGTTTTTCGCGCATCGGGATCCGCCTCGCTGAAACACATAACAAAGGCTACCGCTGGCAGCATGAAGCAGCGATCGCGCTGGCCGCGCCAGAGGAGCCGTTTGAGCTCACCTTAGCGGAAGCGGAAGAGTGGTATCGTGGACGCGATGTCTATCCCGAGGCGCCGCCGCGGCAGGATGAAGTGATTGTCACGTTCCAGGGAACGCCATTAGGACTTGCCAAGCGTGTGGGATCGCGGTTGAAAAACAGTTACCCCCGCGAACTGGTGCGCGACGGCAAACTCTTCGCTGGAAAGTCGTGACCGCGCGCCAAAAAGCGCACTTTTTGACTGGCGATTTACTCCCCGTTGTCTACGC
This sequence comes from Klebsiella sp. 141251, assembly GCF_050600725.1. Taxonomy (NCBI): domain Bacteria; kingdom Pseudomonadati; phylum Pseudomonadota; class Gammaproteobacteria; order Enterobacterales; family Enterobacteriaceae; genus Klebsiella; species Klebsiella sp. 141251. The sequence continues at coordinate 328,176 of NZ_JAQIRG010000003.1, forward strand.
TGAAAAATGACGGCCTAACTGGTCGTACCACAACTCAGCAGACAAACGGGGTGAATGATGAGTAAAACTAACGTACGAATCGGCGCGTTTGAGATCGACGACGCCGAGCTGCATGGCGAGTCACAGGGTGAGCGAACGTTAAGCATTCCTTGCAAATCCGATCCTGACTTATGCATGCAATTAGACGCCTGGGATGCCGAAACCAGCGTTCCCGCCATTCTTAATGGCGAACATTCTGTGCTTTACCGCAAACATTACGATCGCCAATCCGATGCCTGGGTCATGCGCCTTGCCTGACTCAAATGAACCCGTCGCCTGAGACGGGTTATTTATATCCCTCCCCCGCTGCGCCAACTTCCCCTACACTTACCTTATGTTCATTCGCTAATGAGGGCGGGATGTTTGCCTTAGTATTATTCATTTGCTATCTGGACGGCGGGTGCGAAGACATCGTAGTGGATGTCTATGATAGCGAACGACAATGCCTCGTCGCTATGGACGACCAACGAATTCGCCAGGGAGGCTGTTTCCCGGTAGAAGATTTTATCGACGGCTTCTGGCGACCGGCGACGGAATACAGCGATTTTTAAGCGGCTCACTGCAGCTGCACCAGCGTTAGCTCTCCGCCAAACACCGCGCCGGTGTCAATGTAGTGTTGGTTATCGCTATCGTAACGGCGTTTAAGCGGCGTATGGCCAAACCAAAAGTGATCCGCCCCGGCTATCTCACCGTGCCGCCCCGCCAGATGATCGGTTAAACGCTGGCGGCCCCAGAGCACCTGATGTTCGTCCACGGGCAACTGCCAATGATAAACGCTGGCGGGATAGTCGGCATGGGCAATCACGTGGGTGGTATCCTGACAGCGGAGTTCAATGATTAACGGCACATCCCGGCAGCGGTTAAACAGCAAATCAGCCAACCGTTTCTGTTCTTGTGAGGCGGTTGGATACCACTCGCCACCGTTCATCGTCCACAGTGCCATTTCCCCGCTCGCCAGCGCATCCAGCGCCATTTGCTCATGGTTACCGCGCACCGCTCTGAACCACCGGCAACGCAGCAACCCCAGACATTCCACGCTTTGCGGCCCACGGTCAATCAGATCGCCAACAGAAATAAGAAGATCCTGCCAGGGATCAAATTTAAGCTGGCGCAGCTGGGACATTAATAAAGCAAAACAACCATGTAGATCGCCCACCAGCCAAATATTACGCCAGGTGCTACCTGCCAATCGCTGATACATATTTCACCCCCTCTGTTAATTATACAAAATATGTCTGAAAACGAGGTTGAAAATTCATACGTCAATCAACGTTAAACAAGGCGTAAATATAGTCTGGCGAACCATTAAGCTTGTCCCGCGAGATCCGTAAAATAAAAATAAAATAATGACGAGGTATGACATCGTGACGGACAATAGCCTGCATTCATCATGCACACTGCAGCAACGCTCAAATTTGATTGCCGATCTCGTAATGGGGCGTATCACGCCTGCGCCAATCTGGCAAAAACGCAACTTTCGGCTCAAATTCTTGTTGCGTACGGCATTATTTTATCAGCCGACCCGAGAAATGCTGGACACCCTTTCGGCACGTAGTGATTTCCGCCAACTGTTGGCTGCGCAGGCTACGCTTCCAGGTAAAGTACATCGTCAGTATTTAGTGCGCGATCTAAACGCGCGTCAGCGTTCCCAGGCCATCATCAGCCACTATCAGTATGTCGACTCGTTGGGCGAAAACCGGCTGGCGATGGCCATGATATCGCCGTCAGAACTACCGTTACTGACCCTGTCCGCTAAAGATGATGCGGCCTTTACGCTCTTTGCCTCGTCAGCCGGGAAAGCAGAGCGGGAAGGTGAAACCACCCTTTGGCTTCGCGATAGCCATCACCAGTTGTTGGCCAGCGTCACGTTTAGCGTAATCCGCCACCAAGGGCAGTGGCAACTGGTCATCGGCGGCCTGCAGGGGCCCCGCCGCCATGTTTCCCATGAGGTGATTAAACACGCGACCCGCGCCTGTTACGGCCTGTTCCCTAAGCGCCTGCTGCTGGAATTCATCTGGCTGTTGGCCGGCCAAAGCAATATTCAGGCTATTTACGCCGTTAGCGATAATGGCCACGTGTTCCGCGCTCTGCGCTATCGCTTAAGCAAAGGCCGGCACTTCCATGCCAGCTATGATGAGTTCTGGCAATCAATTGAAGGTGTGCGTGAGGATAGTTACCGCTGGCGCTTGCCGCTGAAACTGGAAAGAAAATCGCTGGAAAGTATCGCGAGCAAGAAGCGCGCCGAATATCGCCGCCGTTTCCAGCTAATGGATGAGATGGCCGTACAGGTGGCTAATCTGCTAAGTGTAAAATAAATATTCACGTCTTATTACGAAAAAAATTCGCCGTTTTAAATAACGGCGTTTTCATTTGTACATTCTTTGGTTAATATCGTGGCCTGTTGATAATCGGTTTAAGTTGGCCATTGACCCATGAGTAAAACTGAGATTTTCCTGCTGCTGGTTATCCTGCTTATTTTAGGCAGTGCCCTGTGGTTTATTTTCAGTGACGAGATATGGGTATTGGTCAGCTATCTGGAAACCTTACTCTATCCATCATTAATCGCCCCAGAATAAATGCAAACATGCTGACTTTACCAGGACTTCATTCTGGCTGTATCAATTGGCGGCAGAAGGTCTACACTTCCCAAAGAACCGCATTAATTGCATAACATTCCATCATTGCCTCATTTTATTTATCATACAAATATGTATACTAATGACTTCCGATGTAGACCCATCCTTCACCTGCACTATGGGTCTGGTTATGTGCAGGTGTCTTCTTTCCGACCGCGATCTTCAACGTAACCCGTTCTTCCCGCCGTTTTACAGCCTATACCGACAACAAAATGAGCGGATCGCGAATTGCAGCTTACGGAATAGCTGCGTTCTCAACGGTCCCCATACGAAAAGCTACGATGTAAAACACCTTTAGCATTAATTTTAGACAATGCTCAGCCTGGATAGAGGGGTGACAGGCTCTGAAAGCCACATCGGGAATCGGATATCTGATTATCATTATTCACGGATTATCTCATGAACCACTGCTCAAATAAGAGCATCTAGCTAATTTAATACAACCTCAGAAATATATTATTCGCGCGGTGAATATTAATAAAATAAAAAATACATGCGCTATATATAAATATCTAAACAAACCTATTAATCCATATTAAATTTTATCTGAAAAAGTAACAAAAAAAATGAACATCTCAAACAATAAATCCATAACCATTTGATAATAATGAAAAATAAAACAGATCACAATAATTACTAATACTTGTAGATTACCCCCCCCTCTTATTTATGCTGAGAGACTGCATTGTAAGTGATAACATCTGCGGAAATTCTTACCTTCAGATTGTTGATTAAATGAACAGCAAACAAGAAATAGTATCGATACATTACCTTCGAGGTATAGCAGCATTATTAGTCGTATTACTTCACATCTCCTGGTATATGGGTGATGAATGGGGACATCTATTCGATGCCGGAAGGATTGGTGTGGATATATTTTTTATAATCAGTGGATTTATTATTGCCTATGCCACAAAAAATGGTAATGAAAGTACGGCTTTATTCCTGGGAAAAAGAATTGTGCGAATTTACCCTTACCTTTTTATTGTCTGGGTATTCTATTGTTTAACAGTGTTTCGCGACATTAATCTATCAACCATGATTAAATCCTTACTTTTGTTTCATAAAGATTACTCTACTCCCGCTCCTGCTTATGACTTTAACCTGATGGGAACCCCATGGACATTAACCTATGAAGTTTATTTTTACATTGTATTTTCAGTAGCTATGAAAGCATCACAAAAATACAGATCTGTGCTATGCTCTCTGTTCTTAATAGCATTAACAGTTATATCCCAAATTACATATAATGGTACTTTTGAGTTCAACCGATATGTATCAGCAAATATATTAGTACAACATTGGCATCAGGTGCCAATCAAAATCATTAGCACCACAATCACCTGGGAATTCATTGCTGGGATGGCACTTTTCGAGCTGAGAGGTTGGCTTGTAAAATATAGGAGCAAACTCTTTGAACAGGCCTTAATAATATTATCAACGATATATTTGACGATGTTATATGTCAATGGTGGCCATGGTTTAATATTCAAAGTTGGTATTTTTTATGGGGCATTTTTGATATTTTTCACGGCCCTATACTTTGAAGCCGGGAATGCCATTTTCAAAAACAAGTTCCTGCATTTTCTGGGCAATATTTCATATTCGATGTATCTTATTCATTATGCAATAAACCAGTACATCAGAATCCATACCAACTGGATTTGGAGTGATATCCCTGGGATCATAAAAGTCGCGGCTATACTCAGCCTGACTTTCGTCTTCTCTTATTTATCATATCGACTCATAGAATTACCCGCGATGAGGATGTTTAAATACTATATAAAAAGACATTCTGTTAAAGCGAGTGAGACAAAGTTGGCCGTATAAAAGAGGGCTGCCCCTCTCTACAATAGTTTACTCATCAAAAATTCACGTTTTCACTAAAGTGACATTTCGGGTATCGGAGTTGCCGTTGCGACGCGACGGCAATTTTTATGTAAAAATAATGTTAAGCAGGTTTTGGTTGTGATATAAGTGAGAAAGCTCAACGTTCAGCCGTATGAGCATTAACAATGGATGTGTATAACTCGCTGAATAATAGATAAAAAGAGACCGAACACGATTCCTGTATTCGGTCCAGGGAAATGGCTCTTGGGAGAGAGCCGTGCGCTAAAAGTTGGCATTAATGCAGGCTAAGTCGCCTTGCCTTATAAGAATAGTTGACTGTGTCAGCTTTTCCAGTCCGCGACAAAAGCGGTTGAAAAATTGCTGACAAAATCCGTTGCGCCAACAAAAAACCGCCGCGTTTTTCCACAAGATGCAGGCGGTTTTTTATCTTTAAAACAACGTGATATAGGTAATTATCAGCAGAGCTTTTGCGCTCGTTCGATAAACGGCGCCAGACTCATTTTTTGCCCCGGATGCTGCGGATCGTCAGCCAGGATGATTGAAATCGGCTGCGCGGTAGTCTTACCGGCCTTCACTTCCTGCTCGGCGACATCATTCAGCGGATACTGCACCAGGGTGCTCGGGTTAATCACATAAAGCGCATTACCCGGGCGGCAGGTTAACATCACCTCTTCGCGGGTGAAGGCCCAGTTGTCCTTGCCCACTTCAAAACGGCTCACGGTAATCACCTGTGGCGCCGCCAGCGCGGCGCCTGAGCTTGCCAGTAACAACATTGTCAGAACGATTTTTTTCATCATTTAGCCAGTTAACTCAATTAGGTTGCCAGGTCGCGAACAGGCTGACGGCGAGGATCGCCAGCGCGGCAAGCGCCATTTCCAGCTGTGTAGTGCGTAAAATAGTCCGTTCCGCCCATGCGCCTTCGCCTGACATTCGCGGTACCAGAACATACCTGTTCACCAGCGCAATTGCTACCATCGCGGCGACCAGCGCACATTTGAGCAACAACATCGCTCCCCACGGTGAATCGCCAATCATCCGCCCCTGTATTAATAGCGTATTGCCAATTCCGCTGGCAATCGCGCCAGCCACGGCCAGATGCCCATAACGTGAAAAACGCATCATGGTGGTTATCGCTACCTGACGCCAGCGCCCGCGCGCCAGCCGCAGGCAATAGACAAATGGCAACAGCCCGCCGGCCCAGGCAGCGACGCAGAACAGATGTAGCGCGTGATTGGTGCGCTGTAGCGCGCCGAGCCAACCGTCGTTCATCGCCGCATGCCCCACGCCGGCCATTAACAACAACTGCGCGCAAAATAGCAGTAACAGAAGACGCGCCGGGCGGCGTGGTTTGAGCCACGCCACCGCCAGCGCAATCCACGCCAGCACCATTTGCCAAAGCCAGACGCCGCCGAACTGCGTCCCGATAACAGCCCTCCAGATTGCAGGTCGCCAGACATCCCCCCAGCCATCGGCCATCAACCCGCCTTGTGCCATCAGCATCAAGGTGGCTGAAATAGCGCTAATCATTAGCAGGTAGCGCAGCAAAGGATAAAAACGCTGCATCAGCAGACGACGCAGCGAGGCTGGCGCCCACCATGCGCCGTACAGCGCGCAACCGAAAGCCGTCATCAATGAGATGAAGTGGACAAACCGCAGGCCGACATACACTCCCGTCAGCATGGTTTACTTCACGCTGAAGTGGTATTGCCCTTTGGTCTTATGGCCGTCAACGGAGACCACATGCCACGCTACGGTATACTCGCCCGCCGCCAGCGGTTCAGTCAGCGGCAGCGTTAATTGCGCCTTATTACCGTCGCTGCGGGCCAGCTTGCCGGTAGCGACAGGTTTATTCTGCGGGCCGCTGAGGGTCACACCGCTGAAGGAGAGCTCGACGCCTTCACTAAACGTTAACGTGAGCGACTGCGGCGACGCGGAGACCGTCGAATCGGCCGCCGGGATTTGTTGTTGCAGATGAGCATGAGCAAAAGCGCTGGCGGTGGTTAACATAGCGCTGAAAAATACGGCGGCGTCTAGCGCGCGTCCGGCGATGTTTCGCATAAACGTCATTCCTTTTTGTTATGTATGTTGGACAGAGAATAACCCTGTATAATGGCATAGTCGAGCTAAGCATCCGGGACTTGCCTTTCAGCGTCACGCTTAGTAACTTTTGCGCCGTAATGAAGGAGGTACTGATGGCAAATAATCTGGCAAAAATTTCGCAAGATGAAATGGACAAGGTCAACGTTGATCTCGCGGCGGCCGGCGTCGCCTTTAAAGAACGCTACAATATGCCGGTCGTTGCCGACCTCGTCGAGCGAGAGCAACCGGCTCACCTGCGCGACTGGTTCCGTGAACGTCTGATCGCGCACCGTCTGGCATCCGTGTCACTTTCCCGCCTGCCGTATGAACCGAAAGCAAAATGATTGCTCATTCCTTGAGGATCCCCCCATTGGCATCCGCCGCGCATTCCTTTACGCTGGTGTTTTTGGCGAGGAGTAAGCCATGCTGCGCGTAATCGATACCGAAACCTGCGGTTTGCAGGGCGGCATTGTCGAAATTGCCTCCGTCGATATCATCGACGGCCAGATAACGAATCCCATGAGTCATCTGGTGAGACCTGACCGCCCTATCAGCCCGCAGGCGATGGCTATCCACCGCATCACTGAAGAAATGGTGGCCGATAAGCCCTGGATTGAAGAAATCGTACCGCAATACCAGGGCAGTCCATGGTATGTCGCCCATAACGCCAGCTTTGATCGCCGGGTATTACCGGAAATGAACGGCGAGTGGATTTGTACTATGAAGCTGGCGCGCCGCCTGTGGCCGGGAATTAAGTACAGCAATATGGGGTTGTATAAGTCGCGCAAGCTAAGCGTAGCCACCCCACCGGGTTTGCATCACCACCGCGCGCTGTACGACTGTTATATCACCGCTGCCCTACTGCTGGATATCATGCAGGTTTCCGGCTGGTCACCGGATGAAATGGCCGACATTACCGGCCGACCGGCGCTGCTGACTACCTTTACCTTCGGCAAATATCGCGGCAAAGCGGTGTCGGAAGTGGCGGAAAACGATCCAGGCTATTTACGTTGGCTGTTCAATAACCTGGACCGAATGAGCCCTGAACTGCGGCTGACCCTCAAACACTACCTCGGCGAGTAACGCTACACTTCTACCTTGCCGGGCAAGGTGCCTTGCGCGAGGGCGATTAAAAAGGCGTACTCCAACGCCACGCCCTCGTAGCTTTTAAACCGTCCCGACTTACCGCCATGCCCGGAATCCATGTCGGTACATAACAGCAGCAGATTGTCGTCGGTTTTCAGCTCGCGTAGCTTCGCCACCCATTTTGCGGGTTCCCAGTATTGCACCTGCGAATCATGCAGCCCGGTGGTCACTAACATATGCGGATAAGCCTGGGCTGAGACGCCATCATAGGGGCTATAGCTCTTCATATAGTGATAATAGGTTTCGTCCTGCGGGTTTCCCCACTCCTCAAACTCACCGGTCGTGAGCGGAATAGATTCGTCGAGCATGGTGGTCAGTACGTCAACAAACGGCACCTGCGCCACTACGCCATGGAACAACTCCGGTCGTTGGTTTATCGCCACGCCCATCAGCATGCCGCCGGCGCTGCCGCCCATGCCATAGCATAATTTAGGGTCGCCATATCCCTGCGCCAGCAGCGCATCGCAGACGTCCAGATAATCGTTAAAGGTATTCTTCTTGTTGAGGAATTTGCCGTCTTCATACCACTGCTGGCCAAGTTCGCCGCCGCCGCGAATATGGGCTATTGCAAAGACAAAACCGCGATCCAGCAGGCTCAGACGGCTGGCGCTAAAATCGGCGTCCATGCTGGCGCCGTAAGAGCCATAGCCGTACACCAGTAACGGGCTGACCCCTTTGCGAAAGTGTTCACGGTGATAGACCAGCGATACCGGCACCTCCACGCCGTCACGCGCTGTCACCCACAGATGTTCGCTGCGATAACAGGCAGCGTCAAAGCCCTGCACTTCCTGTTGTTTGATAACCCGCCGCTCGCCGGTATCCATATCCAGCTCAAATAGCGTATCCGGGGTCGTCATCGATGAATAACCGTAGCGCAGCCTTGACGTTTCCGGTTCCGGATTATAGGCAAGCCAGGTGACGTAGGCGGGATCGTCAAAGGCGATGCCAACCACTTCTCGCGTTTTACGGTTGATCTGCCGCAGGCTGGTCAAGCCACGCTGACGCTCCTCAACCACCAGCCAGTCGGTGAATAAAGTAAAGCCTTCGAGCATCACGTCAGGACGTGCTGGGATCAGCGTCTGCCACTGGTCTTCGTCGCGGAGCACGGTGCGGTAAAGCCCGAAGTTTTTACCCTCGCGATTAGAACGCAGGTAAAACGCGTGCTGATAATGGTCGAGGCTATATTCATGATCCTTGCGTCGCGGCAAAAAGCACACCGGTGCCGCATCGGGAAGTTCCGGATTAAGGAGTAACACTTCACTGGTGGTGGCGCTGGCAAGATAAATAACCACAAACTGCTGGGAGGTGGTTTTATGCACGCTGACGTAAAACGTGTCGTCTTTCTCTTCGTAGACCAACACATCGTTATCCGCGCTAGTGCCAATGGCATGCCGCCAGACCTGATACGGCAGCAGCGTGGTCGGGTGCTTACGCACATACCACAAAAAACGAGAGTCATTACTCCAGGCAAATCCTGGCGTGACGTTTTCCAGGATCTCAGCCGACCATTCGCCGCTGCTCAGATCCTTAAAACGTAAGCCGTACTGACGGCGGGAAAGATAATCTTCCGCCACCGCCATCAGTTGGTTGTTCGGCGCGACGCCTAATCCGCCGAGAGTATAGAATTCGCTCTTCGCCGCCCGTTGGTTGGCGTCGAGCAAAATCTCCCATTCATCCCACTCTTCTTTGAGCACCGATTGACGTTGGTAAATCGCGTATTCACAGCCTGGTTCATAGACCTGGCGATAGCGGTAGCCATTTTTACTATAAGGAGCGGAGACCTCCCGCTGCGGAATGCGATCGATGATTTCCTTCAGCACCCGCTCCTGCAGGCTGCTTTGTGAATCCATCACCTTTTTGCCGTAGTCATTTTCCTGATGGAGATACTCCAGCACTTCCGGGCGCGCGCGTTCGTCATCGCGTAGCCAGTAGTAGTTATCGATGCGAGTGTCGCCATGTAGCGTCATGGCGTGGGGGATCCGTTTGGCTTTCGGTAGCATGCGTTATTCTTCTGCGTCTTATTATGGAATCACAAAATCACTCAGGGCGCCGAGCGCCCTGAACGATGTCGTGTCTATAAGGGTGGCAAAAGTGGCCAGCGATGCAAGCGAAACGCTCTCTTTTAAGAATCAAGCGCCTGCTTTTGCGCCTGAACATCGCGTTCTATCTCCTGACGAACGTCCTCAGGCAGCTTGAGCGCATCGCCGAGCGCATCCAGATAGCTGCGCTCCATAAAATGGTCGATATCAATTACCGCGCAGCTGAGGTAGTAGATTTCCAGCGCTTCTTGCCCATCGCGCACGCTTTGCGCCAGCCGCTGCGGGTCGAGCGGCTGGGTTAAAACCCTGTCGATCAACACTCGGCCCTGCACGTCGATGTTCGCCGCGCGCAACTGCTCTTCTATATGCTGACGTTCACGTTCGTCAATATGACCGTCGCTTTTGGCGGCAAAGACTAGCGCGGTAATCAGCCGCTCGCTGCGCGCATCAAGCACAACCGGTTCCTGGGCAACCGCGGTGGATGTCTGCATTGCGATATCCGCCTGCTGACCGCGCATTTTTTGCTGATATTTATTCCACAGCACGCTGCCTGCCACCGCGCCGCCGCCAACCAGCAGAACGCCAGTGCCATATTTCGCCAGCAGCTTGCGCGATGATTTGCTGGCGACCAACAAACCCGCAAGGCCGCCCAATGCGCCGGGCAGCAGGTTTTTAGCGGATGAAGACTTTTCAGCGGAAACGGAATCGCCCTGCTGACCCAGCAGGGACTGAAGTTGATTAAGCCAGTTAGCCATAACATTCCTCATAGCGCGAGATGCGATGCCATCAGCCTAAACGACGAGACGTCAGGAAATGTTATGGCTGGCTAAAGATGCGAAAATTTCCGTTGCGCCCGGTTATCAGGCGGCCTTTGCTTTGCGCGGCTTTTTCGCGGCGCCTTCTTCGGCGGCACCAGGCTGAGCCTCGTCCTCTGTAGGCGCAGACTCCGGCATTTCTGCCGCCGCCTCAGCATGATCTTCTGCTTCCGGCAATTTCCCTGACTTCAGAATGTGGTGTAAGGCGTCTTTGCGCTCGGCCAGCCACATCGACATATTGTCACGCTGAGCTTCATCTAATTCCAGCGGGCACGCGACCAGCCAGTCATTGAGCACCTCAGCCAAATCGAGCATTTTGTCGTAAGCATCGGCCTCTTTTTTGCTGGCAAAAGACATTTTTTCCTCACCTTCACGGATCACGACGTATTTGATTTCAACCGCCATTGTGCAGCCCCTTTATGCTGTATTTATATACAGTATATCAAATTTCGCCGCCGTTCTCAACTTACGCGTATAAAGACAGACGCAAACGTTTTCGTTTATAATGCGCGGCATGTTCTGTTTACGCTGAGAGTAGGTTATGACTTTATTAGGTACCGCGCTGCGCCCCGCGGCCACGAAGGTAATGTTGTTAGGTTCCGGCGAGCTCGGAAAAGAAGTCGCCATTGAATGCCAGCGGCTGGGTATTGAAACCATCGCCGTCGACCGCTATCCCGATGCGCCGGCGATGCAGGTGGCCCATCGTTCGCACGTCATCAACATGCTGCACGGCGACGCGCTGCGTGAACTGATCGCCTTAGAAAGGCCAGATTATATCGTGCCGGAGATCGAAGCCATTGCCACCGACACTCTGGTTGAACTTGAACAAGCCGGGCAAAAAGTGGTGCCAACCGCGCGGGCCGCGAAACTCACCATGAATCGCGAAGGCATTCGCCGGCTGGCGGCAGAAGAACTGCAGATCCCCACCTCTGCCTATCGTTTTGCCGACAGTGAAGAAGGGTTCCGCGCCGCCGTCGCCGAAATTGGTCTGCCTTGTATCGTTAAGCCGGTAATGAGTTCCTCGGGTAAAGGCCAAAGCTTTATCCGCTCGGCTGACCAGCTCAGCGCCGCCTGGCAATACGCCCAACAGGGCGGGCGCGCAGGCGCCGGACGCGTCATCGTCGAAGGGGTGGTAAATTTTGATTTTGAAATTACGCTGCTCACCGTCAGCGCCGTCGACGGCGTCCACTTTTGCGCCCCGGTAGGCCATCGTCAGGAAGATGGCGACTACCGTGAATCCTGGCAGCCGCAGCAGATGAGCGATCTCGCGCTGCAACGCGCGCAGGAGATCGCCCGCAAAGTGGTGCTGGCGCTGGGTGGATATGGGCTCTTCGGCGTTGAATTGTTCGTTTGCGGCGATGAGGTTATCTTCAGCGAAGTCTCCCCTCGCCCACACGATACCGGCATGGTCACTCTGATCTCGCAGGATCTGTCGGAATTCGCCCTGCACGTTCGCGCCTTCCTTGGCCTGCCGATCGGCGCCATCCGCCAGTATGGCCCAGCGGCATCGGCGGTGATTTTACCGCAGCTAACCAGTGAGAATGTGACCTTTGGCAATCTGCATGCCGCCGTTGGCGCGGGTCTGCAGTTGCGGCTGTTCGGCAAACCGGAAATCGCCGGCGCGCGTCGCCTGGGCGTTACGCTGGCGGTTGCTGACAACGTCGATGAAGCCATCAGCCGCGCCAAAAACGCTGCCGCCGCGGTTGTCGTGAAGGGATAAAAAAAAGCCCGGTCGCTCACGCGGGCCGGGCTTCTGTCATTTAAGGCGCAGAAATTATTTCGCGCCTTCTACCGCTTCGCGGGCCAGTTTGGTGATGCGATCGTAGTCGCCGCTTTCCAGCGCGTCGGCCGGAACCAGCCAGGAGCCGCCGATGCACAGCACGCTGTTAAGCGCCAGATAGTCGCGGTAATTCGCCGGAGAGATGCCGCCGGTCGGGCAAAAACGAATGTGGCCGAATGGACCCGCAATCGCCTGCAGCGCTTTCACGCCGCCGTTCGCTTCCGCCGGGAAGAATTTGAACTCTTTCAGGCCATACTGCATGCCCAGCATCAGCTCGGATACGGTGCTAATACCCGGGATCAGCGGGATAGTACCTTCGCCGGTCGCCGCTTTCAGCAGGGATTCGGTCAGGCCCGGGCTAATAGCGAACTGCGCGCCTGCTTCAGTTACGGCTTTCAGTTGCTCAACGTTGGTCACGGTGCCGGCGCCGACAATCGCCTCCGGCACTTCTTTGGCGATAGCGCGGATAGCTTCCAGCGCGCACTCGGTGCGCAACGTGACTTCCAGAACGCGTACACCGCCTGCAACCAGCGCTTTCGCCATCGGCACCGCGTGTTCCAGCTTTTTCACCACGATAACCGGTACGACCGGGCCGTTAGTCAGGATTGCTTCTGCAGTTGTTTTCCAGTTTTTCATCAGAGTTTTCTCTCGCCAGATCTACAAATCGAATCGTCTTAAAAAGTGATGCAGGTTGCGCCCTGCTCGGCTCCGGAGAGCTTCTCGCGCAGCGCGCCGAACATCTCGCGGCCGGTACCGACCCGCGAACTGCTCAGGTCAGGAATATGCGGCTGGCGGGCGGCCAGTTCGGCTTCATCGACCAGCAGGGTCAACTCGCCGGTCTGCCCGTTAACGCGAATCATGTCGCCATCGCGCACTTTCGCCAGCAAGCCGCCATCATAGGCTTCAGGAGTAACATGTATGGCTGACGGTACCTTGCCTGATGCGCCGGAAAGTCGACCATCGGTGACCAGCGAAATTTTGAAACGGCGGTCCAATAATACACCAAGTGGCGGCATAAGTTTATGTAATTCTGGCATGCCGTTCGCTTTCGGCCCCTGATGGCGTACAACGACTACGCAATCTTTATCCAGCAGTCCCGCTTCAAACGCCGGCAGTACGTCGTGCTGGCTCTCAAAGACGACCGCTGGCGCTTCGATAATCTGGTTCTCAACGGGCACCGCGGAGGTCTTCATTACCGCACGACCGAGGTTACCGCTCAGCACTTTGGTACCGCCATGGCGGGAGAACGGTTTCTCGAAGGTAGCAATGACCTGATCGTCAAGCGGCGCGGTCGCCCCTTCACGCCAGTCCAGTTCGCCGTTATTCAGCCATGGTTCCATGGTGTAACGGGACAGGCCGAAGCCGGCAACCGTGTTGACATCTTCATGCAGCAATCCGCCTTTTAGCAGCTCGCGCACCAGTACCGGCACGCCGCCTGCCGCCTGGAAGTGGTTAATGTCCGCCGGACCGTTTGGATACAGACGCGCCAGCAGCGGCACCACATCAGAAAGATCGGAGAAATCATCCCAGTTAATGATAATGCCCGCCGCGCGCGCCATCGCTACCAGGTGCATCGTATGGTTGGTGGAGCCGCCGGTCGCCAGCAGCGCAACGATACCGTTGACCACCACTTTTTCGTCAATCATTTTACCCAGCGGCATCCACTCATTGCCGTTGCCGGTCATGCGCGTCACCTGACGCGCGGCGGCGCTGGTCAGCGCTTCACGCAGCGGAGCGTCCGGGTGAACAAATGACGAACCTGGCAGCTGCATACCCATGAACTCAACCACCATCTGGTTGGTGTTGGCGGTACCGTAGAAGGTACAAGTGCCCGGCGCATGATAAGAGGCAGCTTCGGATTCAAGCAGCGCCATACGGTCAACCTTACCTTCGGCATACAGCTGACGAATACGCACTTTCTCTTTATTCGGCAGACCGCTGGCCATCGGGCCGGAGGGAATAAACACCGACGGCAGATGACCGAAGGAGAGCGCCGCCATGGTCAGACCGGGAACAATTTTATCGCATACGCCAAGATACAATGCGCCGTCGAACATGTTATGCGACAGGCCGATGGCGGCGGACATGGCAATCACTTCGCGGCTCAGCAGCGACAGCTCCATGCCATCCTGACCCTGCGTCACGCCGTCGCACATTGCCGGTACACCGCCGGCCACTTGCCCCACCGCATTGGCAGAGTGCAAGGCTTTGCGAATGATATCCGGATAATGTTCATAAGGCTGGTGGGCGGACAACATATCGTTGTAGGAGGTGATAATGGCGATGTTGTTGCGCAACATGCTCTTCAGCGACGCTTTATCTTCTGACTGACAGGCGGCAAAACCGTGCGCCAGGTTACCGCAGGCCAACTGCGAGCGATGGACGGTATCGCTTTTGGCTTGATTAATCCGTGCGAGGTAGGCTGAGCGGGTTTCGCGCGACCGTTCGATAATGCGATTTGTTACCCGTAACATTGTCGAATTCATAGAGGCTCCTCAAAATTTATCTGTCCGGCCACCGCGCGATGACGTCGAAGAATGGTGTAAATGGCACCACCACTGGGGCTCAGGGGCAAAATGTCTACAGGCAGTGTAATAAAAAAAGCCCCGGGGGTGAATCCTCCCGGGGCTTAAAAGATTAAAAATTATGCGCCAGACTGCGCCAGATCATGTTACCGGTAAAATAACTCTCCCGGATTAACGATACACTTACTCGAATTCGTTCCAGGAACGGCCATCGCGGGTGATCATCGCCACCGACGCCACCGGGCCCCAGGTACCGGCCTGGTAAGGCTTCGGCGCGTCGCCGTCGGCCGCCCATGCGCCGGTAATGGAGTCAACCCACTTCCACGCTTCTTCCACTTCATCGCGACGCACGAACAGCGCCTGGATACCGCGCATGGTTTCCAACAGCAGGCGTTCGTAGGCATCCGCCAGGTGAGTTTGATTGAAGGTCTCGGAGTAGCTCAGATCCAGTTTGGTGATCTGCAGATTATGCTTGTGATCGAGGCCTGGAACTTTGTTAAGCACCTGAATATCAACACCTTCATCCGGCTGCAGACGAATGGTTAGTTTGTTCTGCGGCAGCTCCTGCCAGGTCTCTTTGAACAGGTTCAGTTCCGGAGTTTTGAAGTAAACCACCACTTCGGAACATTTGGTCGGCAGACGTTTACCGGTACGCAGGTAGAACGGAACCCCAGCCCAGCGCCAGTTATCGATATCCACGCGGATGGCCACAAAGGTCTCCGTATTACTGGATTTGTTAGCGCCCTCTTCTTCCAGATAGCCCGGTACTTTTTTGCCTTGCGCAAACCCGGCGGTGTATTGACCGCGGACGGTTTTCTCACGCACGTTCGAGCGATCGATTCGGCGCAGCGATTTCAGCACTTTTACTTTTTCATCGCGGATGCTGTCGGCAGTTAGATCCGATGGCGGCGACATGGCGATCATGCACAGGATCTGCAGCAGATGGTTCTGGATCATGTCGCGCATCTGCCCGGCTTGATCGAAATAACCCCAGCGGCCTTCAATACCCACTTCTTCCGCCACGGTGATTTCAACGTGGTCAATGGTGCGGCAGTCCCAGTTATTAACAAACAAGGAGTTAGCAAAGCGCAGTGCCAGCAGGTTCAGTACCGTCTCTTTACCCAAATAATGGTCGATACGGTAAACCTGGCACTCTTCGAAATACTCGCCCACCTGGTCATTAATTTCCCGGGAGGTTTCCAGCGAGGTACCGAGCGGTTTTTCCATCACCACCCGCGCGGGTTTGGCATTCAGCTTTGCTTCGCCCAGCCCTTTGCAGATGGCGCCGAAAGTGCTTGGCGGCATCGCGAAGTAGTTAATGGTGACCCGGTTTTCCTGATCCAGCATTTCGCCCAGACGGGTGAAGCCGCTGGTATCGTTGACATCAAGATTACAGAAGTCCAGACGACCGCTCAGGGTATCCCATAAACCTTCGTCGATTTTCTCTTTCATGAAGGTTTCTAACGCTTCACGCACTACTTTGGTGTAAGCGTCTTTATCCCAATCGGCGCGACCAACGCCGATGATGCGGGTTTCAGGGTTAATCTGGCCAGCCTTTTCAAGCTGATACAGGGAAGGCAACAGTTTACGGCGCGCGAGGTCACCTTTCGCGCCGAAAATGACCAGATCGCATGCCTGGGCCGTTTGCGTTACCGCCATGTCATTCTCCTCAGTTGATAGTCTGGTGCTTATGCCAGGCTAAATTTGTAATTTTCTTACGCTGCACTGTACTGTGTTTACGAATTTCCTGAAACCCTTAGCGGTGCTTTCCCGACGTTACCGCACATAGAGGAAAAGCGTTCGCCGACAAATTGGGCATCAGGCTAAGAATGTTCGTTGTTTCGTCTGGTTTTCAGTTAGTAAAATACGACTCTGATCATGTAATGAAAAAAAACGACATTTTTTCTCGTCATTCCTCACCGCTTCTGATTGCGGAGGGGTATATTCTTGCTAAAACGCCTGATGATTTCACCCATTAATGAAATCGTTTCCATTGATGAGCGCCTGTTAACAATGAACATGCTGGAAAAAATCCAGTCCCGACTGGAAAACCTTAGCAAATCTGAACGCAAAGTGGCGGAAGTCATTCTTGCCACCCCGGCGCAGGCCATTCACTCGAGCATAGCGGCCCTGGCGCTGGAAGCCGGCGTCAGCGAGCCGACCGTAAACCGATTTTGTCGCAGTCTTGAAACCCGGGGTTTCCCCGATTTTAAACTGCATCTGGCACAAAGTCTGGCACACGGTACCCTCTATGTTAACCGTAATGTCGATGAAGACGACAGCGTCGAATCCTATACGGCGAAAATTTTCGAATCGGCGATGGCCAGCCTCGATCAGGTACATCATGCGCTGGATATGTCGGCGGTCAACCGGGCAGTCGATCTGCTTACCCAGGCGAAGAAAATCTCCTTCTTCGGTCTGGGGTCCTCAGCCGCCGTCGCGCATGACGCAATGAATAAATTTTTCCGTTTTAACGTCCCGGTCATCTACTCCGACGATATTGTCCTGCAGCGCATGAGCTGTATGAATTGTAACGATGATGACGTGGTGGTCATCATTTCACACACCGGGCGCACCAAAAGCCTGGTTGAACTGGCGCAACTGGCGCGTGAAAACGATGCCATGGTCATTGCCATTACTTCAGCCGGCACCCCGCTGGCGCGGGAGTCGACGCTGGCCATTACTCTGGACGTCCCGGAAGACACCGATATTTATATGCCGATGGTGTCGCGTCTGGCCCAGCTCACGGTAATTGATGTGCTGGCGACCGGCTTCACCCTGCGCCGCGGAGCAAAATTCAGAGATAACTTGAAGAGGGTCAAGGAAGCGCTCAAGGAATCGCGCTTTGATAAAGAACTACTCATTAGTAGTGATAAACAATAATAGTCATTATAAGTCAGAGACCAATTATGTCCCGGCAGCGTAGCAGTTCCGCCCATTAGCGGATTCGGCGCTACCGAATCCATGTTCACGCAACACCAAAGTTGTTTCAGTCAACGGAGTATTACATGTCCAGAAGGCTTCGCAGAACCAAAATCGTAACGACCTTAGGTCCGGCAACTGACCGCGATAACAACCTCGAAAAGGTTATCGCCGCGGGCGCTAACGTCGTACGCATGAACTTCTCTCACGGTACCCCGGAAGATCACCAGCTCCGCGCAGACAAAGTCCGTGAAATTGCAGCAAAACTGGGCCGTCACGTAGCAATTCTCGGCGACCTGCAGGGGCCGAAAATCCGCGTCTCTACCTTCAAAGAAGGCAAAATTTTCCTCAACATTGGCGACAAATTCCTGCTCGACGCCAACCTGGGTAAAGGCGAAGGCGATAAAGAAAAAGTCGGCATCGACTATAAAGGCCTGCCGGCGGACGTCGTTCCAGGCGATATCCTGCTGCTCGACGATGGTCGCGTGCAGCTGAAGGTCCTGGAAGTACAAGGGATGAAAGTGTTCACCGAAGTTACCGTTGGTGGCCCGCTATCTAACAATAAAGGTATTAACAAACTCGGCGGAGGGCTGTCTGCAGAAGCGCTAACCGATAAAGACAAAGCCGATATCGTTACCGCCGCAAAAATTGGCGTTGATTACCTGGCGGTCTCCTTCCCGCGCTGCGGCGAAGACCTGAACTACGCTCGCCGTCTGGCCCGCGACGCTGGCTGCGATGCGAAAATCGTCGCTAAAGTCGAGCGTGCGGAAGCGGTCTGCGACCAGGATGCCATGGACGACGTTATTCTCGCCTCCGATGTGGTGATGGTTGCTCGCGGCGATCTCGGTGTGGAAATCGGCGATCCGGAACTGGTGGGTATCCAGAAAGCGCTGATCCGCCGCGCTCGCCAGCTTAACCGCTCGGTCATCACCGCGACGCAGATGATGGAATCGATGATCACCAATCCGATGCCGACCCGTGCGGAAGTTATGGACGTAGCGAACGCCGTGCTGGACGGTACCGATGCCGTAATGCTGTCCGCAGAAACCGCTGCCGGCCAATATCCGTCAGAAACCGTTGCCGCGATGGCGCGCGTGTGTCTGGGCGCGGAGAAGATCCCAAGCCTCAACGTTTCTAAACACCGCCTCGACGTGCAATTCGACAATGTCGAAGAAGCAATCGCCATGTCAGCGATGTATGCGGCCAACCACCTGAAAGGCATTACTGCGATTATCACCATGACCGAGTCCGGCCGCACCGCGTTGATGACCTCGCGTATCAGTTCCGGCCTGCCGATTTTCGCCCTCTCCCGTCACGAGCGTACTCTGAACCTGACGGCGCTCTATCGTGGCGTGACGCCGGTGCATTTCGACAGCCATAACGACGGCGTTGCCGCCGCGCACGACGCGGTTAACCTGCTGCGTGATAAAGGCTATCTGGTCTCCGGCGACCTGGTGGTCGTCACCCAGGGCGACGTGATGAGCACCATCGGTAGCACCAACACCACCCGTATCCTGACCGTTGAGTAATCATCTTCAGAGACAGGAAAGCCTCCTTACGGAGGCTTTTTTATGCTTGTTATCCTGGTAAATACAGGCATCACAACATGCCGGCGATGGTAGCATACGGAAATGTTTTGTAGGCCCGCGCAAGCGCAGCGCCGCCGGGCAATATCCGCGGATAAGGAGCCGCTTTTGCGCCGGATGGCGGCTGCGCCTTATCCGGCCTACGGTCTGGTAAATGCAGGCGCCGTAGCCCTGCTCAGCGCAGCATACAGCTTACTTCTTCGGAAACAGTTCTTTGCGCTTATAAGGCTCAGTTTCACCCGGCTTACGCGTCTTCAGCAGTTTCAGGATCCAGGTATACTGTTCGGTGTGCGGCCTGACGAAAATCTCAACCTCTTCGTTCATACGGCGCGCAATCGTCGTGTCATCGGCTTCCAGCAGGTCGTCCATAGGCGGGCGCACCAGTACCGTCAGGCGATGCGTTTTACCGTCATACACCGGAAATAGCGGCACTACGCGCGCGCGGCAGACTTTCATCAGACGGCCAATCGCCGGAAGAGTCGCTTTATAAGTCGCGAAGAAATCAACAAATTCGCTGTGCTCGGCGCCGTGATCCTGGTCGGGCAGATAATAGCCCCAGTAGCCCTGGCGCACCGATTGAATAAACGGCTTGATACCATCGTTACGCGCGTGCATCCGCCCGCCAAAACGACGGCGCACGGTGTTCCAGACATAGTCAAATACCGGATTACCCTGGTTATGGAACATCGCGGCCATTTTTTGCCCGCCTGAAGCCATCAGCATCGCCGGAATATCCACGCCCCAGGCGTGCGGCACTAAAAAGATGACCTTTTCATTATTACGGTGCATCTCGTCAATGATCTCTTTCCCTTGCCAGTCAACGCGGGACATCACGCGCTGCGGATCGCGCATGCCGAGTTCGGCCATCATCACCATTGCCTGCGGAGCAGACATATACATCGCATCGATGATAGCTTCACGCTCTTGTTCGCTTTTTTCCGGGAAGCAGTACAGCAGGTTAATCTGCGCCCGACGGCGGGAGCTTTTTGCCAGACGGCCGACAAAACGCCCGAGTTTTCCGAGAATAGGGTCGCGGAAAGAGGGAGGCGTCAGCGCGATTCCGGCGAAGGCGAAAACGCCCAGCCACGCGCCCCAGTAGCGCGGCAGTAAAAAAGATTTCTCAAATTTGGGGATAAATTCAATGTTATTTTTTTTCGTTTCCATGCCCGGTCCGCAGAAGTTCTGCTTAATCAATAAAGATAATGGCTTAGTTTAGCGACACGTCACTCATCGCACAAAAGAAAAAGCCGGCGCATATCAGGCGCCGGCTTTCAGTGAAGATAATTCAGACTAATCAAAGCGCAGCTGTGGGATAACCTCTTTGGCCTGCGCCAGGTAATCCGTACGGTCGGAACCGGTTAAACCTTCGGTACGCGGCAGTTTCGCCGTCAACGGGTTAACCGCCTGCTGGTTGATCCAGACTTCATAGTGCAGGTGCGGGCCAGTAGAACGCCCGGTGTTGCCCGACAGCGCGATACGATCACCGCGTTTCACTTTCTGCCCCGTTTTCACCAGCAGCTTACGCAGGTGCATATAGCGGGTGGTATAGGTGCGGCCATGACGCACGGCGACATAGTAACCTGCCGCGCCGCTGCGTTTCGCCACCACCACTTCACCATCGCCGACGGAAAGCACCGGCGTGCCCTGCGGCATAGCGAAGTCAACGCCGCGATGCGGCGCGACGCGCCCGGTCACCGGATTCAGGCGACGCGGGTTGAAGTTAGACGACACGCGGAACTGACGCGAGGTCGGGAAGCGCAGGAAGCCTTTCGCCAGACCCGTACCGTTGCGATCGTAGAATTTGCCATCTTCGGCACGGATCGCGTAATAATCTTTGCCATCGGAACGTAAACGCACGCCCAACAGCTGGCTCTGCTCGCGCTTGCCATCAAGCATTTCACGCGACATCAGCACCGAGAATTCATCACCTTTTTTCAGCTTACGGAAGTCCATCTGCCACTGCATCGCTTTGATGACCGCGCTGATTTCCGTACTGGTAAGGCCAGCATCACGGGCGCTGGAGACGAAGCTGGCGCCAACGGTACCTTTCAGGACATTGTTGACCCAATCCCCTTTCTGCAGCTCGCTGCTCATTTTAAAGCCATTGGCGACGCGGTTATAGGTACGCGTCTCGCGGCGCGACATCTCCCACGTCAGGCTTTGCAGGTCGCCATCGGCGGTCAGCGTCCAGGAGAGCTGTTGACCAATTTTAAGGTTGCGCAGTTCTTTATCAGCAGAGGAGAGTTGAGCGATATCGCCCATATCAATACCGTACTGATTAAGAATACTGCTCAGCGTATCGCCGGTGGAAACCACATATTCATGGCCGCCGGAGTCGCTATCGGATTTATCGTCGAGCTCATCCTGCGGGATAGCTTCTTCTTCCTGCGGCGCCTGATCGATGGGTTCAGAGGCTTCCGGCAGCAGAGAGCGGATTTCGCTTTTTTCCAGCTCAATCGTTCTGACGATCGGGGCTGATTCCGGGTGGTAGATGTAGGGCCGCCAGACGGCGACCGCTAAAGTCAGGACGCTCAACGACCCCAGCATAACGCGATGGGGTCGCGGCAAGTTGTTGAATGCCTGAGTGACAGCGCGGGCTATCTGTTGCACGTATTCACTTCCTCGTTAATCTCCTTTCAGGCAGCTTGAATACTGATGCCCCAACTGGCTCAGGAACTGCGGGTAACTGTCTTTACCCAGCTTAATTCCGATTCCAAGTGGATCCAGGGTTCCCATGCGCACGGAGGTCCCCCTGGCAACAGCTTCGATAACCGCTGGCCTGAATTGTGGCTCAGCAAAAACGCAAGTCGCTTTCTGCTCAACCAACTGTGTTCTTATTTCGTGTAAACGCTGCGCACCAGGCTGGATTTCAGGGTTGACGGTAAAATGCCCCAACGAGGTCAAACCGTAATGTTTTTCGTAGTAGCCATAGGCATCATGAAAAACGAAATACCCCTTACCTTTCACCGGCGCCAGCTCGTTACTCACCTGTTTGTCGGTTGCGGCTAATTTTGCCTCAAATTCCTTCAGGTTGGCGTCAAGTTTGGCTCGACTCTGCGGCATAAGTTCCAATAATTTATCGTGGATTGCAACCGCTGAGAGCCGCGCTATCTCTGGGGAGAGCCACAGATGCATATTGTAAATGCCGTGATGGTGATCGCCGTCACTTTTTTCGCCATTAGCATGTTCGTGACCATGTTCGTCATCGTCATCATCCGTCCCTTTCATGAGCAACGGTTTCACCCCATCCAACTGGGCGATGGTGACCTTTTTCTGCTCCGCAATGCTTTGCGTTGACTTGTCCATAAAGGCTTCCATTTCTGGACCAATCCATACGACTAAGTCTGCGTTCTGTAAGCGTTTTACATCCGATGGACGAAGTGAATAATCATGCTCGGAAGCACCGTCAGGTAGCAAAACCTGGGTATCCGTTACGCCATCGGCGATAGCGGAAGCGATAAAGCCAAGGGGTTTCATGGAAGCGACGACGGCTGCATGAGCAACCGGGGCATGAGCGAACAAAAAAGCGGCGCTAAGTCCAGCGCAAAGAAGCGTATTTTTATGTAACATAATGCGACTAATCATCGTAATGAGCGAAAGTGATGTGATATTATAACATTCAATCGCTAGTGCAACCCCTAATTTGACATGACGAATCTTGTAACGCTGGAAAAAGTCGCGGTCGTCTACGGCCAGCGGCGCGTGTTGTCTGACATTTCGCTAACGCTAAAACCAGGCAAAATTTTAACGCTTCTTGGCCCAAACGGCGCCGGGAAATCGACGCTGGTGCGCGTGGTACTCGGCCTGGTGACGCCGACCGAAGGTGCTATCCAGCGCGAGAAAAATCTGCGTATCGGCTATGTGCCGCAAAAACTGCATCTTGATGCTACCATGCCGCTGACGGTCAGCCGCTTTATGCGCCTGCGTCCCGGTACCCGCAAGCAGGATATTATGCCGGCGCTGCAGCGTGTGCAGGCCGGGCATCTAATCGATGCGCCAATGCAAAAGCTCTCCGGTGGCGAAACCCAGCGCGTTTTGCTGGCGCGCGCCCTGCTGAATCAACCACAACTTCTGGTGCTGGATGAACCGACCCAGGGCGTCGACGTCAATGGTCAGGTGGCATTGTATGATTTAATTAATCAACTGCGTCAGGAGCTGAACTGCGCGGTCTTAATGGTTTCCCACGATCTCCACCTGGTGATGGCCAAAACCGATGAAGTGCTGTGCCTGAATCAGCATATTTGCTGCTCCGGAACTCCGGAAGTGGTCTCGATGCATCCGGAATTTATCTCCATGTTCGGCCCGCGCGGCGCGGAACAGCTGGGCATTTATCGTCACCAACATAATCACCGCCACGACCTGCAGGGGCGGATTGTACTGCGTCGGGGAAATGGCCGCTGATGATTGAATTACTGTTACCCGGCTGGTTAGCCGGCATGATGCTCGCCTGCGCGGCAGGCCCCCTGGGTTCGTTCGTGGTCTGGCGGAGAATGTCCTACTTTGGCGATACGCTGGCGCATGCTTCGCTGCTTGGCGTGGCGTTTGGTCTATTGCTCAACGTTAATCCGTTTTATGCGGTTATCGTGGTCACGCTGCTGCTGGCAGGCGGGCTGGTATGGCTGGAAAAACGCCCTCACCTGGCGGTCGATACCCTGCTGGGTATTATGGCCCACAGCGCGCTGTCGCTCGGTCTGGTGGTGGTGAGCCTGATGTCGAACGTGCGCGTCGACCTGATGGCCTATCTGTTTGGCGATCTATTAGCCGTCACCCCGCAGGATTTAATCTCCATTGCGTTAGGCGTGGTGGTAGTGGTCGCGATATTGCTCTGGCAGTGGCGCAACCTGCTGGCGATGACCATCAGCCCTGATTTAGCGTTTGTTGATGGGGTGAAGTTGCAGCGGGTTAAGCTGCTGCTGATGCTGGTGACGGCATTGACTATCGGCGTGGCAATGAAGTTCGTCGGCGCGCTGATCATCACTTCGTTGTTGATAATCCCGGCCGCTACCGCCCGCCGTTTTGCCCGCACGCCGGAACAGATGGCCGCGGTAGCCGTTGGTGTAGGTATGCTGGCGGTGACCGGCGGTTTAACCTTCTCGGCGTTCTACGATACCCCAGCAGGGCCTTCGGTTGTGCTCTGCGCAGCGGCGCTGTTTGTTCTGAGTATGACGAAGAAAGCGGCGAGTTGATTGAGAGACTACCCGGTAGCGGAAAGCTACCGGGTTTCATCAGGGCATTTCCGGCGGGGTAATACCGAAGTGATTCCAGGCGCGCACCGTCGCCATTCGGCCACGCGGCGTGCGCTGCAGGAACCCCTGTTGAATTAAGTACGGCTCCAGCACGTCTTCAATGGTTTCCCGCTCCTCGCCGATAGCCGCCGCGAGGTTATCGAGGCCGACCGGACCACCGAAGAATTTATCGATCACCGCCAATAACAGCTTGCGATCCATATAGTCAAACCCTTCGGCATCCACGTTGAGCATATCCAGCGCCTGAGCGGCGATCTCAGCGGAGATAGTGCCATCGTGGCGCACTTCGGCGAAGTCGCGTACCCGGCGCAGCAGACGGTTGGCGATACGCGGTGTACCGCGCGCGCGACGGGCCACTTCCAGCGCCCCTTCCTCGCTCATCTCCAAACCCATATGACGGGCGCTGCGGCCTACGATATGCTGCAGGTCCGGCACTTGATAAAACTCGAGGCGCTGCACGATACCAAAGCGGTCGCGCAGCGGCGAAGTCAATGAACCGGCGCGGGTAGTCGCGCCAATCAGGGTAAACGGCGGCAGGTCGATTTTAATCGAGCGTGCGGCCGGGCCTTCGCCAATCATGATATCCAGCTGATAATCTTCCATTGCCGGATACAGTACCTCTTCCACTACCGGCGAAAGACGGTGGATCTCATCAATAAACAGAACATCATGCGGCTCAAGGTTGGTCAGCATTGCCGCCAGGTCGCCGGCCTTTTCCAGCACCGGGCCGGAGGTGGTACGCAGATTCACGCCCATTTCGTTGGCGACGATATTAGCAAGCGTGGTTTTCCCCAACCCTGGTGGGCCAAAAATCAACAGGTGATCGAGCGCATCGCCGCGCAGTTTCGCCGCCTGGATAAAGATTTCCATCTGCGAACGCACCTGCGGCTGGCCGACATATTCTGCGAGCAATTTGGGGCGGATAGCGCGGTCAGCGGCCTCTTCAAAGCCAATGCTGTCGCCTGATACCAGCCGATCTGCTTCAATCATCCCTTACCTCACAACGCCGCGCGCAGCGCTTCGCGGATTAGCGTTTCACTGTTGGCGTCCGGGCGAGCGATTTTGCTCACCATTCGGCTGGCCTCTTGTGGTTTATAGCCCAGCGCCACCAGCGCGGCAACCGCTTCTTGCTCCGCATCGTCGGCAGTTGGGCCGGCAGGCGTGGTCAGCACCAGATCGGCGGCCGGAGTAAACAGGTCGCCATGCAGGCCTTTAAAGCGATCTTTCATCTCGACAATTAAACGTTCGGCGGTTTTCTTGCCGATACCAGGCAGTTTCACCAGCGAGGCAACTTCTTCACGCTCAACGGCGTTCACAAACTGCTGCGCCGACATGCCGGAAAGGATAGCCAGCGCCAGCTTCGGCCCGACGCCGTTGGTTTTGATAAGCTCTTTAAACAGCGTGCGTTCCTGCTTGTTGTTAAAGCCGTACAGCAGCTGCGCGTCTTCACGCACCACAAAATGGGTGAAGACGATGGCTTCCTGCCCGGCTTCCGGTAGCTCGTAGAAGCAGGTCATCGGCATATGGACTTCATAACCTACGCCCCCGGTTTCCAGTAATACCAGCGGGGGTTGCTTTTCGAGAATGATGCCTCTGAGTCTGCCTATCACGTAGCGCTCCTGAATAAAGGGCCGAAAGTCTAATGCGTTATCATAAAAAAAGGCTGGATGAATATCCAGCCTGATTTGTGATTATCGTAACCGCCCTCGCGCCAGATTGAGCCGGGTCTCGCTAATCTGAGCCAGGTTCTGACTGAGGTGGCAATGGGTGATGGCGATGGCCAGCGCATCCGCCGCATCCGCCTGCGGATTTGCCGGAAGTTTCAGCAAGGTACGCACCATATGCTGTACCTGGCTCTTTTCCGCGCTACCAATGCCGACGACGGTTTGCTTAACCTGGCGGGCGGCGTACTCAAAGACCGGCAGGTCCTGGTTCGTCGCCGCGACAATCGCCACTCCGCGCGCCTGCCCAAGCTTCAACGCCGAATCGGCATTTTTCGCCATAAAGACCTGCTCGATAGCGAAATAGTCGGGCTGGAACTGGGTAATAATTTCGGTGACGCCGGCGTATATCAGCTTCAGCCGCGACGGCAGATCGTCTACTTTGGTGCGGATACATCCGCTGCCAAGGTAGCTCAACTGCCGCCCGACCTGGCGAATCACGCCATAACCGGTCACGCGTGACCCCGGGTCAATGCCGAGAATAATGGCCATCACGCGCCTCCAGTAATAACTCACCCGCAATACCGGCTACCGGCATCACAGCGTTGCGGCAACCTCATCAGAGATTTCGCCGTTATGATACACTTCCTGCACGTCGTCGCAGTCTTCCAGCATATCAATAAGACGCAGCAGCTTCGGCGCGGTTTCCGCATCCATATCCGCTTTAGTCGACGGGATCATTGAGACTTCAGCAGCATCGGCTTTCAGGCCAGCGGCTTCCAGCGCATCACGCACCGCGCCCATCTCTTCCCAGGCGGTGTAAACGTCAATGGCGCCGTCGTCATAGGTAACAACGTCTTCAGCACCCGCTTCCAGCGCGGCTTCCATGATGGTGTCTTCGTCGCCTTTCTCGAAGGAGATCACGCCTTTTTTGCTGAACAGATAGGCCACGGAGCCGTCGGTTCCGAGGTTACCACCGGTTTTGGTAAAGGCGTGGCGTACTTCGGCGACGGTACGGTTACGGTTGTCGCTCAGACATTCAACCATTACCGCAGTGCCGCCCGGGCCGTAACCTTCATAAATGATGGTTTCCATGTTCGCGTCTTCATCACCGCCGACGCCGCGCGCAATGGCGCGGTTCAAGGTGTCGCGAGTCATGTTATTGGACAACGCTTTATCTACCGCCGCGCGCAGACGCGGGTTGGATGCCGGATCGCCGCCGCCCAGACGCGCAGCGGTGACCAGCTCGCGGATGATTTTAGTAAAGATTTTACCGCGCTTGGCATCTTGCGCCGCTTTGCGGTGTTTGGTGTTGGCCCATTTACTATGACCTGCCATAAAAAACTCTCCAAAAAAGCCGTCTTCCCGCGACAAACGCCGCGGGAAGTTATCCGGCGTTAATTACAAATTCTTCAATCGCCTGCCGGTTGCTCCACGATTTGGTTAGCGCGGCGGCATCCGACGCGCTAACCCAGCGGTAATCCAGATGTTCAGTGAAAACAATCTGGCGCTCATGGGGCAGCGCAAGACGGAACCAGAATTCCGTATTGCGCTCGACGCCCGGCGCATAGCGATGACGTAAGTGAGAAAATATCTCGAACTCCACCGTACGCTGACAGTCAATTAAGGCCAGTTGCTCGCGAGCAACGTCAATGGCGACCTCTTCCTTTACTTCGCGCGCGGCGGCCTGCAACGCGGTTTCCCCCTCTTCCAGGCTGCCGGTAACCGACTGCCAGAAAGCGGGATCGTCGCGTCGCTGCAACATCAGCACCCGCTTCGTATCTTCGGCGTAAATTACCACCAGAACGGAGACGGGCAGCTTGAATGACATCTTAGTTGTTCTCCGGAGACTCTTTTGCCTCTTTCGCCACAACCTGAATACCCAGTTCGCCTAACGCGGCAGGATTCGCGAAGCTCGGCGCTTCGGTCATCAGGCACGCGGCAGCCGTCGTTTTCGGGAAGGCGATAACGTCACGGATGTTATCGGTACCGGTCAGCAGCATGGTCAGGCGATCGAGGCCAAACGCCAGGCCGGCATGCGGCGGCGTGCCGTACTTCAGCGCATCCAGCAGGAAGCCGAATTTTTCACGCTGTTCTTGTTCGTTAATGCCCAGAATGCCAAACACGGTTTGCTGCATTTCACCGCTGTGGATACGCACCGAACCACCGCCGACTTCGTAGCCGTTGATGACCATATCGTAGGCGTTAGCCACAGCGTCTTCCGGAGCGGCTTTCAGCTCGGCGGCAGTCATATCTTTCGGCGAGGTGAACGGATGGTGCATCGCGGTCAGGCCGCCTTCGCCGTCGTCTTCGAACATCGGGAAGTCGATAACCCACAGCGGCGCCCATTTGGTCTCGTCGGTGAGATTCAGGTCTTTGCCCAGCTTCAGACGCAGCGCGCCGAGGGCATCGGCAACCACTTTCTTGTTGTCAGCGCCGAAGAAGATCATGTCGCCGTCCTGCGCGCCCGTGCGCTCAAGGATAGCTTCGACGATTTCAGCGTTGAGGAATTTCGCCACCGGGCTATTGATGCCTTCAAGGCCCTTCGCACGCTCGGTCACTTTAATATAGGCCAACCCTTTCGCACCGTAGATCTGTACGAATTTGCCGTATTCATCAATCTGTTTACGGGTCAGCGCCGCACCGCCCGGTACGCGTAAGGCAGCAACGCGGCCTTTGGCGTCGTTAGCCGGGCCGGAGAAGACGGCGAATTCGACCGCTTTCACCAGATCGGCTACGTCTACCAGTTCCATCGGGTTACGCAGGTCCGGTTTATCGGAACCGTAACGACGCTCCGCTTCGGCAAAGGTCATCACCGGGAATTGACCGAGGTCTACGCCCTTCACGTCCTGCCACAGCTTACGAACCAGATCTTCCATCACTTCACGCACCTGCGGCGCGGTCATGAACGAGGTTTCAACATCAATCTGAGTAAATTCAGGCTGACGGTCGGCACGCAGGTCTTCGTCGCGGAAGCATTTGACTATCTGATAGTAACGATCGAAACCGGACATCATTAGTAGCTGTTTGAACAGCTGCGGAGATTGCGGCAGCGCGTAGAATTTACCTTTATGGACGCGCGACGGCACGAGGTAGTCACGCGCGCCTTCCGGTGTGGCTTTAGTCAGCATCGGGGTTTCGATATCGAGGAACCCGTGATCGTCCATGAAGCGGCGCACGAAGCTGGTGATTTTGGCGCGGGTTTTCAGGCGCTGAGCCATTTCCGGACGACGCAGGTCCAGATAGCGGTATTTCAGGCGCGCTTCTTCGGTGTTGACGTGATTGGAGTCCAGCGGCAGCGCTTCCGCGCGGTTGATGATGGTCAGGTCAGACGCCAGCACTTCGATTTCGCCGGTGGCCATCTCGCGGTTGACGTTGCGCTCTTCACGCGCACGCACGGTGCCGGTGATTTGGATGCAGAACTCATTACGCAGTTCGGAAGCCAGTTTTAATGCATCCGCACGATCCGGATCGAAAAACACCTGCACGATGCCTTCACGGTCGCGCATATCGATGAAGATAAGGCTACCGAGATCACGACGACGGTTGACCCAACCACACAGGGTCACTTGCTGCCCCACGTGGGACTGACGTAGCTGTCCGCAATATTCTGTACGCATGAGATATCCCTTAACTTAGCCGCAGGCGGATGTTGCCTGCCATGCAGGCGACGAGGTCGCAGCTTTGCTGAATGTCACTACTGAATGAAAAAAGGCGGCTATTATACTGGAAATTCTGTCTGACGATAAGCCCGACGCAGTTTGTACGCTGCTTTGCTGCGCGCTTATTGCTTGTGCTCACATAAATTAACAAAATTTGTTACCCTTGAGCCGAATTAGCAACGGTATTGTAGCGGCCTGACAAGAGAACAAGATACGGGGATACCATGTTAGAACTCAATGCGAAAAAAACCGCGCTGGTCGTTATTGACCTGCAAGAAGGCATTTTACCCTTTGCCGGCGGCCCGCATCGCGCCGACGAGGTGGTGACGCGCGCGGCAAAGCTGGCTGAAAAATGTCGTCAACAGGGTTCGCCCGTCATCATGGTTCGCGTCGGCTGGTCCGCCGATTTCGCTGAAGCGTTAAAACAGCCGGTAGATGCGCAGGCTGGCGCCGCGAAGCTGCCTGAAAACTGGTGGGTCTATCCGCCGGCGCTTGGCAAGCAGGATAGCGATCTTGAAGTGACGAAACGTCAGTGGGGCGCGTTCTACGGTACCGATCTTGAACTGCAACTTCGCCGCCGCGGTATCGACACCATTATCCTTTGCGGTATCTCCACCAATATCGGCGTGGAATCCACCGCTCGCAATGCCTGGGAACTCGGTTTCAATCTGATCATCGCCGAGGATGCGTGCAGCGCCGCCTCCGCCGATCAGCATCAGGGCAGTATGACGCATATCTTCCCGCGCATCGCCCGCGTGCGCAGTACTGAGGACATTCTCGCCGCCTTATGATTTATATCGGGCTCCCGCAATGGTCGCACCCTAAATGGGTGCGCCTTGGCATCACCGGCCTTGAAGAGTATGCCCGCCATTTTAACTGCGTGGAGGGTAATACCACTCTGTATGCCTTACCAAAGGCCGAGATAGTCGATCGCTGGTATCAACAAACTCACGATGATTTTCGGTTCTGTTTCAAATTCCCGGCCACGATTTCGCATCAGGCGGCACTGCGCGACTGCGACGATTTAAGCCACGAATTTTTTACTCGTCTGGCGCCGCTGGAATCGCGCATCGGCCAGTACTGGTTGCAGTTGCCCGCCACCTTCGGGCCACGAGACCTCCCTGCCCTGTGGCATTTTCTCGATACGCTACCGAAAAACTTCACTTACGGCGTTGAAGTTCGCCATCCCGAGTTTTTCGCCAAAAGCGATGCCGAACAGCAGCTTAATCGCGGGCTACACCAGCGCAACGCCAATCGAGTTATCCTCGATAGCCGCCCGGTGCATAGCGCCGTCGCGCGTAATCCGGCGATGATCGACGCGCAGAAAAAGAAACCCAAAGTCCCGGTTCACGCGGTCATGACCGCGGAGCAGCCGATGGTGCGCTTTATCGGCAGCGATGATATGGCGCAGAATCGCGAATTGTTTCGCGTCTGGCTACAGACGCTGCCAAAATGGCATCAGTCGGCCACGCCGTGGCTGTTTTTGCATACCCCGGATATCGCCCAGGCGCCTGAACTGGTAGATACCTTATGGGAAGACCTACGCGCGGTGCTGCCGCAAGTCGGCGCCGCACCGTCAATTCCGCAGCAATCCTCGCTTTTCTGATATCCTGCTATGATAGTCGGAGCCACCTGACATAATTAAAGGGAGTTTTGGGTATGGTCAGCGCGCTGTATGCGGTTTTGGGTGCGTTATTGTTAATCAAGTTTTCCTTTGACGTGGTACGTCTGCGCATGCAGTATCGCGTCGGCTATGGCGACGGCGGTTTTAGCGAACTACAGGTCGCCATTCGCGTTCATGGCAATGCCGTGGAATACGTCCCCATTGGGCTTATCTTGCTGCTGTTTATGGAAATGAACGGCGCGCTAACCTGGATGGTGCACATTTGCGGTATTTTGCTGATTGCCGGGCGCCTGATGCACTCGTACGGTTTCCATCATCGCCTGTTCCGCTGGCGGCGTTCCGGAATGAGCGCCACCTGGTGCTCGCTGTTGCTGATGGTGCTGGCTAACCTGTGGTATATGCCCTGGGAGTTGGTTTTCTCCCTGCGTTAGCGCACAATACGCCGTTTTCGTTTTTTCGGGTTTAACGTTATGTCTCACCGCGATACGCTTTTTTCCGCGCCGATTGCCAGTCTCGGCGACTGGACCTTTGATGAACGGGTAGCCGAAGTCTTCCCGGATATGATCCAGCGTTCTGTTCCTGGTTACTCCAATATTATTTCGATGATCGGCATGCTGGCTGAGCGTTTTGTTCAGCCAAACACTCAGGTTTACGATCTTGGCTGTTCGCTCGGCGCCGCGACGCTTTCCGTGCGCCGCAATATTGCGCATCCGGGGTGCAAAATTATCGCCATTGATAACTCCCCGGCGATGGTAGAACGTTGCCGTCGTCATATTGATGCCTATAAAGCGCCAACGCCGGTTGAGGTTATTGAGGGCGATATTCGCCATATCGCCATTGAAAATGCCTCGATGGTCGTGCTGAACTTCACTATTCAGTTCCTCGAACCGAGCGAACGTCAGGCGATCCTTGATAAAGTCTATCAAGGGCTCAATCCGGGCGGCGCGCTGGTGCTTTCCGAAAAATTCAGCTTTGAAGATGCCAACGTCGGCGAACTGCTGTTCAACATGCACCATGACTTCAAGCGCGCCAATGGCTATAGCGAACTGGAAATCAGCCAGAAACGCAGCATGCTGGAAAACGTCATGCTGACCGATTCGGTTGAAACCCATAAAGCGCGCCTTCGTCAGGCCGGATTTGAACATGCCGAACTGTGGTTCCAGTGCTTTAATTTTGGTTCGTTGGTGGCGGTTAAATCCGAGGAACGGGCATGATCGACTTCAGTAATTTTTATCAGTTGATCGCGAAAGGGCCGCTCTCCCACTGGCTGGAAACCCTGCCCGCTCAGGTCGCGGCCTGGCAACGCGAAGCGCTGCACGGTAAGTTTCGCGAATGGGAACGCGCCGTTGAGTTTCTGCCCGAGCTGGCGCCCTGGCGTCTCGATCTATTGCATAGCGTCACGGCGGAAAGCGAAACGCCACTCAGCGAAGGCCACCAGCTGCGAATTGAAAATCTGCTGCGAAACCTGATGCCGTGGCGTAAAGGCCCTTATTCGCTGTATGGCATTAATATCGATACCGAATGGCGTTCCGACCTGAAATGGGAACGCGTGCTGCCGCATCTTTCCGATCTCACCGGTCGTACTATTCTTGATGTCGGCTGCGGCAGTGGTTATCACATGTGGCGAATGATTGGCGCCGGCGCGCATCTGGCGGTCGGTATCGATCCAACCCAGCTGTTCTTATGCCAGTTTGAAGCGGTACGCAAACTCATCGGCAACGATCAGCGCGCGCACCTACTGCCGCTAGGCATCGAACAACTGCCGGCGCTGGAAGCTTTTGATACCGTCTTTTCGATGGGAGTGCTGTATCACCGCCGTTCCCCGCTGGATCATCTGTGGCAGCTCAAAGATCAGTTAGCCCCCGGCGGCGAACTGGTACTGGAGACGCTGGTCGTTGAAGGTGATGAGAACACCGTGCTGGTGCCAGGCGACCGCTACGCGCAAATGCGTAACGTTTATTTCATTCCTTCCGCCGCCGCGCTAAAACAGTGGCTGGAGAAGTGCGGATTCATCGATGTGCGCATTGTTGATACCTGCGTCACCACCAGCGAAGAGCAGCGCCGCACCGAATGGATGACGACGGAATCACTCGCCGACTTCCTCGACCCGCATGACAGCAGCAAAACGCTGGAAGGTTACCCCGCGCCGCTGCGCGCGGTGATCGTCGCCACTAAACCAGAGACGCAACAGTCGCTGGCGAAAAAAGCGGCCGCGGCCAGGGCGTAATTCACCTCAGCCGACCACTGGCCCTCGTGGGATAAAAAAAGGCCCCTGTTGAAATTGCAGGGGCCTGGTACGGGCAATCATCATATTGGGCGACATGATGTGCAGCAAAAAACGGTTAGCTTCGCGGGCTAATCCCGCGCGGCAGAAATAATCTGTTTCATTTCCGCCACCGCTTCGCCGTTAACGGCATAGCGGCAATATTCATCGGCATCTGCGTCGGTGGACATCGATAACCCCGGATTACGAAAGCGCATCGGCGATGGCAACCACTGCCCCGCTGAGCTATGCACCTCTTTGAGGCCTGCCTGTAGAAACTTTTGCAGATTGGCAGCCCGCACTCCCGCTCCGGCCATAATGATTGGAGTATCGCCCAGCGCAATTAGTTCCATAATTTTTGCAAGACCTTGTTCCGCCGTTGGCCGTTGACCGGAAGTGAGGATGCGAGCAACGCCCAGTTCAGCAAGCGCATGCCAGGCCTGACGCGGGTCGGCGCACATATCAAAGGCGCGATGGAAGGTCACCGCCAGCGGACCCGCCGCCGCCATAATTTTTCGCATACGGGGGATATCCACCTGGCCGTCAGCATCGAGCACGCCAATCACCAGACCAGAAAAACCCAGATCTCTGACCGTCGCCACATCATCCAGCATGGCGGCAAATTCACCCTCGGTGTAACAAAAATCGCCGCCGCGCGGACGGATAATCGGATGAACCGGAATCGAGATATTGTCTCGCACCGAACGCAGCACGCCCAACGACGGCGTTAACCCGCCCTCCTGCGGCGCGGCGCAAAGTTCAATGCGATCGGCGCCGCAGCGCTGCGCCTCAAGCGCGCATTCCATGCTATAGCAGCAAACTTCCAGCAACATCGATTCCTTCTCCATTTTCATCACGGGCAGCACAGCATGTCACGATTTTTCCCCGCAGACGCCGCGCGGCTTCACACTGTTAAGTATCGGTTCGCTCGCTGGCGACGATTTGCTCGATCGACCAGGGATGGAATTTGATGGTCACTTTGCCGTCCGTGACCGCAAGCGTCGGGTTCGGCAAGCGTTCACGCTCCCCTTTCGGCGAGCTGGTTTTTACGAAAATTCCCGGCTGGCTGAGCCCGTCATCGGAAAGCAAGGCCAGCGCGCGAGCGTTGAGGGTTTCCGGCTCGCCCGGCAGAACGATTTCGATATGTTCCCAGCCTTCGTGCGGATAGCGTTTTTCCCCCGGCCATGGCAACTCCACAACCGTAAAGCGCCAGTGGGCGACACAAATAGGTTCGGCAAGCTTAAATAAGCAAATGGGGCGGCCATTAATGATATTTTCCGATAACAACGCGCCGCAACGCTCCAGCCCCTGCCGCCAGCGTTCCGCCGTAGTATTTTGATGACAGCGCAGCGAGATATGGTCGGCGTCCAGCGGCGCAAGCTCCAACCCCAACCGTTCGGCCAGCGCTTGCAGCGCATCGCTAAAACGCGGTAAATCCGCCGAAATATCTTTCAGTTCATCAATTTGCTGCCAGTTCGCCATCTTGCGCCTCGGTCATTGCTAAAAAGGCTAATTTATCCTGTTTCGCCGCCCCGACCAACCGCCAATCCGCGCGCCTGAACAACGAATGGTTATTCATTAAGCGTGCCGCTTTACAACTTGCGCGCGGTGCTGACGGCTGGGCGCAAATGCAGTATACTCCCGCCTTAATTTGTCCATGTTCCGGCGCCGCCCCACAGGGGTTCTCGCGCCTTAAAAGTAAGGTATTCCGGTGAATATTCAGGCTCTTCTCTCAGAAAAAGTCAGCCAGGCCCTGATCGCGGCAGGCGCGCCTGCCGATTGCGAACCTCAGGTCCGCCAGTCAGCAAAAGTTCAGTTCGGCGACTATCAAGCCAATGGCGTGATGGCAGTGGCCAAAAAACTGGGCATGGCGCCGCGACAACTTGCAGAGCAGGTACTGTCTCATCTCGATCTGAACGGCATTGCCAATAAAGTCGAAATCGCCGGGCCGGGCTTTATCAATATTTTCCTCGATCCGGCCTTCCTGGCGGAAAACGTCAATCTCGCGCTGCAGTCCGAGCGCCTGGGCGTGGCGAAACCACAGCCGCAGACCATCGTTGTTGACTACTCCGCGCCGAACGTGGCGAAAGAGATGCATGTCGGCCATCTGCGTTCAACCATCATCGGCGATGCCTCGGTACGTACTCTGGAATTCCTCGGCCATCGCGTTATCCGCGCCAACCACGTCGGTGACTGGGGTACCCAGTTCGGGATGCTGATCGCTTATCTGGAAAAGCAGCAGCAGGAAAACGCCGGCGAAATGGCGCTGGCCGACCTCGAAGGTTTCTACCGCGAAGCGAAAAAGCACTATGACGAAGACGAAGCGTTCGCCGAGCGCGCGCGTAGCTACGTGGTTAAGCTGCAGGGCGGCGACGAGTACTTCCTGCAGATGTGGCGTAAACTGGTCGACATCACCATGTCGCAAAACCAGATCACCTACGATCGCCTGAATGTCACCCTGACTCGCGATGATGTGATGGGTGAAAGCCTGTACAATCCGATGCTGCCGGGGATCGTTGCCGATCTGAAAGCAAAAGGTATGGCCGTCGAGAGCGAAGGCGCGACCGTGGTCTTCCTTGATGAATACAAAAACAAAGAAGGCGAACCGATGGGCGTCATCATCCAGAAAAAGGATGGCGGCTACCTCTACACCACTACCGATATCGCCTGCGCAAAATACCGTTATGAAACGCTGCATGCCGACCGCGTGCTCTACTACATCGACTCTCGTCAGCATCAGCACCTGATGCAGGCATGGACCATTGTCCGTAAAGCCGGCTATGTGCCTGAATCCGTACCGCTGGAACACCACATGTTCGGCATGATGCTCGGGAAAGATGGTAAACCGTTTAAAACCCGCGCCGGCGGTACCGTCAAACTGGCCGATCTGCTGGACGAAGCGCTGGAGCGCGCACGCCGCCTGGTGGCCGAGAAGAACCCGGATATGCCTGCCGATGAGCTGGAAAAACTGGCCAATGCGGTGGGTATCGGCGCGGTGAAATATGCTGACCTGTCGAAAAACCGTACTACTGATTACATTTTCGACTGGGATAACATGCTGGCGTTCGAAGGTAATACCGCGCCTTACATGCAGTATGCCTATACCCGCGTGCTGTCGGTGTTCCGTAAAGCCGGTATCGACGAAAGCGCGCTGGCTGCCGCGCCGGTGGTTATTAGCGAAGATCGCGAAGCGCAGTTGGCTGCCCGCCTGCTGCAGTTCGAAGAAACGCTGGCCGTCGTCGCCCGTGAAGGTACTCCGCACG
Source organism: Klebsiella sp. 141251 (assembly GCF_050600725.1). Lineage (NCBI taxonomy): Bacteria > Pseudomonadati > Pseudomonadota > Gammaproteobacteria > Enterobacterales > Enterobacteriaceae > Klebsiella > Klebsiella sp. 141251. The sequence continues at coordinate 365,313 of NZ_JAQIRG010000003.1, forward strand.
TGATGTGCGCCTATCTGTACGATCTGGCCGGGCTGTTCTCTGGTTTCTACGAACACTGCCCGATCCTCAGCGCCGAAAGCGAAGAGACCCGTAACAGCCGCCTGAAGCTGGCGCAACTGACGGCGAAGACGCTGAAGCTGGGTCTTGATACTCTGGGGATTGAGACCGTAGAGCGGATGTAAAAACAAACCCGGTGAAAGCCGGGTTTGTTTTATCAGGAGCCCCGGTACGCGCGGCGTGGCCGGGGAGTCTATGCCGCTATCAGAAATACTTGCGCAGATATTCCGTCAGACAAAGAATCGCCATCGCCTGGCCGTACGGCATCGACGTCAGCGGAATTTGCCGATAAAAATCAAGATCGGAGCCCATCCCGGTACCAAACGAGGTTTGCAGCAGTTCCCCCTCTGGTGAAATATTTCGCACAATCCCGCGTATCGCCTTTTCGGCAACCTCGGTGTACTCCGCCCCGACATAACGCTTGCGTATCGCTTTCAGGATGCCGTAAGCAAAGCCCGCCGTCGCTGACGCTTCAAGGTAGGAATGCGGATCGTCGAGCAGGGTATGCCAGAGGCCGCTCTCATCCTGACAGTCAGCTAACGCGGCAATTTGCGCATTCAGTACCTGTAGCAGATAGCGGCGCACCGCACTCCCCTCTGGCAAATCCACCAGCTCAAGGAAGTCCGGGATAACGATGGTGAGCCAGCTGTTACCCCGCGCCCAGCGCGCACGCGCAAAGTTGTGCCGACCGTCGTAATTCCAGCCGTGGAACCACAGGCCAGTCTCTTTGTCCATCAGGTTCTGTACATGCAGCAAGAACTGATAGGTTGCTTCTTCAATGTAGTGCGGACGATTTAGTAATTTACCGATTTTGGCTAGCGGCAGCACCGTCATCATCAGCGTGTCATCCCACATCTGCTGATGGTTCTCTTCCGCCAGGGTAATGTGCTGCATGCCTCCCTGCTCGGTGCGCGGCATCTCATGCATCGCCCACTCGGCCCAGCTATCGAGCCACGGGAGATACTCCTGACGCCCGGTCTCTTCATAGCGATAAGCCAGCGTCAAAAACGGCGCCATGGTATTCACGTTTTTGGTGGTTGCCCCTTCGGCGAAGCGGTCGGCGAACCAGCCGTCAATGATATCGCGCATGGCGGTATCGCCGGTTTGTTGATAATACTGGTAGATGCCGTACAGCCCAACGCCGTGGGTCCATTCCCAACCGGCCCAACCTTTGGTATCGATGACTCGCCCGTCGTCCAGCCGCAGTAAAAATTGCCCGCTTTCATCCTTAATATTCACCAGGTTTTGCGTCACATTACGGATCAATGCCTGAAGCTCGCTGCGAGCGATAAAGCGCTCAGGCTGACGCAATAATGGGCTATGTTTGACCGGCCAAACTTTCATGTTCTTAACCTCTGGTATATGTCGAATTCAAAGCACCGCCCTGATTCAGCGCCGGGGCGGCAGGTTTATTGCGATTCAGGTAACCAATATTGTTATTGCCCCACAGGCATTCGTAAGGCATCCCCGCCAGCTGCTCAACCACCGCGCGGTTTTCCGCTGTCGCCCGCTCGGGCTGTGCGTAACCGACATCGCGCATCATTAGCGTCTCGGCGCGCAGCACGCTATGCGTATGCAGATTGAGTTTAAAGCGCAGGGAGACCAGGAAGCCGCAAGCCAGCACCACCAACGTACCGACGCTAAGGATCAACAGAATGGTATGACTCACGCCTTCCGGCTGAATTTTTTGCCCGGAGACAAAGCCCGATAGTTGCATGATGATGCCAACCAGCATCACCGCCCCCGCCTGGGACGCTTTGCGGGTCAGCGTCATGATTCCGGCGAAAATGCCCTCCCGACGCTGGCCGGTAATGACTTCGTCGACGTCGGCAATATAGGTGTAGGTATTCCACGGCACGTAATTAATGCCGCCGCGCCCCAGACCCGCGATAGCAGAAATGAGCAGCAATAATGAATAGACATCGCTCAGCCCCGCGTAATAAAGCACGGCATAAGAGAGTGAACTCAAACCGAACAGCACCACTACCATGCGGTATGAAGGCGCCGGGCCAAAGCGGATGCAGAGCGGGATCATGGCGATGACCGCGATAAACTGGAAGATAGCCATCGTGCCGAGTAAGTTAGAGGCGACGGAGGCATCCTGCATCAGCACAAAGACCACATAATAGGTAAACACCGCATTGAAAACGTCCTGCGCGATGTAACCGCCCAGATACATACCAAGATGCTGGCGGAAGATTTTAATGCGCAGCGTAGAGCTAAGCTCAATAAACAGCCGGTTAAGACTCTGCGCGAGGGTTAAATTGCGTTTTTCTTCTTCTGCGCGCAGCGCCGCTTCAGACCACGCTTCCCGCGGGCGCTCCCAGGTAAAAAACCAGACGAAGGTCAGCATCAGGGCGCACAGCACCGAAAAGACCAGGCTTGCGTAAAAAAAAGAGCTGGCGTTGTCTTTACCCAGTTGGGTGAGCAGAATCCCCGGTAAAAACGAGGCTAATATCGCCGACATTTGCGCCATGGAAATACGCGCGCCGGAAAATTTGGTCTTCTGTTTGAAATCATCGGTCATCTCCGGCACCAGCGTCTCGTAGGGCACCAGAATCATGGTATAGACAATATCAAACAGCAGATAAGTTGCGAGGTAATACCAGAACCCCATATCGCCTACCCACATCATTGAGTAGCTAAAGACACAGGGAATACCGAGCAAAATAAAAAATTTGCGTCTGCCGAATCGCTTACCCAGCCAGGTAGAGCCAAAATTATCGGTTAAGAAGCCCATCAGGGGGCTAACGACCGCGTCAAGTACGCGCGCGGTGGCGAAAATGAGCGTCGCCTCAATGGGTGATAGCCCACAGAAAGTGGTGTAAAAATAGAGTAGCCATGCTGCGGTAAGCGCGGTAGTTCCCGCGCCGAGAAAATCGCCGGAACCATAGGCGAGATAATTAGCCAAACCGATTTTTCGTGTTTTCATCGCCGTAAATCCTGTCTCTTTTTATTAGATAACTTCGGCTTTACCAGGGCTATACCGAAGTTTTGCGGATACATGGCTACAGTAAGATCATGAAAACCGTCTTACCTTTGCATTTTTGCCAGTACTAATCATTCAGTGGCAAAAAAACAAAGGGCCGGGCAACATGCGTCACCGATTTATAAAACAGCGTTTCTTTTAAAGCAAAAGAGAGAATCATTTTTGCGAGTCGGCTGCCAGAATCTGATAGCACACGGTTGGAGAAAGGGGTTTTTAACCGCGCGAATACCCCTTGTGGAAAGATGGAATTAGGAGTAAAGAAAGTAGAAAGATCCCGTTGCGTATCTCAAGGAGGCTAGATGCCCTACTCTCATCTGTTAGTCGCCGTCGCCCCAACGCCGGAAAGCCGCATGTTGGTCAATAAAGCGGTGTCTATCGCACGTCCGCTTAATGCGCAGGTCAGCCTGATCACGCTGGCGACAGATCCGGAAATGTATAATCAGTTCGCCGCGCCGATGATGGAGAATTTGCGTGAGATTATGCAGGAGGAGACACGTAGCTTTCTTAATGAACTCGCCGCCCAGGCGGACTATCCCATCAGCAAAATGACCATCGCCAGCGGCGAACTTTGTCATCACGTGAAGGATTTTTGCCGTCAGCATCACGTCGACCTGGTGATCTGCGGCAACCATAACCAGAGCCTGTTTTCCCGCGCAACCTGTTCAGCGAAGAATATCGTCGGCAGCAGCGGGGTCGATGTGCTGTTGGTTTCCCTGGAATAAGCTGATGCCGAAGCATCAGCCATTTTGACTACGCGGAGGGAGTAACTACGGTTGGCTGCTGGCAGCTATCTTCATGCGACTTTACCCGCTTTAGATCGGCAACGAATTGCGCCTGCCAGTTATCAATATCATTACTCTCGATCGCCTTGAGCATTTTGGCATGGCGAATAATTCGCTCCGCAAGCGGCATAGTCAGAGCGCGGTCCAGCGCCGCCGCCACTTCATCGCGATCGTAAGGGTTGACGATGAGCGCGGAAGTCAGTTCATTCGCCGCGCCAGCGAACTGCGATAGCACCAACACCCCAGGGTTTTCAGGGTCCTGCGCGGCGACAAACTCCTTGGCCACGAGGTTCATGCCATCGCGTAGCGGCGTGACCAGCCCCACATCCGAATAACGAAATACCTTCATGAGTAGTTTGCGATCGAAGTGCTGATTCAAATAATACAGCGGCGTCCACCCCAGTTGACCATAGTGGCCGTTGATTCGCCCGGCGGCCGTTTCCAGTTGATGGCGGATATCCTGATAAGCCTGAACATCGCCCCGCGAAGTGGGCGCTATCTGGGTATAGCGAATTTTTCCACGATGCTGCGGGTAGTTTTCCAGCAGCGCCTCGTAAGCCTGAAAACGCTCCGGCAGCCCCTTGGAGTAATCCAGGCGCTCAACGGAAAAAATATTCTTAACTCCTTTTAGTTCAGCTTTCAATTGAGCCAACTTCGGCGGCAGCGGCCCGCTGGCGCTGCGCGCGACTTCCTGAGGTTCGATGCTTATCGGATAGACGGCAGTACGGAACGTCTTACCCCAGGCACGGTATTGCTGGTGACCCACTTCGCACAAGGTCGTTTGTTGGGCGACGCAATCAACAAATGCCTGCCGGTCGTTTTCGGTCTGAAAGCCGAGTAAATCATAATCACAAAGCTGTTCAAGAAGCTCCGCATGTGGAGGTAAAGCGTTGAATATTTCAGGCGTCGGAAACGGAATATGCAGGAAGAAACCGATGCGGTTTTTGACGCCGTTTTTGCGTAATTCACTGGCAAATGGCAATAGGTGATAATCATGAACCCAAATCATATCGTCGTCGGCTAGCAGCGGCAGCAGCTTTTGCGCCACAGCGGCGTTAACGCGCAGATACCCCTCCCACGCCGGACGCTGAAAATTGACTAAGTCGAGACGATAGTGAAACGCGGGCCATAGCACCGCATTGGAAAACTGATTGTAGTAGAGCTCGTGATCTTCTTCGCTAAGGTTGAATGAGGCCCAGGAAATATCCCCTTTACTCACCTTCTTCAACGGCTGGCTATCATCGCCGATCTCCCCACTCCAGCCAAACCACGTGCCGCCGCTCGCCTTCAGCGCACCTAAAATACCCACCGCCAGGCCGCCAGCGCTGGCCTTTTTATCATTCGGCGTTGCAATACGGTTAGATACTACGACTAAACGACCCATGGTCATCCCTCCCGTTAGTGAATACATCCAGGCATTGCGTATTGTCGACGACGTGACGTAACCACTGATGTACGGCGGCAACATTTGCCAGCCGCCAGCGCGCCTGTGTGTCGCCTTGTCCAACTTTTATCGATACTCCGCCTAATTGATTAACCATAGTAAAACCCGCCTCATCAGTCAGGTCATCGCCGATAAATACCGGCTTTCGTCCCGCAAAAGGCGCTTCCCGCATAAACGCGGCAATCGCTTCACCTTTGTTAATCCCGCGCGGTTTGATCTCAACGACACACTTCCCTTGCTGAATGGCCAGAATCGGATAATGCTGCACGATATCCTGCGCCAATGCCAGGATGGCGCTCTGGTGTTGTGGCGCCTGGCGATAGTGCAGCGCAAAAGCGATGCCTTTATCTTCCAGTTCACTGCCAGGCAGCGCCTGTAGCGCCGAAGTTAATGCTTCGCCGACCTCACGGCTCAGCGCCGGCGGTAGTGATACATCATGTCTTTTTCCATTGATATCGCGGCGTTCAGCCCCGTGGACGCCGGCAAGCGGCAATCGCCAGTGACGGGTAAGTGCGTCGAGCTCTGCGAGTGAGCGCCCTGAAATCAATGCCACAGCGTCATGTTGCTGCTGTGCCAGTAATCGCAACATCTGAAGGACGTCTTCGGGGATAACAACCTGATCGGGATGAGGTTTGATATCGGCAAGCGTGCCGTCAAGATCCAGAAAAAATGCGTGGTTTCCGGTTAGCTCAGGCGGTACAGATATCTGGTCAGCCACCCTGTATTCCTCCTTATCATGGCCAGCATTACGCTGGTTGTTAACTAATTGTTAGCCATGTAAGTATAGACAGTGTGACCAGCCTCGCCATTTTTGATAGTCACCGCCAGCGCAGCGGGCGCTGGCGGGACATTATGAGTAGACTTAAAAGTTGCGCTCAATTAATGCGAACGTTTCGCTTTTTGCTTGTAACGGTCGAAGATAACCGCTGCCAACAATATCACCCCGCGGACCACATATTGCGAGAATGGCGAGATGTTCAGCAGGTTCATCGCATTCTCTACGGTACCCAGAATCAGGATCCCGGCCACCACATAAGAGATCTTACCGATCCCGCCTTTTAGCGATACGCCACCCAGTACGCATGCCGAGATCACAATCAGTTCATAACCAATTGAGGTCATAGGCTGACCACTGGTCATACGCGAAGCCAAAATGATCCCCGCAGCCGCCGATACCAGACCTGAAAGAACGAAGATGATAATCTTGGTACGAACCACCGGTACCCCTGCCAGACGCGCAGCCTCCTCATTGCCTCCTATTGCCAGAGTATTGCGGCCAAAGGTGGTTTTATTCAGCAGCAGTCCAAAGACGATCAGGCAGGCAACCGTCAGCCAGATAGGCGCCGGCAAACCTAACCAGTTGGCATAGCCCAGGGTGAAGAAACGTTCATCCTCAATGCCAACCGCTTTACCATCGGAAATAATATAGGCTAGCCCGCGGACAATTTGCATGGTGGCCAGGGTCGTGATTAGCGCGTTGATCTTCAAACGCGCAATAACAAAACCATTCACCAGCCCGCTGACCGCCCCTAATAGTAATCCTGCGGTAATACCAATCCACAGGCTTTCGGTGAGATTAATCACCACCGCTGTTGTCACACCGGCGCAGGCAATCACAGAAGCAACTGACAAATCAAAATCGCCTGAAGCCAGGCAGAACAGCATTCCGCAGGCGACCATTCCCGACATGGAAATCGCCAGCCCCAACCCTTTCATGTTGACGAAAGAAGCAAAATTGGGAACAAAGATCACGCAGCCGATGAATAACACGGCGAAGACCACCAGCATACCAAACTGATCCCAGATTCGGCCGAAACTGAAAGAGGATCGGGCAGCGCTGGGTGTAGTTACAGATGACATCATTCACTCCTTACTCAGGCTACGGCCTGGCTGACTTTAGGCATTGCAAGGCTCAGCGCCTGCTGTTCATTCGCGTCTTCATGCAGCAATTCACCGGCCACTTCACCTTCGCGCATGACGACGATGCGGTCGGCGACGCCGAGCACTTCTGGCAGGTCGCTGGAGGCAAAAACGACCGCCACGCCAGAAGCCGCCAGCGCATAGATAACGTTGTAGATTTCATGCTTTGCGCCAACATCAATGCCGCGGGTCGGTTCATCAAGCAGGATGACCTTCATCTCTTCCGACAACCAGCGACCAAGAATAGCCTTCTGCTGATTACCACCGGAAAGATTCATAATTAACTGCTCAGCTCCTGGGGTTTTAATATTGAGCGATTTGATATGTTGTTCGGCATTACTCGCTTCCCAGGCATTGTTAATCAGGCAGCCGGCATGAATATGCTTACGCCGGGCGCTGATATTGATGTTGTCGCGCACCGAATGTACCGGAATGATGCCCTCGGCTTTGCGATCCTCCGGACACAGCATCATTCCCGCCTGAATCGCCTGCGCGGGTTTGCGAATATTTATCGCCTGACCATCGATATAGACCTGACCGCCGGTAATTCTGCTGCCGCCAAACAGCCCTTTCATTAATTCACTGCGTCCGGCGCCGACCAGACCAAACAGGCCGACAATTTCACCGCTGCGTACCGATAAACTGATTGGCATTCTGACGCCCGGCGCTTTAACCTCTTCGAGCCGCAGCCGCTCACTGCCATATTCACGCGCTTTCCAGCCGTAGATATCGCCAAGATTACGACCTACCATCGCTTGCACGAGCACGTCGTGGTCCACCAGCCGCATGTCATCGAAGGTACGCACGTAGCGGCCATCTTTAAACACGGTAATGGCATCGCTGAGAGCGAAAATTTCCTCCATACGGTGTGAGACATAAATAATCACTCGCCCTTCTTCACGTAGCTCGCGAATGACGCGAAAAAGGTTGTCGATTTCCCGTGCGGAGAGTGAACTGGTAGGCTCATCAAACGCGATGATCTTCGCGTTACGCGCCAGCGCCTTGGCAATTTCCACCATCTGCCACTGGCCGATCGACAAATACTTCAGCGGCGTCTCCGGGTCGATATCCAACCCCAGATGTTCTAACTGCAGCCGCGCTTCATAATTCAATAAAGACCGGTTCACAATGCCGCCTTTATGCGGCAACTGACCAAGATAGATATTTTCGGCAACGGTCATTTCCGGGATAAGATGCAGTTCCTGATAAATAATCGCCACGCCGGCATTTAGCGCCGCGGTGGTATTACTAAATGCCATCTGCTGGCCATCAATTTGCAGAGACCCGGCAGTCGGAATGTAGTTACCGCTGAGAATTTTTAAGAGGGTGGACTTCCCGGCGCCGTTTTCACCCATCAGCGCGTGGATCTGCCCGCGATAGCAGTCAAAGCTGATATCAGACAGCGCTTTAACGCCCGGGAATGTCATGGTGATGCCGCGAAATGAGAGATAAGGGGTAGATTGTTGCATAACGACTCCGCTCTACTACGTATAACCTCCCGCCAGGGCGGGAGGCGGAATGAACCCGGCCTTACAGCCCTTTCTTCGCCAATTCTTGCTTAAAGTTATCGCGGGTAATCAGCACCACGTCAGTCACGGCGGTAAATTTCGGCGGCTCGGTCCCTTTGGTCACCCAGTTGTAGAGCATCTCACTGGTTTTATAGCCATGAATGTCTGGGCTTGGCAGCAAAGAGCCATAGAACCCCGTCGGCTGGGCTTTCGAAAGTTCGTTCACCGCGTCAACGCCGTTAATGCCGATACCGATAACATCCGGCGCTTTAAAGCCCTGGCCTTCAGTCGCACGTACGCCACCCAACACGGTGTTATCGTTCATGCCAACAATTAACCAGTGTTTGACCTGAGGGTGCTGAACCAACATGGAGTTGCCAGCATCGAAAGCCCCTGGGATATCATTAGATTTGGTTGGCACGCGATAGATCTGTTTTTCCGGGAAACCCGCCGCTTTCAGCGCGTCGATCGAACCGGTAGTACGGCGGCGGGCGGTATCCAGTTCATCGGCGGTAATCGCCATCACGCCGGTATCTTTCACGTCCCAGCCGCGTTTTTGCATCTCTTTATACAATTCCTGCCCCTGACGAGCGCCGATTTCGCTGGCGGCCATCATGACCAGCGGCACGCTCTCCATCGGCTTACCTTTGGCATTAACAAACTGATCGTCGACGGTGATAACTTTCATGTCATAGCCGCGCGCCTTGGCAACAATCGCCGACCCCAGTTTTGGGTCCGGCGTGCAGATGACAAATCCCTTCGCGCCGCTGGCGGCGAGGCTGTCGATCGCATTAAGCGTTTTTTCGCCATCCGGTACCGCGATTTTAATGACATCAAAGCCCAGGTCCTTGCCGGCTTTATCAGCAAATTTCCACTCGGTCTGGAACCAGGGTTCCTCTGGTTGCTTCACCAGAAAACCGAGCTTGGGGTTTTCAGCCATAGCTGATTGTGACATAACCGCCGCGAGGCCAATGGCCGCCAGCGCTTTAGTAAATTTGTGCATGGTAAACTCCAGCTTTATTTCGCTTTTCTGTAGGGAAAAATCGGACTTAAATTTTTTATCGGTCTTAAAACAAGGCATTAGAAAAAACGCAATCAACATTGCCGTTGTTAAAATAGTTTTAACTGGAAATTATTTATCCATACGAGAGCGTCATCACACCGCAGAATTACAGTAATTGCGTACATAAATTCAGCAAAAAATGACATAAAAAAAACGCTAATTGTCAGACAATTAGCGTTATGCGTGACATAATAATCCATATCATCAGCAGACTTATCCTTGTGGCTGCGTCGACGCTATCCCAGGCGACTCTGGCCTTCTATTCTCAGCCAGCATAGACGTTATTCTTCTACCCCCATACAAAAATGATCTATCACAAATTCATTCTCATCTCGCTATTTTCGAATAATGAATAAGCTATGATCGATATATGAAATCATCGTTAAATCAACTTTATTAATACAAATTAACTAGCCCTACGAATAATTAAACATAAGCATTTAAATTCAGATGGTTACAATACAATAATTACAAAAAACTAATTTAAACAATCGCTAAGCTGATGTTGTAACAAATCGTAAATTACCCGTATTGAGAGTTTCCTTATTCTATATACAAGGGTATTCTTAATGTGTCGGCAGAAACAAATAAATGGTTAAGTGCAAATGGAAAGCACCGTATTTATTTCCTGCCCATTGCATTGCGCCTGCTGTATTCGCCTGTGCAAGGCGATGGTAGCGCGTCATACTTCCCTTGCGGATAAATAAGGATATTGTTATGGCAGTTCCAGGAATGGTTCAGAAATTAAATACCCAGATTAATCTTGAGTTTCACGCCTCAAATGTTTATCTACATTTAGGCGAATGGTGCGCGCAGCAGCGCCTGAACGGTACCGCAACCTTCTTACGTACCCGTGCGCAATCCAGCGTGACGTTAATGATGCAGGTTTTTGACTATATGAAAAAGGCCGGGGCCTGGCCAATAGTGAAAGCCGATGAAAGCTATCCCCCACAATGCTCAACGCTTGAAGAGGTGTTTGCCAAAACCCTTGAAGAGTATCAGCAACGTAGCAACATGCTGTCCGGTCTGGCGCAGGAAGCAAAAGCGCAGCACGATGACACAACGTGGCGTTTTTTGACGCTGCTGGAGAAAGAACAGCAGCAAGATGGACTTTTATTGCAAACCGTCCTTGATGAAATACGGACTGCAGATAAAGCCGGGCTCGGTATGGAGCAAACGGACCGTCGACTTCTCAATCTCATCTCGCCTCAACACCACTAATTGAATCCGGCCGTTCCTGACTGGAACGGCCGGGCAATCAACTGCGCAGTGATAAATCTAGTGCGCTTCACCCTGCGGGGTAAACTTCAGCTCAATCAATGCAATTGCTTTTTGTACTGCGCGCAGCGTAACCGGATCCGCCGAAGCAGGGTTGCTCGCAAAATCAATCGCTTTTAACTGGGCCGCCATTTTTTCGCGCACTTCGACCGGGGCGATAACGTCAATCACATCGAGGATTTGTTTGATGACCAGCTGGCATGCAACGACATCAGATACCAGCTCATCTTGTTCAGTGAAAGGTTGAGACATTTTTTACTCCTATTTTCAGGAGCGTAATAGTAACCTAAATCGCACCAGATAAAAAAACATGTGCGGGAGCGGCGAAAAGAAAACGTACCGCAAAGATACTTATTCACTTTGCTATGGCAACGACTCAATGGGTACAACAACAATTACGCCGAAAGCAGGCGCTTTTTCCGCGCCGGCATTATTGGTGGCTGGCGCTTTCTTTATGGAGTTTCTCGATGGCACGGTCATCGCTACCGCCCTGCCTGATATGGCGAAGGATTTTGGCGTAGCGGCGGTCGCGCTCAATATCGGCATCAGCGCCTACCTGATCACCCTCGCGGTGCTGATCCCCGCCAGCGGCTGGATTGCCGACCGCTTCGGCGCACGAAAAGTGTTTACGCTGGCACTAGCCATTTTTACCCTCGCCTCCGTTTTCTGCGGTTTATCGCGCAACATCGAAAGTTTTGTGACAATGCGCATTCTACAGGGTATCGGCGGCGCGCTAATGGTCCCCGTCGGGCGACTGGCGGTGTTGCGCGCCACGCCGAAAGATCAGCTCATCAAGGCAATAGCCACGCTGACCTGGCCGGCATTGGTCGCACCGATAATCGGCCCGCCGCTCGGGGGCTTTATTACCAGTTACGCCAGCTGGCACTGGATCTTTTTTATAAACGTGCCGCTTGGGCTACTGGCGATGGCGCTCTCGCTACGCATCATTCCCAACATCCGTGAAGAAGAACGCCGCCCCTTCGACCTCCCCGGTTTTGTGGCGACGTCATTGGCAATGATAAGCCTGGTGGCAGCGATGGAACGGCTCGGCGACCAGCAGCCACAAAGTTGGCAAACGCCGGCGCTCCTGGCGACGGGTATGGGATGTATGGCTTTTGCGCTACATCATTTCCGCCGCGCCGCCTGGCCAATGGTACGGTTGGACGCTCTGCAGGTTCCGACTTTCCGGGTAACCATGTACGGCGGTTCACTGTTTCGCGCCTCGATAAGCGCCGTCCCGTTTCTGCTTCCGCTATTATTCCAGGTAGGGTTCGGTATGGATGCTTTTCATTCCGGGCTACTGGTGCTGGCCGTTTTCGTCGGCAATCTCACTATCAAGCCCGCAACCACACCGCTCATCCGCTGGTTGGGTTTTCGCCGCTTATTGCTGATTAACGGTGCGCTGAATGTCGCCTCGCTACTTGCCTGCGCGCTGTTAACGCCGCAAACGCCGGTATGGCTGATAATGTTGATCCTCTATCTTGGCGGGGTGTTCCGTTCCATCCAATTTACCGGCGTCAGTACGCTCGCTTTTGCCGACGTTCCTTCCGCTCAGATGAGTTATGCCAATACGCTGTTCAGCACCGCTTCACAGCTGGCGGTTGGGCTAGGTATCACTCTCGGCGCCATCGGCATCCGCATCGGTGAACAGTTGAGCGAGTGGTTTAACCTGACGACTCTACCGGGAATTGATTTCCGTATGGCGTTTGTCTTTATTGCGCTGATTTGTTTGGTAGGGATGGTTGATACGTTGCACCTTACGCGAGATGCTGGCAGCACGGTATCCAGCAAAGAAAAACCATAGCAAACAGACCTGCACATGGATGCAGGTCTGTTTGAAAAGCCCTATCAACCAATAATCTGGCGGACAAAAGCTTCGATTTCTTTATCCTGGCAGTTTTCGAAGAAGCATTGCTGGAACCGCGGCCCGGAAACGGCGGTTTTTACCAGTTCCGGATCGATTGCCCGCAGGGTATCAAGATAATTTTCTTTCACCACCGCCGCTTTCACTGTGTTGAGGATGCCCGCGTTGCGTACCTGCGGTTCTTTGCGCTCAGGCGGATAACCTTCGCCATTGCGGCCCGTAAAGGCCTTCTCGAAGATAAAGCGCACGTTCAACTCCGCCCCCCAGCCAAAGCCTTTAGCAAAAGGCAGCGACAACGCGTTACCGTTGTTGATTTGGGCAAACAGGAAGGCATCCGCAGGGTCAATACAATAACCACAGACCACCCCTGGATGAATATTCAATGACATCAACGCGCCCTGACCTGTGCCGCAACCGGTCACCACGAAATCGACCGCTTTAGCGTTCAGCAGGATGCTGGCCATGATCCCCAGATGAATGTAGGTCAGATGATGGTCCTGTTCATCACTCATTCCCACGTTGTAAACCGGAAAGCCTTTCTCATCAGCAACGGTTTTCAACTCGTTGAGAATGATGGCGTTTTTGCTGGCCTGGCTGTTTTCCATCATCAGTGCGATTTTCATGCTTCACTCTCCTGAAAGCTGTGCGGGAGCGGCCCGCGAGTTCGTTAGCGTTATCAGGACTCTACTACTTCATAAATGCATTTTCAAACTTTATGAAAAGCTGTTTTATAAATTACGTAGCGCTTCACACTTTAAGATCCGAGGCCCACGTACCGCCACCTTTGCCTCTGCGCCTAACGATGAGTATGTTGTCGTTGGGCTATCACTGACGGAATAATTATTAAATTAAAAGCATTCTCATCCTTTAATATATTGCCAATGCGTTTTATTCCCATTTGCATTTTTAATAATTAATTTTTTTAATTTACTTTTTGCAAATAAATAACTAACAAATTATAGTGGCGCCACACTATGTTTTATTCTTTATTTCCGGAGTGGACGCCATGCTGAAAGCAGAAATGATCGAAAAACTTAATGAGCAAATGAATCTTGAGCTTTATTCTTCTTTGCTTTATCAGCAGATGAGCGCATGGTGCAGCTACCATAGCTTTGAAGGCGCCGCCGCGTTTCTCCGCCGCCACGCGCAGGAAGAAATGACGCACATGCAGCGCCTGTTTGACTATTTGACCGATACCGGTAGCCTGCCGCGCATTAATGCCATTAGCTCGCCGTTTGCCGAATATACTTCACTGGATGAACTGTTCCGCCAGACCTATGAACATGAACAATTAATTACGCAAAAAATTAATGAACTGGCGCATGCGGCGATGACCAATCAGGATTACCCGACCTTTAATTTCCTGCAATGGTATGTTGCTGAGCAGCATGAAGAAGAGAAATTATTCAAATCTGTTATTGATAAACTGACTCTTGCCGGTAAGAGCGGTGAAGGCTTGTACTTTATCGATAAAGAACTGGCAACCCTCGATACACAAAACTAATTCCCGCTGCGGCGGCTGCTGGCCGCCGCGTGTTCAATGACGGCAGATTTTACTTTCGCTGGTATTGAAGCCCTCTTCCACCGCAATAAATTTACCTTTCCGCTGCAAAAAAGCCACCAGTTGCGCCGCATCCAGACCCTGCGCCGAACAGGTGTGAAAGTGCGCATCAATACCAAATTGCGTCTTAATTGCCGCTTCGAGACTGGCAACGCTGTACGATTCGCCCGATGCGATCATCATCTGTAATACTTCATGACCGTGAATAGATGACATAGCTCCTCCTGTAAAACGTGCAGCATATATCAGCCTGCGCCTGGCGGCTTTGCGCCAGCGCAGTGTTTTCTGCCCGTCAGAAATGTAAAGTTTTAATTACACACAATGTAACCTTCATTTGACGAAATCACTCATTTCACATACTCTGCGCGGCATAATTATTTGTCCATTCATTCACAGATAGAGAAAAGCGTGAAGAACCGCACTCTGGGTAGTATTTTAATCGTTGCCGGCACCACAATTGGCGCCGGTATGTTGGCGATGCCGCTCGCTTCGGCGGGAGTGGGTTTTGGCGTCACCCTGATATTACTGATCGCGCTGTGGGCACTGATGTGCTATACCGCCCTGCTGCTGCTGGAAGTCTATCAACATGTCCCTGCGGATATGGGGTTAGGCTCACTGGCGGCGCGCTATCTCGGCCGCTACGGCCAATGGGTCACCGGTTTCTGTATGCTATTTCTGATGTATGCGCTAACAGCGGCCTACATCAGCGGCGCCGGGGAACTACTGGCCTCTAGTCTGAATCAGTGGCTAAACTGGAGCCTGCCGCCTTCTGCTGGCGTATTGCTCTTTACCGGTATTGGCGGCGCGGTGGTGTGCATCGGGACCTCGCTGGTCGATCTGTTTAACCGCTTTTTATTTAGCGCAAAAATTATCTTCCTTGCGGTGATGCTGGTGCTGCTGCTGCCGCATATTCACCAGATAAATCTCCTGACCCTGCCGTTACAGCAAGGCCTGGCGCTGTCCGCTATTCCGGTGATTTTCACCTCGTTTGGTTTTCATGGCAGTATTCCAAGCATCGTTAGCTATCTGAATGGCGATATTCGTAAGCTGCGCCGCGTCTTTATCATCGGTAGCTTTATTCCGCTGGTCGCCTATATTTTCTGGCAACTCGCCACGCTTGGCAGCATCGACTCTCCGGCCTTTACCGCCGTGCTGGCGAAGAATTCCGGCCTGAACGGCCTGCTGGCAGCAATCCGCGACGTTGTCGCCTCGCCGCATGTAGAAGTAGCGGTACATCTGTTCGCCGACTTCGCTCTGGCTACGTCTTTCCTCGGCGTCGCATTGGGTTTGTTTGATTACCTGGCAGATTTGTTCCAGCGTAAAAACACGCCTGTAGGACGTATTCAGAGCGGCATTATCACTTTTCTGCCGCCGCTGGCCTTCGCCCTGTTTTATCCGCAAGGTTTCGTGATGGCGCTGGGATACGCCGGCGTGGCGCTCGCCGTACTGGCGCTGATGCTGCCATCATTGCTGGTGATGAAGAGCCGTAGACTGCACCCGAAGGCGACATGGCGTGTACCCGGCGGCTCGATAGCGCTGTGGCTGGTGTTGAGCTGTGGAGTGGCGATTGTGGTCATTCAATTCTGTATTGTGGCGGGATTATTACCCGCAGTCGGATAAACAACAGGGGCCATTTGGCCCCTGTTGTTATTTAGCTAAGCAACACTGCTTATACTTTTTGCCGCTACCGCAGGGACAAGGATCATTACGCCCCACCTTGGTCTCATTTCTTACCGGTTGCTGCACGGCCGTCGGCTGAGCGTTTTCCATCCAGTAATTATATAAAGCCAGCGCCGCGGGCTTAATACTATCAATGCTTTCGACAAATTCGTCAGCCGTCAGCGTATCGAGCGCTTCGAAGCGTTCTTCCGTTCCGTGTAGCGCAATGGCATCAAGCTGCGGCTGCAGTTCAGCGGGTAACGTCGACCAATCACTGAGAGCAGCGCCACGCATGTAGCCGAAGCACCACTCTTCAACAATAGTCAGCTCCTGCCCTTCAAATTCACGGGTGCCGAACAGGGGATCAAACTGCTCCGGATAGTCAGCCAGGCGTTCGGCGATGTCGCTCATATGCTGCAGGGTCAGGTTGACGAAACGGTCGCGCTCGCGATCGTTAGCCCAGCGCGGTACGTTATCCGCTCCGCCCCAGATAGCCAGCAGCCACTGCGCTGGTTCGATTTCGCTCGGTCCGGATAAGATAGCCGTCAGCAGACCATCAAGTTCAGAGACATCAAGGATGGCGCCTTCGGTGGCATATTTCGACAGGATCTCATCCAGCCACTCGAGTTCGCTTTCGTTCAGGGGTCCGGTTTTCATTAACAGGCTCATGATGGTAGAAAAATGGCGCTTACAGTAGCGAAAACGGGAGGAGAAAACCACCCGCTCTCACTATCACAGGTGAATTTATTAACGCCGGGCAGGCCCGGCGGAGAATCAGTTACATATCTTTAATGATATTAGCACGCATCACTTCGTATTCACTTGCGCTAATGACGCCGTCATCAAGCATTTTCTTAGCTTGCGCCAGCCGATCTCTAACATCATCCGCGGCAGAACTCTTACCCATCGTGTTACCACCGACATTGTCGTCGTTCTGTTCATCGCCAAAGCGGTTGCTGCCAATGGTGCCACGGGTGAAAATCATCCAAATCGACATCACCAATGCGGCCAGGCCGCCCAGCGCAATCACCCATACCCATACTGCGGCTCTACCCTCTTCGACGGTGGCGGCAATACCAATCAGGCCGATTAGCATAATGCCGTACGGCGCCAGCAACCACCAACCGGACTTATTGAGATCGTGCAGACGGCGCACCGCAACCGCGATCCCCGGAATGATAATGATTAACCCGAAGATACCGCCAACGACAGGAATCAATCCCAGGATCGCGGACAAAATAAAGTTAGCAATGGTAAAAACCACATATTCCTGGCGCGCGGAGCGGCCGCGGAACGTAGCGTATTTTCGAAAACAGTTCCCGTAGCTTTCAAGCAACGTGGCCATAAGATCCCTCATATATAATTATCATTGCCATTAAGGCTTCACATACCCAAAAGATATCAATACAGCGTTAACATTAACGCCAGTGATATATTACCTTAAATAGTTTGTGAATTTCCTGATAAAAATAGGTAAGGGAAACGCGGTTAACTTCAGCGTAGACCCAGCTTATCCATAACCGATTTAACTTCGTTAATGGCCTCCGCGGAGAGTGGGACCAAAGGTCGTGGTAAACACTCTACTTCGGTCAGTTCGAGAATAGAGGCGGCGGCGGCAATCACTTTCAGACTGCCGTGCAGTCTAAACAATGCCCATAATGGCTCCAGACGCTCGCTTAATACCGATGCCAGCTGCCGATCGCCGCTCAGCGCTGCCGCGGTAATATTTTGGGCAATTTCCGGGAACAGGCCACCGCAAACTGAATACCACAAGTTACAGCCGGCGTTTAACCCTGCGGCGGCAAAAGCGTCGCCGCTGACGCCAATACTGACTCGCTGCGGCACGAGCTGACGAAGCGTAGCGACTCTGACACCAACCTGATCATCCGGCAAACCGGGGATCTTTATTGATGCAATATTAGCTAACGAGGCAATACGCTCAACAAGCGCATCAGAAAAGATCCTGTGGGTGGTACGCGGGTTATCATAAATGCAAATGGGTACCGACACATGGCGATCAACCGTCTGGAACAGGGTGAACACCTCGTCATCCGCCAGAGGCTGGTAATTCAACACCGGTAGCAGCAACGCGTCCGCCCCCGCCTGCTGAGCATCCTCTGCAAGACGTAAAATAGTATCCGTCGCCATCGCACCTATCCCGACCATCATCGGGATCCCTTGCGTATGCTGCTTTGCCGCCAACACAACCGTTTTGCGCTGCTCGCGGTTCAAATAGGCATAGCTGCCGGTCGAGCCCAGGATGCCCAGAGAATCAACTCGCGCCGAAACCAGACGATCGATAATTTTTATCAGCGCGCGGCTATCTACTTCATTGTCGCGCAGCGGCGTCAGCGGAAAAGCACACAATCCGGTAAACATATTTCCCCTACTCCTGTTGCCTGGTTCGAAAATCCCATTAAGCGTAGCAAGCACCGCAGGTTTTGTCATAGGACAAATAACGTTATAGCGCTGTGAGTCTATCTCAGCGGGTGGGGGATGATGTCAGAAATGATGTCAGGAAATGACACTTCAGAAATGAAAAAACCACCCGGAGGTGGTTTCACGACACTGCTTATTGCTTTGATTATTCTATTTTATCCCAATGGTACCCGGAGTGGGACTTGAACCCACACAGCGCGAACGCCGAGGGATTTTAAATCCCTTGTGTCTACCGATTCCACCATCCGGGCTCGGGATATAAAGTGGAGGCGCGTTCCGGAGTCGAACCGGACTAGACGGATTTGCAATCCGCTACATAACCGCTTTGCTAACGCGCCTTTAATACTTAAACACCCGCTACTGCCGATGCTTTTAATTTGGAGCGGGAAACGAGACTCGAACTCGCGACCCCGACCTTGGCAAGGTCGTGCTCTACCAACTGAGCTATTCCCGCATCATCAAGTAGATTAGCTAATCACTTGATTTTGTTATCGTCTGGAAGACTGTGCCGCCGTTCGATGCGTTGCATTCTACTTATCTCACGCGGTGAGTCAACGGTATTTTTCGCAACTTCGTCTCGTTTGCTGAAATTTGCGTCGAAACGATCACTGTTCAAGCAAATCGCCGCGCGCAGCGTTCAAATATTGTAACATTGACCACAGCGTCAACACCGCAGCAACCATGAACAGAACGATACCAGCCCATTCCACCCACATATTCGGCCGCCACAGCATCCAGACCAGCGCCGCCATCTGGGCTGTCGTTTTCACTTTACCAATCCATGATACGGCTACGCTGCTGCGTTTACCCAGCTCTGCCATCCACTCACGAAGTGCAGAAATAATAATTTCACGTGCGATCATCGTCGCTGCCGGCAATGTCACCCACCAGGTATGATAGTGCTCGGCGACCAGCACCATGGCAATCGCCACCATCACTTTATCCGCGACTGGATCAAGGAAGGCGCCAAAACGCGTGCTTTGGTTCCAGCGACGCGCCAGATAACCATCGAACCAGTCGGTAACGGCAGCAACAAAGAAAATTAACGCGCAGACGAAAGGCGCCCAGCTAAAAGGCAGATAGAACGCCAGCACGAAAAACGGTATCAAAATAACGCGAAACAGAGTGAGCAACGTAGGAATATTAAATTGCATGGTAACAGGTAACTATATGTTGTAAGTGTAAATTAGCCCTATGGTGCTACAGAGCCCCTAATGTTTCAACGAGTAGAAGATCTTTTCTGCCAGTCCGTGAGATATCCCCGGTACTTGCGCAATTTCTTCTACACTGGCTTTCTGCAAACCCTGCAGACCACCCATATATTTCAACAACATCTGTCGGCGTTTCGGACCAACGCCGTCAATCGTTTCAAGAGTACTGGTACTTTTCACTTTTGCCCGTTTTTTGCGGTGCCCAGAGATAGCATGATCGTGCGACTCATCGCGAATGTGCTGGATAACATGTAAAGCAGGAGAATCCGGCGGCAGACTAAACCCCTCGCCTTCAGGTTCAAAGAATAATGTCTCCAGTCCGGCTTTACGATCGCTCCCCTTCGCTACTCCCAGCAGCAGCGGATGATTTTTGTCCCACGGTACATCCAGTTCGGCAAATACGGTTTTGGCCTGGCCAAGCTGGCCTTTACCGCCGTCGATCAGGATGACGTCCGGGATTTTGCTCTCTTCAATGGCTTTACCATAGCGGCGACGCAATACCTGATTCATTGCCGCGTAATCATCGCCAGGCGTAATACCGGTAATATTGTAGCGGCGGTATTCCGCCCGCAGCGGACCATTGCTATCAAACACCACGCAGGAAGCGACGGTTTGCTCCCCCATGGTATGGCTGATATCAAAACACTCCATCCGCTTCACCGCAGGCAGTTTCAGTAACGTCGCCAGGGCCTGCAGACGCTGGCTGATCGTTGATTGCTGCGACAGTCTGGTGGTAAGCGCGACAGCGGCGTTGGTACGCGCCAGCTTCAAATAGCGCGCGCGATCGCCGCGGGGTTTGGTCTGCACATTCACCCGACGACCGGCAAGCTCGGAAAGCGAATCGGCAAGCAGGGTTTTATCGCCAAGGTTGAAATCGAGCAATATTTCCCCCGGCAGCGTTCGCATCTGGCTACCCTGCAGGTAGAACTGGCCTACGAAGGTTTCCACTACCTCCCCCAACTCAGTGCCACCCGGAACTTTCGGGAAATAACTGCGGCTACCGAGTACCTTACCCTGACGAATAAAAAGCACATGCACACAGGCCATTCCGGCATCAAACGCCACGCCAATCACATCCAGGTCGTCGCCAGTATTGGAAACAAACTGTTTCTCCGTCACCCGACGTACCGCCTGAATCTGATCGCGGATACGGGCGGCTTCTTCAAATTCAAGCGCCTGACTGGCCTTTTCCATACGGGCAATTAGCTGGGTCAATACCTGATCGTCCTTGCCAGCAAGGAACAGGCGCACATATTCCACCTGCTGTTCGTACTCTTCTTCACTCACCAACCCGGCGACGCATGGCCCTAAACAACGACCAATTTGATATTGCAGACAGGGACGCGAACGGTTGCGATAGACGCTGTTTTCACACTGGCGAATGGGGAAGATTTTTTGCAGCAGCGCGAGCGTCTCGCGGACGGCATAACCGTTAGGGAACGGGCCAAAATATTCGCCTTTGGCGTGTTTAGCGCCGCGGTGCATCGCCAGTCGTGGATGGGTGTCGCCGCTGAGAAAAATAAAAGGATAGGATTTATCGTCGCGCAACAGCACGTTGTAACGTGGCTGGTACAGCTTAATATAGTTATGCTCAAGCAGTAGCGCTTCCGTTTCGGTATGAGTAACGGTTACGTCAATTTGCGCGATCAACGCCACCAGAGCCTCGGTTTTACGCGAAGCCAGGTTGCTGCGAAAATAGCTGCTAAGCCGCTTTTTCAGATCTTTGGCTTTACCAACATAAATGACGGTACCGCCGGCATCATACATACGATAAACGCCCGGTTGGCTGGTAACCGTCTTGAGGAAAGCTTTTGCGTCAAAAACATCACTCACTGACTTGCTAACGACTCCGCATTGCACAGGCCATGGCGAATTGCCAGGTGAGTAAGCTCCACGTCGCCATGAATGTTTAGTTTACTGAACATTCGGTAACGATAGCTATTCACCGTCTTGGGACTCAGGTTTAACTGTTCTGAGATCTCATTGACCTTTTGGCCCTTGGTGATCATCAGCATAATCTGCAATTCGCGTTCAGACAAACTGGCAAACGGCGATTCCGTTTTTTCCGGTTCAATCTGACTGAGCGCCATCTGTTGGGCAATATCGGAAGCGATATAACGCTGACCCGAAGCAACGCAACGAATCGCATTTACCACTTCCTGCGGGGCTGCGCCTTTGCTTAAGTAACCGGCGGCGCCAGCTTGCATAACCTTCGCAGGCAGCGGATTCTCAGTATGCACGGTCAACATGATCACTTTGGTATCGACAATAGAGCGCGCAATTTTACGCGTCGCTTCAAGCCCCCCGATACCCGGCATGTTCATATCCATCAGGACGACGTCCACAGGATTCGCACGGCACCACTTCACGGCATCCTCGCCGCAGCAGGCCTCACCGACAACTTTAATCCCTTTTATATCTTCCAGAATGCGTCGTATCCCTGCGCGCACTAGTTCGTGGTCATCAACAAGAAGTACGTTGATCAAAGGAATAATCTCCAGAATTAGGGATAACGCTACTGATAGTTTATCTCACATATATTACCGGGTTTTATCGTAACTTTAAAAGCCCAAAAAGTGTCCTGGAGAAGATTTCTATCCCATTTATGGCAATTTGTCTCCACACCAGGTGGAAACCTATACAGAACATATAGTTGGATTATGTTTCTTTTTTAACATTCCCCCTACAGAAGGAGCAAAAAAAGCAACAGAACAGCTCGCGGATAAATACGGTTCGAAGGATGTAACAATAATTAACTTCTCCCAAAAACAGCGGCAAAAATTAACGACGACCGTTAAGATGAACAGATATTATTCAGTAAATTTAACCGCTCAGCGCCCGAAACCTGGAACACAAATCACGCGCTCCTTTTTTTTCTACTGCTTGTGGTATACTGCGCCGCCTTAACATTTAGTATTGCGCAACAGCGCCGATAGCAAACGAGGATATCGATGAGCACACCAGATTTTTCCACTGCAGAAAATAATCAACAACTGGCGCAGGAGGTCTCCTGCCTGAAAGCGCTACTGACGCTAATGCTTCAGGCTATGGGCCAGGCGGACGCAGGCCGCGTGATTATTAAAATGGAAAAACAAATCGCGCAGATGGAAGATGAGGCTCAGGCTGCCGTATTCTCCAGCACCGTTAAGCAAATTAAACAAGCTTACCGTCAGTAAGAAAGGACCGGCTGAAAGTTATCACTGACAGCCGGTTTCACGTCTGACACGCAGAACGAACGATTCGCTCAAATTAATCCTGTTGCGACGGCATAACAGGCGATTTGCGTTTTGTTGGGCGCGTTAAATTTGCGCTGCATATTCTTCTGATGAAAATTGACCGTATTTTCTGAAATAGACAATATCATCGCCACCTCGGCGGAAGTTTTCCCTTCTGCGGTCCATTTGAGAATCTCCAGTTCGCGTCGGCTAAACTTCATCTCCGGCGGCATTACCATCTCATCCTCCAGCCGCAACAGCGCCAGCAGGCTGAGTTCGGTGAGCGTTCTCAGGCGCAATTCTAATTCGTCCTCCTGATAAGAACCCGGTTGCGCATTTTTCGCGGAAACCGATAAGAAGCCCAACGCATGATTTGGCAAGGTAAGACACTGCGTCACACCTTTATTTAAACCATGATCGCGCGCGCCATTCCATAATTCCGGCGTATCGCAAAAGAGCTGGTCATTCCACGGCAAATGTCCACGGAGAAAATTTTCTCTGCGCAATACCGGGTCAACAGCAAAATAATTCTCCGCCTGATAATGAGACATCC
The DNA here is from genome assembly GCF_050600725.1 of Klebsiella sp. 141251. Taxonomy (NCBI): domain Bacteria; kingdom Pseudomonadati; phylum Pseudomonadota; class Gammaproteobacteria; order Enterobacterales; family Enterobacteriaceae; genus Klebsiella; species Klebsiella sp. 141251. Next base: position 388,856 of record NZ_JAQIRG010000003.1, read on the forward strand.
AGGCCTGAGGATAAGTTGATTGCAGCGTGAGTTTCGGACGCGTAAAAGGCACCGGATGGCGCACACAAAGTGCGTAGTAGTCGTATTCCAGCGCCTCTGTTTGTTGCTGGAGCAGGTTATAAACCGAATCCCCATCATGAGTTGACTGGAATTGTTGCAGCATTTCCCGCCGCCAGCTGAAAAAATCAATGTCCCTCATAACCTACCAAATAACCCCTGATTGATAATCATTATTATAAATACATAAAACTAACACATAAATCTTATTTATATGTATAAAATAACGTAGCCATCGCATTATTCGATTTTCGCTGACGATTATTTATCGAACTCTGGAGGAAAATATGCTCTCGCCGTCCTCGTCTATGCAGCTCTTTTCCCGGATGTGGCAAGACTTTAGCGCAAGCCCTGTCCCGCCAATCGAGTTCCGCCACCCAGGGGCTTTATCTTCTTGTTTTGCTGTCAGTGATTTTGCTGCCGCCTCAATGGGGATCGCCGCCGCTTACCTTGCCCGCTTGTGCTCATCATCCGCCACGCCAAGAGTGGATCGTCGGCTCGCGTCATATTGGTTTTCAGCCAGCGCCAAGCCGCACAATCGCCCAATACAGCAGCTTTGGGATCCATTAGCGGGAGATTATCAAACGGAAGATGGATGGATCCGACTGCATACGAATGCCGCCCATCACAGAATCGCCGTGGCGCAGATTCTGGGGCAACATGCGACGCGGCAAATGCTGGCTCAACAAGTTCGTCAATGGCGCTCGCATGCGTTGGAACAAGCGGTGGTGGAAAATGGCGGTTGCGCGGCGGCGATGCGCAGCGCGGAAGAGTGGCGAGCCCATCCGCAAGGCATCGCCGTCAGCCGGCAGCCGCTGCTGATAGAAGCAGATTTACCGCCGGGACCGTCGGTTGTTTGGCCTCTCTCCTCCTCCCGTCCTTTGTCAGGAATCAGGATACTGGATTTAACCCGGATTATTGCTGGCCCAGTCGCAACACGTTTTCTCGCGGGATTAGGCGCTGATGTATTACGTATCGATCCGGTCGACTGGCATGAACCCACGCTCGAAGAAGAGATTACGCTGGGTAAGCGCTGCGCCCGATTGAATATAAAAAAACAAATCGATAAGCAACATTTAATCACGTTACTCTCGCAAGCCGACGTCATTGTTCACGGTTACCGCGCTGACGCGTTGGATGCGCTAGGCCTTGATTGTCATACCAGAGCCGCTTTATCGCCGGGAATTGTTGATGTTTCATTGAATGCCTGGGGATGGGAGGGTCCATGGAGAAACCGACGTGGTTTCGACAGTCTGGTGCAAATGGCCTGTGGTATCGCTCATGCCGGTCAACGCTGGCGCGACGCGGATAAACCAATCCCGCTTCCGGTACAAGCCTTAGACCACGCGACGGGGTATCTGATGGCTGCTGCGGTATTAAAAGGGATAGGACAACGCATAGAGAGCGGCAAAGGTTATCGTGCGCGGCTGTCATTGGCGCGCGTCGCCGCCACCCTGATGGAGTGGCCAGGCGCACGGCATGAGATGCCTTTCGCGCCGCTGCAACGTCGTGATTTTCAACCTGCGATGGAGTGGTCGACATTTGGTCTGGCTGAACGGCTCACATTTCCCATCCGCCTGTCGGGTACGCCCATTATCTGGTCACGACCGCCCTGCCGTTTAGGGTCGGCCGCGCCAGAATGGTAACATTTACTGCATTAAAAATTTCTCAAGGAACTGACGCGTCCGCGGCTGCTGAGGATTAGCAAATAGCTCTCTGGCCTTACCTTGTTCGACGATACGTCCCTGATCCATGAAAATGGCGCGGTCGGCGACATCACGAGCGAAGCTCATCTCATGGGTCACAATAACCATGGTACGTTTCTCCTGCGCCAGCTGGCGTATGGTGTTGAGCACCTCGCCCACCAACTCAGGATCCAATGCAGAAGTCGGCTCATCAAAAAGGATAACGTCCGGGCGCATTGCTAACGCGCGGGCAATTGCCACACGCTGCTGCTGCCCACCGGATAAACGACGCGGATAGCTATTCTCTTTTCCCGACAACCCCACCTTTGCCAGCAGCTCACGCGCCAGAGAAATGGCCTCGTTCTTATCTTCGCCTTTTACGATAACCGGCCCTTCAATAATATTTTCCAGCACCGTACGATGCGGAAACAGATTGAAGTTCTGAAACACAAAGCCAACATGCTGACGCAGGCGGCGGATCAACCCTTTTTGCTGGCTAATACTACGCGACGTATCGATAGTCACATCACCCACGCGAATGGTACCGCTTTCGGGGTGCTCAAGCAGGTTAATGCTGCGCAACAGCGTGGTTTTACCGGAGCCGCTAGGACCGATAATTGCCACCACTTCCCCTTCCTGAACCTCGAGATCGATACCGTGCAGCACGGTCTGCCCGTGGAATTTCTTCACCAGTTTTTTGACTTCAATCGCACTCATTTTGGATCACGCTCCTGGCGATTCAGCTGATTTTCAAAATAATTCTGCAAGGTTGAGAGTACGGTCGCCATCACCCAATAGATCAGCGAGGCGGCCAGATACATCGTAAAGACCTCCAGCGTACGCGAGGTAATTAACTGCGCCTGACGGAACAGTTCGGGTACCTGAATCGTCGCCGCCAGCGAAGTATCTTTGACGAGGCTGATAAAGCTGTTAGAGAGCGGCGGCAGCGCCACGCGGGCAGCCTGGGGTAAAATAGCCCGTCGTAAGGTCTGCCACGGCGTCATACCGATACTCGCTGCCGCTTCCCACTGCCCTTTATCTATAGAGGCAATTGCCGCTCGCAACGTTTCCGCCGCATAGGCCGCGGTATTCAACGACAGGCCAATCATCGCCGCCGGAATAGGATCCAACTCAATGCCGAACTGCGGCAGACCGTAATAGATCATAAACAGTTGAGCAATCAACGGAGTTCCGCGGAAAATGGAGATATACATCCGCGCCAGCCATCTGATCGGCCAGATGGACGACATGCGCATCAGTGCGAGGATAAAGCCCAGCAGCAGACCAAAGAACATGCCGCCGATGCTCAGTTGTAACGTAAAAACCGCGCCCTTTAACAGGTATGGTGCGGAATCAATGACCAGTTGGATACTTTCGTGCATTCTATTAATTCTGCATTAAACGTGCGGATGATAAGCAAACAGCGCTGGTGCGCCGCCAGTATGGATAAACAGAATCGGCCCCTCATCCTTAAAGCGATTCTGATTAATGCCGTCAATCAGACCGGCCATAGCCTTGCCGGTGTAGACGGGATCCAGCAGGATACCTTCCAGCTGCGCCAGTAGTTTCACCGCTTCCAGGCCTTCTTCATTGGGCGTACCGTATCCGGGAGCGAAATAATCATCCCACAAGGTAATTTCCGCTTTGGCCTGTAATTCAAGGCTATTCGCAACGGCTTGCTGCAGCGCAACCACTTTCGGCAACTGGTCGGCAACGCTACGTGACACGGTCACCCCAATTAATTCTGCGTTCGGCATTAGCTGTTCCAGGCCAACGGCTAGCCCTGCGTGAGTACCCGCACTACCGGAGGCGACCACTACCGAGGAGATCTCCACCGCCCCTTCACACTGCTGGGCGATTTCCAGCGCGCTTTCGACATACCCCAACGCGCCAAGGGCGTTAGAACCGCCAACCGGAATGACATAAGGGCGATATCCCTGCGCTTCAATACGAGTCGCCAGCTCCTCAAGCTGCGCGTTAGGATCGGTCAATGCATCGCACATCTCGACCTGAGTATTGAACAGATCCAGCAGCAGGCGGTTACCGTTGGTCAGATAATTTTCAGCACGAGTGCCTATCGGATTTTCCAACAGCGCGACGCAGTGCAGACCCAGTTTCGCGGCGACGGCCGCCGTCTGACGCACATGGTTGGACTGAATGGCTCCAGCGGTAATCAGCGTATCAGCGCCCTCGCGCAGCGCATCAGCGGCAAGAAATTCCAGCTTGCGCAGTTTATTTCCGCCCATCGCCATGGGGGTAACATCATCACGTTTAATAAATATATCCCGCCCGAGATGATCGGACAGGCGCGGTAGATATTCGAGCGGCGTCGGCGCGCCAATAAATTCCAGGCGCGGAAAACGCGTTAAATTTTGTAGTGACATGGCACCTCCAGACTCAGTTATCCTTATTATGCACGCAGTTGCGTGCGAAATAAAAAAAGGCGCCATTATCAGCGCCTTTTTTCATCTGCAGACGTTACTTAGTGACGTCAGCACCAAACCATTTTTCTGAAAGCGCCTTCAGGCTGCCATCTTTCTGCATATCGGCAATGGCGGTGTCCACCGCTTTCAGCAGATCTTCATTACCTTTACGCAACGCCACGCCGGATTCCTGACGGGAGAATGCTTCACCGGTTACGGCCAGGGTATTGTTGGTTTTCTTCACTAAATCCAACGCTGCCAGGCGATCGACCAGAATAGCGTCAATACGGCCTACGCGCAGGTCCTGATATTTTGTCGGGTCATCATCGTAGGTACGAATATCAACGCCCTGTACATTCTGGCGCAGCCACTCTTCATAATTGGTGCCCAGGCCAACGCCGACTTTTTTGCCTTTCAGGTCCGCTGCGGTTTTAATCACGCCTTCGTTACCCTTTTTCACCAGCGCCTGAATACCAGAAATAGTATACGGGGTGGAGAAGTCGTATTTTTTCTTACGCTGGTCGGAAATAGTGACCTGGTTAATCACCACATCAATTCGTTTGGAATCAAGTGAAGCCAGCATACCGTCCCATTTAGTAGGTTTGAGGTCCGCTTTCACACCGATGTGTTTCGCCAGCTCATTGGCAAACTCAACTTCAAAACCGGTCAGTTTGCCATCATCACCTTGATAACTAAATGGCGGGTATGTGCCCTCCAGGCCAACGCGCAGCGTGCCGCGCTCTTTGACCTGATTAAGCAGATTTTCAGCGGCGAAAGTTTTCACGCTCACACCAGCCATCAATGCTACGGCCATTGCGCCCATCAGCGCCTGACGACCCAGAAGTGCTAGTTTCATAGATACCCCGAATATGATGAGATTTTCGTGTAGTGTAAGGCGTTTAGCAGTAGCCTACCAACATCTATCCGCTACATCTTATGCCAATTTATTATATATGCAGCCATTTAGGGTATAGCGAAAAAGCAACGAAATTATTCATATTTGCCAGTTATCTCCCATACTGCAAAGGTCAGCTTGATGACGCCAGGAGCATGGAAGATGAAAAATCCCACGTTGTTGCAATGTTTTCATTGGTATTACCCGGAAGGTGGCGAGCTATGGCGGGAAGTAGAAGCCCTTGCGCCAAATCTTAACGAAATTGGCATTAATATGATTTGGTTGCCGCCCGCCTATAAGGGCGCCTCCGGCGGTTATTCGGTTGGCTATGATAGCTACGATCTTTTCGACCTCGGGGAATTCGATCAGAAAGGATCGGTTGCCACCAAATATGGCGATAAGGCCCAGTTATTGGCGGCAATTAAGGCGCTAAAAGAGCATCAAATTGCCGTCCTACTTGATGTCGTCGTTAATCATAAGATGGGCGCCGATGAGAAAGAACGCATTCGCGTACAACGCGTTGATGAACAGGACCGCACGCAAATTTCGGAAGAAATCCTCGAATGTGAAGCCTGGACTCGCTATACCTTCCCTGCCCGTGGTGGACAATATTCACAATTCATCTGGGACTATAAATGTTTTAGCGGTATCGACCATATCGAAAATCCCGATGACGATGGCGTATTCAAGGTGGTTAATGACTACACCGGCGACGGCTGGAACGATCAGGTCGACGATGAAATGGGCAACTTCGATTATCTCATGGGCGAAAATATCGATTTCCGCAACCATGCCGTCACCGAGGAGATAAAATACTGGGCCCGCTGGGTCATTGAACAGACTGGCTGCGATGGTTTTCGCCTTGATGCCGTCAAACATATTCCGGCATGGTTTTATAAAGAGTGGATTGAGCACGTACAGAGTTCCAGCGAAAAACCACTCTTTATTGTTGCCGAATACTGGTCGCATGAGGTGGATAAACTACAGCAGTATATCGATCTTGTAGACGGTAATACCATGCTGTTTGATGCACCACTGCAGATGAAATTCCATGAAGCCTCACGTCAGGGGCGCGATTACGACATGAGTCAAATCTTTACCGGCACGCTGGTTGAAGCCGATCCCTTCCATGCGGTTACGTTGGTGACGAATCATGACACTCAACCGCTTCAGGCGTTGGAAGCGCCGGTCGAAGCCTGGTTTAAGCCGCTAGCCTATGCGCTGATTTTACTGCGTGAAAACGGTGTTCCCTCGGTATTTTACGCCGACCTGTTCGGCGCAAGCTATGAAGATACCGGCGGAGATGGCCAGACTTACGCCATCGAGATGCCGGTTATCGAGCAACTTCATGAGCTCATCGACGCCCGTCAGCGTTTCGCCCACGGCGTACAAACGCTGTGGTTCGATCACCCTAACTGTATTGCCTTTAGCCGCAGCGGTACCGATGAGCACCCGGGCTGCGTGGTGGTACTTTCTAACGGCGATGATGGCGAGAAAACGCTGCCGCTTGGCGAGAATTACGCCAATAAACGCTGGAAGGATTTTCTTAATAATCGCCAGGAGATGATTGAAACCGACGACGAGGGCAATGCCGTATTTACCTGTAACGCTGGTAGCGTCAGCGTCTGGGTCATTGAAGAGGTGCTTTAAAGCACACGGGCCGGCTTAAGCCGGCCCGCCAAAAATCGATTATGGCGCGGTTTTACTCGCCGCCTGGTTCTTTTTCCAGGCCTCTTCGCACTCCGGCGTTAAGCGCTCGACGCGGGTTAACGTCATTCGGTCATATTCCAGCGTATTTCCATTACGTTCAATAGGATAAATATCAAGGCTGCTGGTCACATTGTAGACCTGGTCATCGCGGTTCATTAATTTACCCGGCTCAGCAATCACCCGCTGCCACTGACGGCAATCGAGGGTATCCCCGTCTTTAGTGACGATAAACGTCGCAATCGCCTCAGGGCTTACCATCGCGCTTTGCGGTCCCTTCGATTGCCAGAACCCTTCCAACCCTGCAGGCGCTGGCGCTTTAACCACTGCCTGATAGGTATCAACCTGTACGCATCCGGCCAAAGCAAGCAGCGCGCCAGCCATAACAATCTTTTTCATCATCCATCCTACAAACCGATAAAAAAGTATTGTGGCATTAAAGCGTTAAGGCCGCCACCCCTGCACGATGTGCCCGTTGCTTAACCTCACCGCCAATCCCGGCATTTACTCTTACCGATTATTATTAGTTGTATGAAACATGAATGAAAAATGCATTTTTTGAATACAACACCGATAACATCCATTTAATTGACTGCCGCCTCATAAGGATAATCCGAAAATAAATTGAAATAGTCGCGACGCCATGCCCCAGCGCCGGGCATTATTACTGTCAGGAACTGATTATTCTTTTTCTATGGCTTTACTTTAAGAATATTCCTGGCAAATTATGAGTATTATTAGCAAATAGTTTAGTCTGGCTAATGCTTTCCGCATAAAGTCAGGCGTTATAAAAATGGACTTCATCACACGGCCAGGCGCCAGATGAATTATCGTTACGTGTTGATTGAGGATGGGTCATGTCAACGATTATCATGGATTTGTGCAGCTATACCCGGCTAGGTTTAACCGGATATCTGGCAAGCCGGGGAATAAAGAAGCGCGATATCATTGAGGTGCGTAGTGCACTAAGTTTGAAGGAGCGCTGCGAATCACTGCGTCCGGCGGTTGTGTTTCTCAACGAGGACTGTTTTATACATCACGAAGAGAGCAACCAACTTATCCGCGACATCATTACCACCAACCCCGATACCTTATTTGTTATTTTTATGTCCCTGGCAAACATCCATTTTGACCACTATTTACTTGTGCGCAAGAATCTACTTATCAGTTCAAAATCGCTAACGCCGAAAGACCTTGATAACATTCTGGGTAATTATCTACAAACCGATACCGCCAATAATCTAAACCAATTACGCACCCGCATTCCTACTTTATCGCTCAGTCAGGCAGAATCGAATATGCTGCAGATGTGGATGGCCGGGCACGCGACTTCACATATTTCAAGACAGATGAATATCAAAGCAAAAACCGTCTCGTCACATAAAGGTAATATTAAGAAAAAGATCCAGACGCATAATAAACAGGTGATTTATCATATTGTTCGATTGGCTGAAAACATTACTTCCGGCATTTACGTCAATATGCGCTGATGGCAAACTGGCGGGTATCGCCGCCAGTTTCTGAATCGGGCCTACTCAGCTTTCTCAACAAAAATGCCGTCCGGGTGCCCCACTTCATTGAAAAACCAGATCCCCAGCGGGTAGTCTTCCAGCGCCACAAGATACATGGTTCCTTCACTAAACGACTCAATTGCCAGTACTACCCCCGAACGACGTGGGCCACCGTCGGTCTTTACCGTGACACGATCGTTTACCTGCATAACTCGCCTCCTCTCGTTTTGAGCCAGTGTAGAACAAAACCTGCCTTCACGCAGCGTTCAGCCAGCGCAACTGGCGTTTTTATAGACCGTCTATACTTAAAGAGGCCCTGTCAGAGCCGAGCGAGGTAGTGATGATGAAATCCGCTAAAGACCGCGGTGTGACGAATACAGACGGGATTGACGTTAATGTCGATGCCCTGCTGGCGGCGATCAATGAGATAAGCGAAAGCGAAGTACATCGTAGTGAAGATGATCCGCACCATGTCAGTATCGATGGTCGCAACGAACACACCTGGCGCGAGCTGGCTGAAGCTTTTGAGCTTGATATTCATGACTTTAGCGTGACTGAAGCCAACCGTTAAGCACAGGTGAAAAAAATCCCGACTCGCAGGAGTCGGGATCAAACTTGCTAATGCAAGAAGCACTTGAAAATTCGTTACACCGGGAAATCCGATGCATGGAAGACATTATCCTCAATTATTTTGCATGACAAGAAGTATTGATGATGAGAATTATTGAGAAATGCGGCTTATATGTACATCCAATTTAATAACCCAGGCGTGACAAGGCTTGCCCCTTATCGTTCTGTTACGAACGGTGTACCGAAGCAGTGAGTTTTTTAGGAATTTTCCTATACCGAAGAATATCAACGCGGCAGAAAAGGTGAGCAATTTCACATTATCGAGTCCTATCCAGCCGAACAAACCCGGTTACGTCCATTCTGCTTTGCCAGATACAGGCGATGATCGGCAATAGACTGCAGCTCCTCAAAGTTAAACTCCTCTGATATCTCGCTACTACTAACCCCCAGCGAGGCGCTGATCCGCAGACTAACGCTGTTGTGCAATAATATCTCCCGGCTATGGATACGCAGACGAATACGCTCAGCAATCGCGCGTGCTTGCGACAGTTGCGTGTTGGGTAGAACGATACAGAACTCTTCGCCGCCAACGCGGCCGGCAATATCCTCCTCGCGGATCTGCCCCATAATGGTGCTTCCCACAAGCGTTAAAACGCGGTCTCCGGCCTGGTGTCCGTGTTTATCATTAATACCTTTAAAATAATCCAGATCCAGCTGAATGACGGATATGGGCTGATTATTCCGCCGGCAGTTTCGGGCCGCCGCAATCGCCCTCTCAAACAGGGCGCCGCGATTTAACAGCCGTGTTAAAGCATCATGCCAGGCCTGCCATTCAAGCGACGCCTGTAACACGCTCATATTGATGACCATACGGCGGATAACCAACCAGGACACGATCAGCATGAGGGTAAACATTAACCACATCAGGGTCAGGGCGATGGAAATCGTCCCGAAATCACCACGCACGCCCTCCTTCAGGGTATGAATATGCAATAGTAGGCCGTCAAAGTTACGGATCTTTTCCCAACTGATATAACGGGTTAACTGGCGTATGCCACCATGGTTATCATTGGCCAACGCATAGCGCAGTTTTTCTTGTTCCTCGGGCGAGAGCGGCGTCAGCACATCATCCGGCGCCGAAGAGGCCAGCAAGTTGAGCTGCTTGTCATACAGCTGATACTCGCCCATCTGGCCTCCTTTTACCGCACTGACGAGAAAATTCTGCAGGTCGCGGATGGAAAAATCCATCGCCAGCACGCCCAGCCAGTAGTGCTCATAATCCAGAGGAATCGAGGCCGTAACCACCTGCGGTTGCGTATACCCATCTTCCTGCTGGGTGGTTTGCCAGAGGATCCCTCGCCCCGGATTATCACGCTGGGTTTGCCGCATAAACCATGCTGACCCCGTATCTCGCGAAAACTGCGCCAGCACCTGGCTTGAACTGCGCGGAGCATCGGTGGTGGTGTAAAAGCCGCTGCGAGAAACGTAGGACATGCGCTCGCTGAAGATTCGGTTATTGTTGGTCAAACGCAGAAGATAGCCAAGCTCAAGGGTAGCCATCAATTCATTGCTGGCCTGAGGATTGTTACGCGACAACAGGTCATCTGCGTCGACAAAAGAATCGGAGACTCCGTATACCGTCAGGGTACGCCGGTTATTTAGTTCGACTGACCAGATAGGATCGTGACGTTTACTGATGTACTCCTGCTCGGCCCGGCGCAGAATGGCGAAATCCAGCGGGTTCTCCAGCGCCGATTGCATGCTGTTGCGGAAAAAGAGCAGCCGATTAAGATTAAATTGCAACAGCCCATCCATTTCATGGGCCACGTTCTCAAGATTATTACGTTGATTGGCGACGTAGGCCTCTTCCAGTACCCGGATTTCTCGCCAGATGAGTAACGTAGAAAAGAACAGCACCACGATGAAACAGATATTAACCACACGCCCCGGATTGAAGAGGCGACGGAACTTTTTTGGCCACAGCGGCTTATCCATTATTTACTCGCAGTACGGTCAAAGAAACCAACGACATCAACGCTCCTTGTCCGAACGTAATCAATATAAAAAGCGCCCGCACCAGCGGGCGCTGCACATCTAATTATGCTGCGAACGTTGCCCTTCGCCGCGGACCAGCTCATCTTCACGGAAGGCTTCACGCTGTACGACGTGACCGTCATACCACCGGCACTCCACCATGTCGCCGGCGATGCCGGTGACGACCATTCGCGGCCCGCCGCTTTTCCGTCTGACTTCATCACTGACCAACAAGACCATTTTTGCCTCCGGTATCAGGGAGAAACAGTTTCACCTTAGACGACGCCGGCCCATCTTGCGTAACCGGCGCTGGGATTTATTTCGCGTTACCGCGCAATGCGGTTATCGCTTTTACGACGCCAAAGACGATAGCGCCAATGATAAATCCTAGCACCAGATTAGCGACCACAGGCATTATGGATGCCAGTATTCCGCTCAGCCCATAGGCAAGATTTTCGATGAAATGATGCAGCGGCGCTACGCCGTGAACCACGATACCGCCGCCAACCAGAAACATCGCCAGGGTACCGACGAAAGTCAGAATTTTCATCAACCGCGGCGCGATGGCCAGGAGAGCTTTTCCTATCCATTGTGCCAGTACGCTTTTTTTCTCTACCAGCCAATAGCCCATGTCATCCAGCTTGACGATGACGCCCACCAGGCCGTAAACCCCAACGGTCACGAGGATGGCGATACCGGATAAAATCAGGATCTGATTAAGCAATGGCGCATCAGCCACAATACCCAGGGTTATCGCGACGATTTCGGCTGATAAGATAAAATCGGTACGGATCGCTCCTTTTACTTTATCGCGTTCAAAGGCCTGCGGATCCTGGGCTGCGAGCGTTTCCAGACGCTGCTGACGCAGTTTCGGGTCTTCCTTATTCTTACGCGCATGCAGGTTATGCAGCACTTTTTCAAAGCCTTCAAAACAGAGAAAAGCGCCGCCGAGCATCAAAAGCGGCGTAATAGCCCAGGGAATAAATGCGCTGATGAGTAACGCCAGCGGCACCAGAATCACTTTATTCAGAAACGAGCCTTTTGCTACCCCCCATACTACCGGGAGCTCGCGGTTGGCCCTTACGCCAGTGACCTGCTGCGCATTGAGAGAAAGATCATCGCCCAGTACGCCAGCCGTTTTCTTGGCCGCCAGTTTTCCCATGACGGAGATATCGTCCAGCAGCGTGGCAATATCGTCCAATAAGGTTAAAAGACTACTTCCTGCCAAAATGTACTTCCTTCAATTTCTGTTTATGAAACATAGAGTATGAGGCAAAAGCGCCCTCTCGCCCAGAGATGTCACTAGTCAACAAAAAAATAACAAAAAAATCACATTGAAAGCGCTCGCCAGCACGTTAGTTTTCACGTTAACTATATGTCCCCTTTCTATCTTTTTCGTCGTGAGGAAGTATGTCTACCCGTCAACTGTTACCCCTAATCGGCGCGCTGTTTGCGCTGTATATCATTTGGGGTTCAACCTATTTTGCTATCGCGATTGGCGTCGCCAGTTGGCCGCCGTTGATGATGGCCGGGATCCGCTTTCTCTCTGCCGGGGGCGTGTTGCTCATCTATTTGTTGGCCACCGGCCATAAACTCCCGGCCCGCCGGCCGCTACTTAATGCTGCACTGATTGGCATCCTGTTGCTCGCTGTCGGTAATGGGTTCGTCACCCTTGCAGAACATCAGCATGTACCATCAGGTATCGCTGCGGTAATGGTCGCCACCGTACCGCTGTTTACGCTCTGTTTCAGCCGTTTTTTTGGCATTGCCACACGCAAGCTGGAATGGTTCGGTATCGCGATCGGCCTGGCGGGAATTGTGATGCTCAATAGCGGCGGCAACCTCAGCGGTAACCCCTGGGGCGCATTGCTGATTCTGATTGGTTCCCTGAGCTGGGCGTTTGGCTCGGTTTACGGTTCGCGTATTGAATTACCAACCGGGATGATGGCTGGAGCGATCGAAATGCTGGCGGCAGGGATTGTGCTGTCTGCGGCATCGGGGCTCTCGGGGGAGAAACTCACTCAAATGCCGTCCTGGTCCGGTATTTTTGCTGTTGCTTATCTGGCCATTTTTGGCTCGCTTATTGCCATTAACGCCTATATGTATCTGATACGTAACGTAACGCCGGCGGTTGCTACCAGCTATGCCTATGTAAACCCGGTTGTCGCCGTGCTACTGGGAACCGGGTTTGGCGGCGAAAGTCTCTCCTTGATCGAATGGCTGGCGCTGGCGGTGATTATTTTCGCGGTCGTGTTGGTGACGCTGGGTAAATATCTCTTCCCTGCCCGTTCAACCGTTACGCCTTGTCAATCGGATCGATAATACCGATGCCGTGAGTGTCGATCTGCGCGCAATCCCCGCCGCCGCAGATCCACTCCTCCAGACGCTCGTTTAGGGCTTCATCGCTTAATTTCAGCCTCCCGCGGAGCGCGCACTCCCAGACAATAAGCACCCGCCAACCTTGTTCTACCAACAGCGCCAGGTCGCGGCGATCGCGCTGCACGTTAGCACCAATCTTTTTTAGCCAAAAATCGGTGCGCGTCGCCGGTACTTTAAACAGATAGCAGTGGTGATGATGCCAAAAGCAGCCGTGGGTGAAGATAACACAGCGGTAGTCAGGCAGCAGAAAATCAGGCCGCCCAGGAAGCGATGCCGCCTGAACGCTAAAAGTGAACCCGGCCTGCGTCAGTAGCGCCGCCAGCCGCTTCTCAATAGCCGTATCGCGGGTAGCGATAGCGCGCATATTTTTACTACGCGTGGCCTTATCGTGAACGTCCGCCATCGCTCTCTCCGGCAACACGTTGCTTTACCGCGACGGCAATTCGCGGCGCCAGCAGCTTCGCCACCGCGGCAAACACCGGAACAATCACCGAGTTGCCAAACTGGCGATAGGCCTGAGTATCGGAAACCGGAATACGAAAACGGTGCTCTCCCGGCGCTTCGAATCCCATCAACCTTGCGCATTCGCGCGGCGTTAAGCGCCGCGGGCGACGCAGTTGATTCTGAGGATCGTCAAAATGCTTTTCGCCTAATGCCTTATCCCAACCGCGATCCACCAGGATCTCAGCGCCATCTTTGTAGTAGCGAGCAGAGAGCGTTCGCGCGACGCTGCCAGGATGAGTCGGGTCGACCAGACCGTAGCCAAAACCGTTGCCACGCGCCTGATGTTTACGCGCGTACCGGTAAAGATACTTCCACAGAACCGGCGTCAGGATGAATTTAGCATCGACGGTCGGATCCAATAACTCACCGAAGGTTGGCCGCTGCGGCGGATACAAACTGGCGATATCGCGCAGCGTAAATCCTTCATGCAACTGTAAGTCACGACGGAAACCCACCAGCACAATACGCTCGCGGTGCTGCGGCAGGAAATGACGCCCATCGATAACTTTGGGATCCTCGGCGCCTGCATGATCGGCATCCGCCACCTCATAGCCAAGCTCATCCAGCGTTTGCATGATAATGCGGAAGGTTCTTCCTTGATCGTGACTTTTCAGATTCTTGACGTTTTCCAGCACGAAGATCGGCGGACGGCGGGCGGCAATAATTCTGACGACATCAAAAAACAGTGTTCCCTGAGTTTCACAGGCAAAACCATGGGCGCGTCCCATGGCATTTTTCTTTGATACCCCGGCGAGGGAAAAGGGCTGGCAGGGGAAGCCCGCCAGCAGCACATCATGTTGCGGGATCGCCTCGCGGATAGACTTCGCCGCCTCTTCATCACTGATATCGCTGCGCTGGCTGAGAGTGATTTCGCGGATATCGGCGTTAAAGCTGTGCTCCTGTGGATCGCAATACCAGTTAGCTTTATAGGTACGAACAGCGTGTTTATTCCACTCGCTGGTAAATACGCACTGCCCGCCAATAGCTTCAAAGCCGTGGCGAATGCCGCCGATGCCGGCGAAGAGATCGATAAAACGAAACGCATAGTCGGGATGATGGCGCGGCGGAATCGGTAAAAGGCTCGCCAGATGCGCACACTCCGCGTTCGTCAACCGGCTTGCCGCACGGCTCACCGTCGCCACCCGTTTGACTATCGCCGGGCTCCAGTGCTGATCGCCAACAGCAACCAGCTGTGCAACCAGGGTTTTGACATCATATATCGTCATCAGCTGGCGCAATAACGCCTGCGCGTGTTCCCCTGCCGGCTCAGACAGGAGCTTTTCTTTTGGTAAATTTTGCGGCATAACCTCAACCAGCACGGACAATTTTTGCAGAGAGTACCACAAATAGTCGCAACGGATTTAAACCGCAGGCGCAAAGCGGCGCAAAACCGCCTCATCCAACGACAGAGGGTTGCCGCGCAGTTCGGCGCTCAGCTTCGCCATAAATTGCACCAGAAATTGGGCATTATGCACCGCCAGCGCTCTCCCCTGCTCCGTTTGCATGGTCTCAGGCAGGCGTAGCAATTTACTCTGAAAATGGTCGAGGGCATATTTCTTGTCATCAAGATCGCGCTGATCAGCAAAGGGGTCGTCAGCATCAAACAAAATAGTGTTCAACGCGCCGGAAACGGCAAAGACACGAGCCAGGCCAATCGCGCCCAGAGCCTCCAGACGATCTGCATCTTGCACAATTTTCGCCTCTACGCTTTGCGGTAATATAGCCGCACTAAAGCTATGCGCTTCAATAGCATGCATAACCGCAGGATAACGGTCGGCGGGAAAGTCGGGGAAAGCGCTTTGCAGGATAGACCGCGTTTTTTCTGCCGCCATCCGTGAGGACTGATGACGTTGAGGGTGATTTTTAGCCAGGCTGACAATATCGTGAAAGTAGCAGGCCGTCAGGATAACCAACTGGTCAGCGTCGCTATCGCCGACCAGTTGCTGCGCGGTACTCCAGACACGGCGAAAGTGAGATATATCATGAGCCGCATCTTCCTGCGCATGATGCGCATTTAACCAGTTTTCAAATCGTTGTTGCCATTCAGCTAATAACATGAGCTTTTCCTGATGCCTGGACCCGCTGTGAGCATAGCAACTTTAATCGTGCTGTTCATGTCCCTGAATTTGGGGACGCGTGTACCAGGCTATCGCCCCAAGGATGGACCCCACACCTCCCAGCACCAAGAAACCCAGTAGCGCGCCAATCCATTTGCCTGCCGTTGAACCCAATTCACCATCAATGCTGGCGCCGGGAATGCTTTGAATACGCCCCACTATCCACCAGTACCGCACCATCGCCCATACAAAGTAACCGCAAAAGGCGTAAAAAGCCCATAACGCCAGCTTTCCACCGGGGCTCCGTTTCGCTTTAGTGTCCATTAAATCCTTCTCCATACGTCAACCACTGCGCATGATCTCCAATCACACAGTTGTGATGTGCGTCACATTATACAATTATCGTGCTTATCTGGAAGCATGAGTATGGTGTGAGCGCTTTCGGCCACCCGCGAACGCAGGATTGGGGCGCTCTCTATATACTACGGATGTGGTCATGCTTTTAAATAAGACGATTTGATGAAATGTAGCGCCATTAATTATAAAGCAACATTATTCCAAATATAATTTATCAATATATAATCTGTCATATTTTATATTATTTACAATGCAAATGTTATTTCAAGAGATAATTTAAAGAACATTAATATCAACAAGAAAAATAAAACACCAATAAACCACAGAAATATTAATCACCCAAAGAATAAAAAATACATATATTGAATATAAAATAAATATTTTGAAATATTTTAATATACTTTTATTACATTTTTTATTTAATTAAAAATGAACTTAAGCGGCTAGTATCAATTCGTCATTCCACAGGGAATTAGACAATTCATATTAATTATGATTAAAGGGAATACATAATGAAAAGAAAAGTATTGGCTATTATGCTGCCAGCGTTATTAGCAGCAGGCGCGGCGCACTCTGCGGAAATTTATAACAAAAACGGCAACAAGCTTGACCTCTACGGAAAAGTTGACGGTCTGCACTATTTCTCTGACGATGCTTCTGAAGATGGCGACCAAACCTACGCGCGTTTAGGCGTGAAAGGCGAAACGCAGATCAACGATCAGCTGACCGGCTACGGCCAGTGGGAATACAATATTCAGGCGAACACCACTGAAGGTGAAGGCGCTAACTCCTGGACCCGTCTGGGCTTCGCGGGTCTGAAATTTGCTGACTACGGTTCTCTGGACTACGGCCGTAACTACGGCGTTATCTATGATGTCGAAGCGTGGACCGACGTACTGCCGGAATTCGGCGGCGACAGCTACACCCAAACTGACGTCTTCATGCTTGGCCGTACCAACGGCGTGGCGACCTATCGTAACAGCGATTTCTTCGGCCTGGTTGATGGTCTGAGCTTTGCTCTGCAGTATCAGGGTAATAACGAAAACGCTGGCTCCGGCGAAGGCACCAATAACGGCGGTGATCGTAAACTGGCCCGTGAAAATGGCGACGGTTTCGGTATCTCCTCTTCCTACGATCTCGGCATGGGCATCAGCTTCGGCGCGGCGTATGCTTCTTCTGACCGTACCAACAATCAGGTGGCCGCAGCGGCCAACAGCGCTTACGCCGGCGGCGATAAAGCCGATGCCTGGACCGTGGGCGCGAAATACGATGCTAACAACATCTACCTGGCCGCAATGTACGCGGAAACCCGCAACATGACTTCCTTCGGTAAATCCACCAGCAATCTTGGCGGCGGTATTGCCAACAAGACGCAGAACTTCGAAGTTGTTGCCCAGTATCAGTTCGACGATTTCGGTTTACCGCTGCGTCCATCCGTCGCTTATCTGCAATCTAAAGGTAAAGACCTGTACAACAGCGGCGACAAAGACCTGGTTAAATACGTTGATGTGGGTATGACTTACTACTTCAACAAAAACATGTCCACCTACGTTGATTACAAAATCAACCTGCTGGACGAAGACGACTACTTCTATCGCGCTAACGGCATCGCGACTGATGACGTAGTCGCGCTGGGCCTGGTCTAC
The DNA here is from genome assembly GCF_050600725.1 of Klebsiella sp. 141251. Classification (NCBI taxonomy): domain Bacteria; kingdom Pseudomonadati; phylum Pseudomonadota; class Gammaproteobacteria; order Enterobacterales; family Enterobacteriaceae; genus Klebsiella; species Klebsiella sp. 141251. The sequence continues at coordinate 406,681 of NZ_JAQIRG010000003.1, forward strand.
CAGTTCTAAGAGCCCCGCATCACCAAAGCCTGCCACGGGCAGGCTTTTTTCGTTTTTAGCAGTCAGCCGATCGCGGCATCGGCATACATCCAGCCATTGAAGTCATTTAAACTTTCGTCCTGGAAATGGCTCCAGCCCCCACGGTTCAGGAAAGCGGGAGATTTGCTCCCCCAATAAAGTTGCCCCTAATCCACTGTTCAGAACCTATTCTAACGACATAAAAATCAGCTAATTAATAATTTTACTATATTACATTGATTTTACATCCAGCAATATTGGGTTGGCATACGGCTCTTATGAACTATCTGGCAAAATGATTGGCACGATCGGACAGTATTTTCTCGCCCCTGCACTGATGATTATCCGGCAACTCTTCTATTCGATTGCTGGCTGGCTCTCTCCTCTCGCCCCCTACATCTCCCACGATTTCTGCACCGGGATGGAATACCCCTACAAAAATGATCGTTATGACCGATCGATTTAACAAAATCGATCTGTCATAACAATTATCCACACGAAAAATACGCCTTTAAAATATCCCCTTCACAGGGAAGAACATTTTGTGACTCTTAAACAGGTAATAACCGGGCTGGTTTACGGCGTGAAAGTTATGTCGTGTCGCATCACAACACGTTAAACCTGTTATGAAGAGCATGACTACAGCAGGCTTAGCTGTCTGATATGCATTGATTGAAAAAACGACAAATTGGTATAATTGCAAAGTGAAATTATTTAAATGTAAACACTGCATGCGCTGCGGTAAAAAGCTAGGGTTCTTCGAAAGATTAATGGCTGAGAAAGATTATCTCTGCGATGAGTGTTGTTCTAAAGTAAGCAAATACATGTATGACAAGAGACAATAAGTTTCCAACCGCAAGGCAGGAAAACGACTCAAATTCGCATGGATAAGTCTTATGATATGTAAAATCTCATGACCCGTGAACAAAGTAATGGGGTTCGTTTTCTCTTACAATTGCGACATCAATAGCGACCAATACGGATGGTCAATAATATTGATCAGGTTTGCCATTTGGTTGCGATAGCCAAGTACTAGTATTGTAAACAATCATCTCGGTTAGTTGTTAACCGTCCATTTCAATTTTGTATCGCGCTTTAAATAATCAAAAAGAGGAATAATGGAAACAGCAAAATGCTTACAGCGGTTGGTTATGCCAAACGCCAGGTTTGGGGCTTCTGAAAGCATGTACATCAGAGGGAGCCTTTTTTCATTTTCGGGAAATATCATTACCATATTTCCCGGAGGGAAAATTTCTTTTGATACCTATTACAATGGTTTTTCCACTATTCTCTGGAAAGAAAAATGCGGAATACACGATCTCGCGTTCAATGCATCAGGCACTGGGTTAGCCAAAATCAGCGCGATGCTCATTACAGAAGAAAATTCAAAATATGAGCTAGCATCGGCGACCGTGGCACTGGATAACCTCACTCGAGAAATATTCACCCTGGATTTGGGCAACACTCTCAATCGAGGCATTATATATATTGAAATAATTCCGATAGATGGAATTGTCTCCCTTAATAGCGGGGAATGGTTTACCAAACAGTCTCCCCGCAGAGAGGTTAAGCTTGGGATATCAATTACACATTTTGATAGAAAAAAATACGTTATCCCATCAATGATGAGAATAAAGCGAGAAATATTAGAAGATGATAACTATCGCGGACTAATTGATTTTACTGTTATTGATAACTCCAATAATATAACAGCTAATGAGGCTAATGGAATTAAGGTCATTCCAAATAAAAATACCGGAGGTGCGGGTGGATTTATGAGAGGCCTACTTCATTACATTGATGAAGGTGATTTCACCCATACATTATTCATGGATGATGATGCAAGTTGTGAAGCTGAATGCATTAAAAAGACATACTCGATATTGAGTTATGCGTTAAACGACAATGCTGCAGTTTCTGGTTCGTTATTCGCAGGTGCGCGCCCCGACTCTTTAGTTGAGAAGGGAGCATTTTTTGATAGGGTATGTCATCCTATTTACTCAGGGTGGCGATTAAATGATGTGGAATCCCTGGTAAAAACAGAAACTCTAATACAATTCCCTAATTATGGCGCGTGGTGGTTCTTTGCATTCCCGATAAATCACGTCAAGAGTTTTGCATTTCCTTTTTTTGTTCGCGGTGATGATATCTTATTCGGCATGATGAACGATTTTGATATATTAACAACAAATGGCATTGCTTGTTACGCGGAGGAAGATTTCTCCTCTAAGACCTCACCGTTGACCGCCTACCTTGATACGCGAAATCATCTCGTGAATATGTTATATTTTGGCCGACCAGTTAAAGACATAATTGGTACATATATTTCATTTCATCTAAAAAGCCTGCTTGCTCATCAATATGGTAGTGCAGCCGCCATCAACCTGGCTTTCAAACATGTTTATGGCGCTCCCGATTTTTGGGAAAATAATGCAGACATGAAGGATGTTCGAGAAGAATTAAACTCTATTACTTTTAATGAAAAAATGAAACCGATATCTCCTCCAGATAACAGTATAGAGTTTAAGTGTAATTTCGAAAAAAAATCACGGCGATTTTTCAGAATTATTACGTTAAATGGATTTCTGGCGCCTTCAAAAAACAAAATTATTTATCAGGAAAAAACATCAGGCGTGTCGCTGAGACAGATTTTTAGGTACAAGAAGATCTTTTATTACGATCGAAGCACTAAAAATGGTTATATTGCTGAAGCATCAAAAAAACAGCAGGCCTTAGGGTTTATCAAGATACTCTTTAATACCTTAAAGATAATTATTACATCAAAAGCACAGCGAAAAAAATATTCAGAAGTGACTTGCAAGCTCACAACAGAAGGGTTCTGGAGAAAGATACTTCTTCGCCAATAAATACTCTTTCTCTCTTATTCGAGTGAATCCTATCCCGTAAGAAAAGAGTTTTTATTCTTACTGGCTATCAACGCATCAGATCTTTTTATAGTTGCAGGAGTTGAAGTATCAACAAACTGCAACTTTTTAATGTAATCCATTCACCCCGTCAAGCTGACTATACACGCTAGCATGTTTACGATGGTAAATTCAGTGAATCGATTTTATGCAGAATAATCATCACCGCACTACACATGAAGAGGCTCTGTTACGTAAATTATCGCTCAAGTCATGTAGTGACAAGATGAGTTCATGACCACGTTTTTACCGGTGGGTGGCTGACAACTTACCGGCCCTGACATTTTATGAGCCAGTGGGCAAACCAGTTCCCTATTCTGAAGCCTTTTAGGGTTGCCTGGTCGCGATACTTCTTACAACTGCTATTTGTGTGAAATTCACGCGAAGTTAAACAACTTTCTGCGGTGATAAAACAGAGCGTCAGGTACGGGTTTATGACCGCAAATTGACCGTTTCGCCGACACTGGAGCAACCGATTTTCGAGGATTCAGAAGATGATGATTGATAAAAATATAGCGACGGAATATACCAACAGTATACCAAGTGTGATGGATGTCGTTGAAGGGATTTGGCGTAAGTGATTGAATAGTGGCGGAGAGAGGGGGATTTGAACCCCCGGTAGAGTTGCCCCTACTCCGGTTTTCGAGACCGGTCCGTTCAGCCGCTCCGGCATCTCTCCGCTGTTGAGGTTGCTATAATGCCAGGTTCTTTGGCATTTTAATAGCTCCAGTCCCTTAAATTGAGTTCAAGTGACGACTTTGCGAGCGATATGATGTTTAAATGGCCGTGGAAAGCAGAAGAACAGACAGGCAATGGCGAAATCCCATGGGAACAAGCGGTTGCCATTCCGGTTTTAGCGAACCTCACTCAACAGGAACAGCAGCAGCTGTGCCAGATGGCGGCACGTTTTTTACAGCAAAAACGTCTGGTGCCGTTACAGGGATTTGAGTTAACCCCCCTGCACAGCGCGCGTATCGCACTCCTCTTTTGCCTGCCTGTACTGGAACTTGGCCTTGAATGGTTAGATGGCTTCCATGAAGTCTTGATCTACCCTGCCCCCTTTGTCGTCGATGACGAATGGGAAGATGACATCGGCCTGGTACATAATCAACGCGTTGTCCAATCCGGCCAAAGCTGGCAACAGGGCCCCATTATCCTTAACTGGTTAGATATTCAGGACTCTTTCGACGCCTCCGGCTTTAATCTGGTGGTACATGAGGTCGCGCACAAACTGGATTCACGCAACGGCGACCGCGCCAGCGGCGTTCCTTTTATCCCTCTGCGAGAAGTGGCTGGCTGGGAACACGATCTGCATGCGGCGATGAACAACATTCAGGATGAGATCGATTTGGTCGGCGAAAGCGCCGCCAGCATTGATGCTTATGCGGCAACCGATCCGGCTGAGTGCTTTGCAGTGCTATCTGAATATTTCTTTAGCGCCCCAGAGCTTTTCGCCCCTCGTTTCCCGGCGCTATGGCAGCGGTTCTGTCAGTTCTATCGTCAGGATCCGCTACAGCGTTTACGAGAAAACGATCTGCTGGATGAAGACGACGTGCGGATTGTTCATTAAAAGCTCGCTTTGAATTAAACTTAGCCATTCGAATCAGTTGCTTAAATTTAGCGTTGACACAAAAATGCGAGGCCAGTAGTATGCGCCCCGTTCACACGATTCCTCTGTAGTTCAGTCGGTAGAACGGCGGACTGTTAATCCGTATGTCACTGGTTCGAGTCCAGTCAGAGGAGCCAAATTTAAAAAGCCTGCTTTCGAGCAGGCTTTTTGCTTTTTAACGTTCATGGCTTAAAAACTGGCTTCCCCCGCTGAACTGCTAATATTCACCGGCATCCCGGATCGCCGCTGTAGTGCATAATCCGCACGACCGACGTTTACACCCGCTCCCTGCACAAACTCGCGTATTGCCGGGGTATACGGCAGCGGCACTTTGCGGTCTGACTCAAATTCCGAACGATTACGCGACAATGGTTCATGAACTTCCAGCCAGCGGCTGCCGTCCGGCTCGGTAGTGTACTTCACCGGCTGATCGATTATCTGTACTCGCGTGCCGACCGGCACATTATCGAACAGGTATTTAATGTCATCGTTGCGCAGGCGAATACAACCCTGGCTCACCCGCAGGCCAATGCCAAAATTGGCGTTGGTACCATGAATGGCATACAGCCTGCCGATATAGATAGCATATAGCCCCATCGGATTATCTGGCCCGGGGGGCACCATCGCCGGCAGGGTTTTACCTTCTTTGGCGTACTCACGACGGGTATTCGCCGTCGGTACCCAGGTAGGTCCTTCCTGTTTACGTTCCACCGTCGTCACCCAGTTGCGCGGCGTTTCACGCCCCGCCTGGCCAATACCGATCGGCAGCACCTCGACGGTAGTGCCCTCGGGCGGATAATAATAAAGCCGCATCTCGGCGACGTTGATTACGATACCGCTCCGTACGGTGGCAGGCAGGATCAATTGCTGCGGGATAATCAACGAACTACCGGATTTAGGCAAATAGACATCGACGCCGGGGTTAGCCTCCAGCATGTTGCTGAGCCCCTGCCCGTACTGCGCGGCAAAGGTTTCCAGCGGCTGGGTGTTACGCTCGGGCACGCTAATTTTAATCGGGCTGCCAACCAGACGACTCCCTTCCGGCGGTAACGGATAACTTACCGCCAACGCGCTGTAGCTGGCCAACATCATCACCAGAGAGCAAAGCAACTTCATACGCCGCACCATCATTTTCCCTTCCTCAGTCGCGACTCACGTGAATGAATTATAGCTGCTTTGGCACCTCCCGCTGACCTGCTGTCCGCACTCAGATTTGATAATCGATAGCCACTTCCTCCGGTTCCATCGCCTGGCGTTTAATCTCATCCAATGATAACCCGGCATTGCACAGTTCAATGAAACGCCAGACATAGTTACGCTGTAACTGACCGCGTTTTAACCCCAACCAAACGGTATTAGCATCAAAGAGATGGCGTGTTTCCAGACGGGTAAAGGTATCCGCTTCGCGAGCATCGCCGGATTGCTCCGCCACCAGCCCCACGCCCAAGCCCAGCTCCACGTATGTTTTAATGACATCGGAATCCTGAGCGCTGAGAACGATATCCGGCATCAGCCCTTTACGGGTGAAGGCTTCATCAATACGCGAACGTCCGGTGATCCCCTGCCGATAGGTAATTAACGGCCAGCGTGCAATAGCCTCAAGCGTCAGCGGCGTAACCTCAATCAGCGGATGATCTTTTGGCACTAACAAACTGTGATGCCAGCGGAACCAGGGGAATGCCACCAGCGTCGGATCGTTACTTAAGCGCTCGCTGGCGATACCAATATCCGCCCCGCCGTTGTGCAGCAGCGCTTCGATTTCCTGCGGCGTCCCTTGCACTAACTCCAGCCGCACGTCGGGGAACAGTTCGCGAAAAGCTTTAATCACCGGAGGCAGGCTATAGCGTGCCTGAGTATGCGTGGTGGCAATGGTTAATACGCCTGAAGCGTCGTTGGTAAAAAGGTCGGCCAGCCGGCGGACATTGCTGGCTTCGTTGAGGATCCTTTCGGCAATAGAGAGCAGCGCTTTGCCAGGTTCGGTCATCCCCAGCAGACGCTTACCACGGCGGATAAAGATTTCTATCCCCAACTCTTCTTCCAGCTCACGAATATGGCGGCTGACGCCAGATTGCGAGGTGTACAGCATGTTAGCAACCTCCGTCAGGTTGTAATCCCGACGGGCCGCCTCACGAATAATTTTAAGTTGCTGGAAATTCACCTTTTCCCCCAGGTCTTCAGACATAACATGATGTCTATTGTTAAAGTCTGTTTACCCGGCAAACAAATAATAAAAACCAGCAACTTATTCCTTAAAAGAATATAACCTAACTGACCAGCTGTAATTCACGATTCTCCAGGGACGGACGACTAACCAGCGACAGCAGGATATCTTTGACGGCCTGTGCTTGAGGAGATAAGCCGCCACGTGCCGAGGTATTCAGTGATAACGACAGACTCATCGACGGCGTGCTGATGCGCGCCATCCAGCCATTAGCCGTAGCACACAGCGCGCGCGCCGCCGATTCCGGCAATACGGTAACGCCCATTCCACTGGCGATTGCCGCAGTTAATGTGGTGATGGATTCGATCTCGCCAATTACTTTTGCCGACAGGCGGCGTAAAGTGAAAGCTTCGGTGACCCGGGCGCAAACGGCGCTATAGTCGCGCGGTAAAAACAGGCTCATTTCCGCGACGGCTGAAAGGTCAGCGCTTTGCCCCGGACAGTTTTGCGTACCGACCAGATACAAATCCTCTTTCAGCAGCGGCTGGCTGACCACTCCCGCCACCGGCGAACGCTCATACAGCACCGCCATGTCCAGCTGACCGCCAAGCAGCTTGTCATTCAATACGCTGCCGCTGCACTCTTGCAGATATACGTTCACCTCGGGAAGTTCATTACGCACCGTTTGCAACAGCGGCATGGTGATCGCCGAAGCCGCAGTTCCCGGCGCAAGGCCAATTGCCACCTGCCCGCTCAGCGTCTGGCCAACGTTATGTACCGCCAGATGCGCCTGTTCACACTGACGTAAAATGGTCCGCGCATGGGTATAGAGAATCTTCCCCGCTTCCGTTGGCGTGACGCCTCGCTTGGTGCGGATCAACAGTTTCTGCTCCAGTTCACCTTCCAGGGTCGCTACCTGCTGGCTCAGCGCCGGTTGTGCGATGTGCAAGACTTCAGCGGCCTGGGTCAGACTGCCGATATCGACGATTTTCACAAAATACTTCAGTCGTCTTAAGTTCATTTTGCCTCCTGTAAGGGAATGCCACTACTGGCCATTAAGTTACAGGTATTTTGCAAGATGCTTGCCAGGTTTACCTCGCGACATCATCACCCTGCTGGTGCGGCAAAATAAGGGTTTGTGATAATACTGGTGGCTTCCATGAGCGCATGATATGCCCCATTAGGGGTATAAATGCACCATCACGGTGCATTTCGGTATGATTTATCATAAAAGGCTTTTGATTGTTGAAATTGTCAGCAGTCGCACGCTTTATGGCGATTCAGCCTTTGACAACACCGTCAGTCATCGATAATATGCGCCCCGTTCACACGATTCCTCTGTAGTTCAGTCGGTAGAACGGCGGACTGTTAATCCGTATGTCACTGGTTCGAGTCCAGTCAGAGGAGCCAAATTTAGAAAAGCCTGCCCTCGAGCAGGCTTTTTGCTTTATATTTCACACAACTCTTCTGCTTCGTTCATCACCTGCGCTATGGTAGCGCCATACTGGTTTTTCCTGATGAGTCTGCATGTTTATCGTTACCAACAGCTTTCACGATCTCCCCTTTATTCAGCATGCCGAATGCGGCTATCTTCGTGCTGACCCGGCGTTGACATTTTGTCGGGTACGTTTCGCCAGGTCGCAACTACAGGATGCTCTTTTTAGCCAGTACGCCATCCCGCTCCCTCCTTCTCTTACTGGCGCCGTCGCAAAACGTAAAGCCGAATATCTGGCCGGGCGCTACTGCGCGCGCTATTTGCTGCAACAATCAGGTTGTTTCGAACCGGTGTTAACCGCTACGGATCGTGCGCCAATTTGGCCGGCAGGCTGGCGAGGAAGCGTCTCGCACAGCGAAGATATTGCCATCGCGGTGGTTAGCGCCGAGGACGACGGTCTGTATCCCGGGGTCGATATCGAGCATCTGCAACCGGGAATCATGCTGGAAAGCGCCGATATGTTTGTCTCGAGACCGGAACAGACGCTGCTTTCCTGTTGTGCTCTGGATAAGGAGTGGGCGCTGCTGCTGGCTTTCTCGGCCAAAGAAAGCCTGTTCAAAGCGCTATATCCGCGCGTACAGCAGATGTTTGATTTTGATGCCGCCGCCATAGTCGCACTCGACCCGGCAAAACAGCGTTTCACGTTACGCCTCAATAAAACGCTCAGCGACGCCTTTGCCGCAGGTAGCCAGTTCAGCGGCGAATATCACTTCAGTGAAGGCACCGTTCTTACCTGTCTACGCTAACACACGAAAGCATGTTCATTTTGCCCCTTCGGGATTATGATGGCGCTAACTATTTGACCTGCATACAGTGATAGATAAATGGATGTCATCGGCATCATTATGTCAGCGGGGAAATCCTCCGTCGACGTAGCGCTTTATACCTTATTACCCATTATGGTCGTCATGCTGATCATAATGAAATATCTCGAAGTCCGCGGAATTCTCGACATCATCGTGCGCTGGCTGGCGCCGCTGCTTAAGCCCTTTGGGTTGACCGGCATGAGCGCCTTCGCGCTGATTCAGATAAATTTTGTGAGTTTTGCCGCCCCGCTCGCCACGCTGGCGATTATGGATAAACGTGGTGTTTCCGACCGACAAATGGCCGCCACCCTGGCGATGGTGTTCGCCATGGGCCAGGGCAACGTTTTCTACCCCTTAACGCCGTTCGGCCTGCACTGGCTGGCCGCAATCACCATTTCGATTGTCGGTGGACTCTGCGCCGCAGCGGTCTGCTGGTACGCCACCGGGCGTAAGTTATCCATTGTCGAGAGCAGCCGGGCAGAAGTGCTCCCGGAAAGCGAACAAAATAATCACGGGCTGATTGCGGTCATCAATAGCGCCGGCGCCGACGCTATCCGCCTGGCGCTTGGCGCCGTGCCGATGCTAATTTTATCATTGACTATCGTCGGACTGATGCAGGCGGCTGGCGTCATCGAGATGCTGCAGCGCGTACTGATGCCGCTGCTGCTATGGCTACATATCCCCGAAAACTTCGTCCTACCCGCGCTGGTGAAATGCGTGGCGGGCGGTACCGCCTATTTTGGGGTTATCTCCGAGCTGGCGCAGCAGGGTAAAGTGACGCTCAGCCAAATTAACGCCTCCGCAGGGATCCTCATCCAGACCTTCGACCTACCCGGCATCGGCATTTTCCTTGGCGTCAGCTCAAGATTTGTGCGTCTTTTCCGCTTCGTCGCCCCTGCCGCCCTCATCGGTATTGCGCTGCGGACGGTACTGCACATCCTGTGGTTCTGAGAACGACGGCAGACGCTGATTGATCCGCTGCAGCAGATAGGGGAAAAACGGGTTAGAAGTAGCGCGCATTAACGTATCAAGGCCGACGCTCAGCGTCGCGGTCTCGCCGCGTAGCGAAATGGTGCCAAGGCTAATACCGCTAAGGTTTTTCTCCGTCGGCTCGCGGCCATACAGCGAATCGGTGATGGGGAATGGCACCGCAATATGCGAAAGCGAGTACATATCCTGCGGCCAGGCCAGATGCAGCGCCTGCGTTCTCTCTGCGGTTTGCTCCGCCAGCGTCAGGCGCGCGACGGTATCGAGGGTGTGCTCAGTCGCGTTCGTCACGATAGTCGTAGAGTACGGACGCGGCGCCGGAGGTAACAAGGTATTCACCGCTGAGTAGGTCGCCGGGCGAAACAGCGCCCGCAGGTTCGCCGCCTGATTAATATCGAAAATCACCAGTTCGCTGCCGTTGTCCGGCAAATAGCGGTACAACGAATCAACCACCGCCCGGGTGCTGACTGTAGAATCAATCACCGATTGAAAGGTTAACACCGGGGCGAGAGAGGTTAAGCGTTGGCTCTGCGCCGCCGCAAGAATCTGTTTTTGCAAGGCCTGGGTCAGCAACCACGACTGGCGCGCCGCCTTAACCGGAAAGGAATTGTACTTATAGGGGTTAAACTCCGGAACGACATTTAGCCACGCCGCACGCGCAAAGGCGGGAAACACCGAGGGTAGCCCGGCAAGTCCTGCGAAACGGGCAAAAGCGGTTACGCCAATCATCGGCGATAACAGTATTATCTGCTGCGGCCTGACCAGCGATTTATCGGTCAGTTCATCGAGCGCATACTTCAGCGCCAACGCGCCGCCGTTAGAATATCCCACCAGATGCAGCGGCACATCCCCACCGGCAAGTCGCGTCGCTTCCCGAACCGCCAGGCGCGTTGTCGCCAGCCACTGTTGCCAATCAACGTGGGTTAATGCGCCCGGGGCGGTACCGTGGCCGGGTAAGCGCGGCGCCACTGCAATAAACCCCTGCCGTTGATACTCTTCCGCCAGATAGCGCACGCTGTAGGGGGAGTCGGTTAAACCATGCAGTAGCACCACCGCACCACGCGGTTTGCCGGATGGCAATAGTATAAAGGAGCGATTCCAGTCAGGCTTAAAGCGTGGTGGATAGACCAGGCTGTCGCGATAAAAGCGGTTTATCGGCGTTTTGTCAGCGGCAGGCAGTTGGTCACTGACCTCACGCCGCAAATCGGCGAAAATCTCATCTTCCCGTTTGAGATAGCTGGCAAAACTGGCGCGGTCGATTTCATCAGCGGTCATCTCATCGCCAGACCAGGTATGCCAGCGCTGCAATGCAGGTCCACGTTCCGATTCATATATTCGTCCGATGAAAAATACCACCACCACAATAACCGCCGCTGCCAGCGTTTTTTTCGCTAGCGAGACTATTCTTAATTCAGAATGATTCAGAAACTTGTTAAGCCGCATCAAAGCCATAAGCGTTATTTGCCTGTCCCGCTGCATCGCAGAGTTAAGATTTAACAACGTGAGCTAAACGTAAATTAAACCAATGGGTAGTTTCAGTTGTCTTTAAAGCGATAACACGTCAATTATCATGCCGAGTGTATCAAGCCAGGGTGAAAAAATGGAATGGTGGGTAAAAAAAGTACGGAAAAATTCATCTCCAGCAAGAACTTGCGTGGTTCTACAGAGCGGTCAGATCGTGGTGATTGCTGAAATCGAAAGCCGATGCAAACTGCAGGAAGGCGATAAGTTAACGCCTGGTCCTAATGCGCTTTATTACATCAACAATAACAGCGCGGCGACATTAAGAGTGATAAGCGCAAGTAATTTTAGCGCCGAACGCTGGGCACAGACTGCCTGACCCTGCGCGGCTAAGCTTTTATTATCAACGCGTTTGAATATTTACCCGGGACAGTAATTTTCCTTCGCCATTTTCACGCTGTAGCATACTATCGACAGTATCAGCAGACCTGAAACAAGGAGCGAATGATGAACCAGAAGGCCGTCAGTCTGACCCCGGAGCAGGCGCTTTCCCAGCTGGAAGCGCAGTATGAAAGAGCGGTAAACGCGTTGCGTAAGGCCATTGGCGAGTACATTCACCACAATATCCTTCCTGATGAAATAGCCCGTGCTGAAGGCTTATTCGTCTATCCTCAACTGTCTGTTTCATGGGATGGCGCCGAGCACAAAGCCTTAAAAACCCGTGCCTGGGGGCGATTCACCCATTCGGGCTGCTACACCACCACCATTACTAACCCAAAACTCTTTCGCGCTTACCTGCTGGAACAATTAACTCTGCTGTATCAGGATTACGGCGCGCATATTAGCGTTGGCCATTCGCAGCACGAAATTCCCTTTCCTTACGTGATTGATGGCTCAGCCCTGACGCTTGATCGCTCAATGAGCGCTGGATTAACACGTTATTTTCCGACCACCGAACTGTCGCAGATTGGCGATGAAACCGCCGATGGTCTGTTCCACGCTACCGAGTATTATCCGCTGTCGCATTTTGACGCCCGCCGCGTCGATTTTTCGCTGGCACGTCTGAAGCATTATACCGGCACGCCGGTTGAGCACTTCCAGCCGTATGTATTGTTTACCAACTACACTCGTTACGTCGATGAGTTCGTCAGCTGGGGCTGTAGCCAGATCCTCGATCCGGATAGCCCGTACATTGCCCTCTCCTGTGCGGGCGGGATTTGGATCACCGCCGACACGGAGGCCCCGGAAGAGGCGATTTCAGATCTGGCGTGGAAAAAGCACCAGATGCCGGCCTGGCACCTGATCACTAACGACGGTCAGGGCATTACGTTGATCAACATCGGCGTCGGCCCGGCGAATGCTAAAAATATTTGCGATCACCTCGCGGTGCTGCGTCCTGACGTCTGGCTGATGATTGGCCACTGTGGCGGCCTGCGTGAGAGCCAGTCGATAGGCGACTACGTGCTGGCGCACGCCTATTTACGTGATGACCACGTGCTGGATGCGGTGCTGCCGCCGGATATTCCCATCCCGAGCATCGCCGAAGTGCAGCGCGCGCTGTATGACGCCACTAAACAGGTTAGCGGCATGCCGGGCGAAGAGGTCAAACAGCGTCTGCGTACCGGTACGGTGGTGACGACCGATGACCGCAACTGGGAGTTACGTTATTCCGCCTCGGCGCTGCGCTTTAATCTCAGTCGGGCGGTGGCGATTGATATGGAAAGCGCCACTATTGCCGCACAGGGCTACCGTTTCCGCGTTCCTTACGGCACGCTGCTGTGCGTCTCCGATAAACCGCTGCACGGTGAAATCAAACTGCCCGGACAAGCGAACCGCTTTTACGAAGGGGCGATTTCCGAGCATCTGCAGATAGGGATCCGCGCCATCGATCTGCTGCGCGCCGAGGGCGACCACATGCACTCCCGCAAGCTGCGTACCTTCAACGAACCGCCGTTCCGTTAATCCCAGGCGAGCCCTGCGCGCTATGTGCGCAGGGAAAAATTGTATGGATGCAGAAAAGCAAAAAGCCTGCTCTAAAGCAGGCTTTTTAAATTTGGCTCCTCTGACTGGACTCGAACCAGTGACATACGGATTAACAGTCCGCCGTTCTACCGACTGAACTACAGAGGAATCGTGTGAACGGGGCGAATATTAGCGAGCACGCTCAGCCATGTCAAAGATGTTTTTTATAATGGCGATCGTTTGCCTATTTATTCCTCACTTCGTCTAAAAAGTAACGCTTTTTCAGTATATTCATGACTTTTCTTCCAGCCGAGCCTTTAATCGCGGGTACTTCCACAACCAACGCCCGGTGATCATCCGACGATAGAACAACAGGCCGCGCACCGCCCAGTCAAGCACCATACCCAGCCAGACGCCGATAACGCCCATACCCAGCATGATCCCCAGCGTATAGCCAGCAACCACCCGGCAGCCCCACATACCCAGCATCGACACCCACATGGTGTAACGCACGTCGCGTGCGCCTTTAAAGGCACAGGGCAAGGTCCACGAAAGCGACCAAATTGGCATAAACAGGGCATTGAGCCACAATAATTCTTTAACCACTACTTTTACATCTTCTTCGCTGGTATAGAACGAAGCGATCAGGCCGGCGAAAGGTGCGGTGCCCCAGGCGATAAGCGTCAGGATAATGGTCGACAGCCAGAACACGAACCAGGCCTGACGTTCCGCCTGGCCGACTTGCCCTTTCCCCAGACGTTTACCGGTAATAATGGTGGAGGCCGATCCCAGCGCGTTACCCGGCAAGTTAATTAACGAAGCCACCGAGAAGGCAATAAAGTTTCCGGCGATGACGTTGGTCCCCATACCGGCAACAAACATTTGCGTCAGCAGCTTGCCGCCGTTAAACAGTACCGATTCGATGCTCGCCGGGATACCAATACCCATCACTTCCCAGATAATGGCAAAGTTAAACGGTTTAAAGTAACTCTTCAGCGAAATGCGCAGCGCCGGGTTAAAACCGGTCATCAGTACCCAGATTGTTGCCAACGCACCAATATAGCGGGCAATAGTCAGCCCCAGTCCAGCGCCGACAAAGCCGAGCCCCGGCCAGGAAAAGAGGCCGTAAATCAGGATACTGCTGATAATAATATTGAGAATATTCATCCCACCGTTAATTAGCAGCGGTATTTTGGTGGTTCCCGCGCCGCGAAGCGCGCCGCTACCAATTAAAGCAATGGCCGCCGCCGGATAGCTCAGCACGGTCAGTTCGAGATAGGTTAGGGCCAGCGCTTTAACCTGAACCGTGGCGTCTCCGGCAACGATATCGATAATCTGCTGACCAAAAGCGTGAATAACCGCCGCCAGCACAATCGAGAACAAGGTCATGATCGCCAGCGACTGCCGCGCAGCCGCCCTCGCCCGCTTTCTATCGCGCCTGCCGAGGCTGAAGGCCACCACCACGGTGGTGCCAAGGTCAATCGCGGCAAAGAACGACATAATCACCATATTAAAGCTATCGGCTAAGCCCACCCCGGCCATCGCTTCTTTGCCGAGCCAGCTAACAAGGAAAGTACTCAGCACACCCATCAATAACACGCAGGCATTTTCCAACAGGATCGGTACGGCAAGGGGACTGATTTCACGCCAGTAGAGCACCCGATAGCTCTTGCGTTTTTTAAACCAGGACGTGCGCGCTACGGCCTGGCGTACTGCTGAAGTGACGTTCAAGGGAGACCTTAGTGAGAAGAGTTGAAACAACATTTCAAATGATGATTGAGAACTGCTAATCCTGCAAAGTATTTTTCCTGATAATTTGTTGGCAATTACGACAATTTGTTGAGAGATGCAGCAAGCGAAGCCCCACCACTGAATTGATATTTGACAAATTTTTTTTCGCCGCTAAGATACCACTCCACACGATTCCTCTGTAGTTCAGTCGGTAGAACGGCGGACTGTTAATCCGTATGTCACTGGTTCGAGTCCAGTCAGAGGAGCCAATTTTAAGAAAAGCAGACGTTCAGCGACGTCTGCTTTTTTGCTTTCCACTCTCTTCTGTTCGTTCGCTTCATCCACAGACATCAAACATAACGACAAAACCTGCTGAGCACAGTCGAAAATGCCTATTCCCTGCTGCGTTTACGCGCCAACAGGAATAGCAAGGTTTACTGTCTTCGTGGTAGCATAGAATCAAGTTAGTATGAAATATTTAGATACTTTGAGAAAATATTTTTAACACACACATACCAGGATTAAATACATGGATAGATCATTATTATTTTTTTATTGCCTGTGTGGGTTTCTCCTGACTTACTTTTTATTTAAATTTGCAAAAGAAAAATATAAATTACAAAGCTTAACATTTATCTTTTCGTTCATAATAAGTTTAGTTATCGCATCTTCTTTTTCGGTTTTATCAACAGGAGAATGGTTTTTAGTAGTAATAGCATCAACGGTTACCCTTTTATTTTTATTAGGATCCTTCACGGCGCTACTAAAACAATTTGTAATGTACCGATACATTCTTCGTTGTGTTGATAATTTGAAACGTCTATCCCCTGCCGAAATGGTTGAATCTTTAATTAACAACCATAATAAAAAACAGTGGTACGTTTTATATTTTCCTGTAGAAGTCATCATTGAGATTGGCGTTAATTTATTCGCTGAAAACCCTATTGTTGGCAGAAGATTATACATTAGAACTATGACAAACCGCCAAATGTACATTATTCCTGAGAACATCTCCAGCACTATAGATTTACAATCTAATATAGCTTGTACGTTATATGAATTTTATACCCTCGCCCCGCAAACCAAGAGTTTAATTGAAGATTATTTAAACAGAATTAAAAATGGTTATTTGCAGCCATGGCGGCTAAATGCAGAACACGATGAAAAATAATCCATTCACGTCTCAAGTTACACCTGTATTGTAGGCAGGTGTATCCGAATGACGATTGTACTCTCATCGTCTAAATGACTCTTTAATGCAACTGCGGAATAGAGTGTTTTCCGGATCCACTTGTGAGTCTTCCCGCCTTTTTACTGCTTAAATCTTCGCTTAAGTGCTGAAAAAATCGCTGCCATTGATGATTTTACCAGCGAACAATCGCAAATGACGCAATCTCCTTTGACAACCCGTCACTCACTCGTTAACATGCGCCTCGTTCACACGATTCCTCTGTAGTTCAGTCGGTAGAACGGCGGACTGTTAATCCGTATGTCACTGGTTCGAGTCCAGTCAGAGGAGCCAAATTCAGAAAAGCCTGCTTTCGAGCAGGCTTTTTGCTTTTCTATTATGACAAGCCGGGTACCGGCGTTGCTCTAAACGCATTGACCGCTTTATCAAGCACAACCTGATCGTCACTTCCGGAATCAAGTATGGTATTACATTGAGATGCTGCGTCGACCTGTACGGTCGTCACGTCGAGAACTTCCAACCCCTCTAATGCCAGCAGCGCTCTAACTTGTGTAGAGAAACAAGATTCTGCATGACCTTTTAACGATGATGTATCGGTGGTAGCAACAATATGATTGTCAGAAATATAGTTACTATCTCCTGATGCCAACCGTATTATCACAGGTGTAGCGCCAACGGGAACGATATACTGTTTATCAATCGATTCAGAAATATGGTTAGCAATGATCGAATTATTCTCACCCTCTATATATAGCAACCCATACAAGTCATCTAAACCATTACTATACGCCTGCATAGGTTCCCAAGGTTCATGTTCACGGAAAAAGTGGTTTGCCGTCACCAGGTTTTCTGAACAGCTTTTCTCAAAAACCAACATCCCTGGATAGAATGAATGAAACCTGTTGCCGCTAACTGCAGAACGGACGACACCAGAAAAATGAATACTGCTTTTACCGCGGGGAAAAATGTTGTTTGCTGTAACCAGAAGGCCACCAAAGTTCTCTGCATAAATAGAATATCCTCTATAACCGGCACCTATCAAATTATCAGTTACTTTTGAAGCCTGTCCCGATCCGCGGAGTTCTATACAATTACCGCACTCGGCAATAAAGTTATTATGTATCGCCAATGCATCGGCATTATATATAGTGATGCCGTGTTCAAGATATACGAATCCCATTCCACTAATACGGAATGAGTCCTGCGCACTGGCAATATAAATACCCGTTTTACCATTGAGGTAGGTGTTTTCAGGGTCGTTATTTCCCGAACCATCATCTACAAAATGTAACCCATCAATGCAAAAATCAGCAAACTCAACTGAGCTTATTCTTGGGTCACCGCTACGCTCAATATAAAAAGCCGCCCCTTCCGCTTCCGGAGTCGTAGCTGATGGTGTTATATCAACAAGTATACGGCTACCGCCTGGCCACAATTCATGCCAGCTTGCCCACTCATTTTCCGGGGTATTAAAACGGATACTTGAAGAGGTAAACCCATGTCCGTCCCCTTTAATTTTCAAATAACTGACGTCTATTACTACCTGAGTGAGCAAATGATAGTCTCCAGGTGGAATAAAGATCACGGCCCCCGGCTTCCCGCCATCATTAACATCTGTGTCAGTCTGCCGGTTTTTAATATCAGCAATAATACTATTAATCACAAAACCGATATCTTCAAAAGGGTTACCTTCACTCCACTCTGTTACATCATAATAATTATTACTCGACATGCGTTATTTCCCTCTACATTATTAGGATAGGTAGATATTATGGTTCTAGTGACCTTCTGAACATTATAATAAGTAACACCTCCCCTGATTTCTTTCAGAAGAATTTTAACTAATGATTAACCACTGTGGTCGTATCTCACCCGATGTCATGATGCGGTGAAGAACCGTTATTAAGTTCACGCTTAGCGAGTTCCACTTTAATTTGCTCAAGAAAGTGGTTATTCAATTTAAAGTATCTAACTACAAATGCACTAAGAAAATAGGTAATCATTGGCAGTAAAGAAAACATAATAATGATACCTTCGATAGTCTCTGTGTTTTGTTGAGGTTTATTAGCGATGTAACCCGTTAATGATAATATCCACGCAACAATCGCACCAGCAACTGCCAGGCCCATTTTTAACATAAACAAATTACCGGCAAATGAAATACCGGTAAGGCGTTTACCGTATTTCCAGTCACCGTAGTCATCAACGTCGGACATCATAGCCCATAATATTGGGCCTGATTGAATTAAATGCAGGATGTTAATGATGATAAAGAGTGTAAGTAGTGGCAGCAAAGATCTGGGATCGACAAACCATAGAGCTAAAGAAAGGAAGCCAAGAACGATATTAATCGAACGGAACAGCTTAATTTTATCAAAACGATCGGTGAGTGGTTTCGCTATAACACTACCTAACATGTTACATGCAACACCAAGAGCCAAAAAAAACGTAGTAAATCCGACGGAGGCTTGCATAACATAGGTAGCATAATAAATAGTCACTGCACCACGAATAAATGCCGGAAAAACATTAAGGAAAGTAATACATATCATCAATAACCATTGATCGTTTTTGATGATATCTTTTAGATCATTTATTAAAGAGTCATTAACTTTAATTGCAGTAACACGTTCTTTGATACTGGCAAAACAAAAGAAGAACATTAGTGTCGCAGCGCCTCCCATGATTACCATAGTCAACTGAAAACCAGCCGCTCTGTTACCGTTACCTAACCAGTCTGTTAAGGGTAAAATTGAAGAAGAGACAATTAGCGTCGCCAATCCATTGAGGAAAAATCGCCATGACAAACAGCCTAAACGCTCTTTCTGGTTTAGCGTGATCACACCAGCTACTGAGCAATATGGAATATTGATAGCAGTATAAATCAATGACATCACAAGATATGTCACCCAGGCATAAACAATTTTTCCATTCATACTTAAATCGGGCGTTGTGAACATCAGTACTGCTCCCAAACCAAATGGCAATGCCATCCATAATAACCATGGTCGGAATTTACCCCATCGGCTACGAGTACGATCGCAAATCGCCCCCATAACCGGATCGCTAAAGGCATCAAAAATACGAATGACCAGAAACAAGGTACCGACAACACCGGGAGCTAAGCCATAAACATCTGTGTAGAACCATGTTAGATATAACGCCAGTACACTCCAAATCATACAAGAACCAGCATCTCCCATTCCATAACCAATTTTTTCTTTTAAATGCAGTTTGCCGTAAACACCTTGCCTTTCGATTGAGTTTGCAGACATAGAAAACCTCTAAGGTATACAGTCATAAGTGTTCAACAGAGGTTAGTAAACCAATGTTAGTTTATATTTATAAGTTAATAATGGCGTATATAGATTAAAACAAAGTAATATTAATACTCACGCTACTCTCCCGAATAATTAACCGAGAGACAATTTCGTGCATTTCAATACTGCCTTGCTTCGTTTCGTTGTTAATCATTTGAAAAGCCAGATGGGCGATTTCACTTATCGGTTGCGCCACACTGGTAATTTTTTTAGTTTGTGCCAGTAAAGTATTATCAAAACTAGCGATGGCAATATCTTTAGGCACAGATATTCCTTTTTCTTTTAACCCATCAATAATATAACTAGCAGCCACATCGTTATAAACCCAGAGAGATGAGCAATGATTTATTCTCGCGGCTAGCCTGACAATAATATCATCGAGTATACTAATATGCCCTGACGTTTTCTCACCCTCACCTTTCGCTATCCAAAACTGATTTTCTTTATCTATAGACAATCCCTGGCCGGTAATTCGTTTTGCCCATGAAAAAACCTTTCGGTTATCCGCGCCTTCCTGCGCTACAAATCCAAACGTGGTATGACCGGTCTGAATAAAATGCTCAGCTATAACTTCCGCCCCTTTACTTTGATCGATAGAAACAGAATTGAAAAATCGCGATACCAGCGTAACCACGGCAACGGGGATATTAGTTGCGATGAGCCATTCTGCAAGTTCGCTTTCGGCTTCTGTTGGTACCCATAGCAAACTGTCAATACCCATACTAATAAGCGTATATATTATTTGCTTATCTAGCTGCGGTTGATTCTGATGAGTTTTGACGATAACCGTTTTACCGATGTATCTTGCCTCTTCTTCAAATGTCGCCAGCAGTTCACAAAAATGTGGGTTGACAAGGTTTGGCAGAACAACAGCAATCAGCCCAGAACATTTCCCACTCAATTGAAACGCACTCTTGCTGGGCACATAGCATAAGAAATCCATTGCCTCACGAACTGCTTTGCGAGTTTCTGGAGCCACGCTGGGATGATTATTCAGCACGCGTGAGACCGTAGCGGTGGATACTCCAGCTTTTATTGCTACGTCTTTAATGGATGCCATAGTAAATAACTGCGTCGACCAAGAATGACGTAACTATAAAGTGTGATGAAAGTCAAAAATGTAAGCCACTTCACATGTTGTCACGTTACATAAAACAGCGATTTTTCTCTCAATTCTGCTGTCACCAAAATGACTAAGTGTTCACGACTTATATTTAATGGATTCACTGACAAACAGAGGATAACGGGCACCACGCCAGAACCAAAGTCGTCGTGGTGTTACGTTTGCGTAGATGATAGGTAGGATTTGCCATGGTCAATAACAGGCCGATTTACGACATTTCCTGCTGCCTAATTTTCACCAGCACCGCTCCCAGCAATGCCAGATCCACCAGGACCGCCAGTGCGTAGACAAAACCTCCCTTTCCCGAATCCGCATAGTGATTGGTTAGCAGAGTCGCCAGGATAATAATAACGATACCCGCTATTATCGGGATGTTCTCCATCATGCCCGACGAATATCTTGCTGTAGCATTGTTTTGCCAGACGATGCCCAGACCTAATCCACCAAAGGCGATCCCCGGCATTTGAGATAGCCAACCGTGTCCGCTATTCCACAGCACCAGTAACATTAACCAGCCCATAGCGGACAGCACAAAGGCGTGGCACGATACCCTAACGCTAAAACGTGCTGACCACGGCTGCCAACGCGCGATTGCATAGCCAACGGCAAAAGCTCCCACCAGCGTCAGCAGAGACGCCAGAGTACCGATAGCGCCAATCATGGAGGAAACGCTCAATAGCAGCGCCCCCGCCGCGAATACGCCACTTAGCGCGATAGCTTGCGTGAACGGGACTACGCAAATTGTTGCCCCACCGGCGTGCTGATTAGAATAGATACTCATTATTCACTCCTGATAATGGCAAACGCTGATGAATTAAACTCAGCGTCTATTTCACATATCAGTAGGCTACCGCCTGTATAATGAGTACAGCAAACGCATAGATTTCAGCCATAGATGAGAAAAATTCAGCCATGAGAAAAACCCGCCTTCCTCCGCTGGGCGCGCTGCGCGCCTTTCATGCCGTGGCCCGCTGCCGCAGTTTTAAGCGCGCCGCCGATATGCTCGGAGTGAGCGCTACTGCGGTGAGTCATCAGATAAAACTTCTGGAATCTGTGCTGGAGTGCCGGGTCTGTGAACGCAATGCCATGGGCGTCAGCCTGACCGACAGCGGCGAAATCCTCTACGCAGGCACGCAACGCGCCTTTAGCGCGCTGGAAGAAGCGACTACGCAAATTGTTCGCTCACACCAGCCGCCGTCGCTCACCGTCACCACCACCTCCAACTTTTTGACCCACTGGCTGGTACCGCGGCTGGCAGCATTTAAAGCGGAATTTCCCGCCATTGACCTGCGGCTCCATACCAGCGTCGAGCGTGTGGATCTCAACTTGCGCAGCGTCGACGTCGCGATTCGCTATCGTGAAAAACCGGAGCGTGAACTGCACTGCACCTTGCTACATGAAGACCGCTTTATCGTCGTCGCCAGCCCAGCGCTGGGTATTACACGGCTGGAGGATTTGCGTCACGCTACCCTGTTCCACGTTGAACATCGTCACGTTCCGGCAGATTCGCCAGACTGGGAGAACTGGCTGCGCCACTACGGGCCATCACAACTGAATACCGGCGCAGGGTTAACCTTCAGCGACGAGACGCATGCGCTCCAGGCGGCTGTGGCGGGACAAGGCGTGGTTATTGCCAGCGAACTGCTGGCGCGCGATCTGCTGCAACGCCGGGTTCTGGTAGCGCCATTTGAGATGTCCTTACCCGGAGCGAACTATTATCTGGTGGCGACACCAGAGATAGCCCAGCGCGGCGATATCAACGCGTTGCGGAACTGGCTACTGCGGCAGATCGCGCTTAGTTGAAGCCTGTTAAAAGGCAGATATCGGGCGATATCTGCCAGACGGCGTATTACCAGCCGCAGACGTTAGTCTCTTCGTCAGACTCATAGCCGCGCACAATATTGATGAGCTCTTTCACCGCGTCAGCGGCGATCTGCGGGTCCTGTAAGGAGTCAAGCGAGTCAAAGTCTTTATCCACCGACACGCCATTATTATTATTCGTTACCGTCAGACTAACCCCTTTACCCTGTAAATTATCGCTCGAAATCCCAGAGAGTAATTCTGCTACGGCCTGAGCCGCGATATCAGGAACATAGAGCGCCATCGGCTTTAAATAAACTTTCTCATATTTTTCGTGATTGTTGCCATTGACTATCGCTAATGAATAACCTTTATTTTCACTGTTCATAGACATAGCTTATCCCTCAATCAGAATTTTAGGGTCGACGTAAAAATCGACATTAAATACGGTATCGTCAGATAATGCCTCAATGCAGTGCCACTTTTCCGCAGGGAAGACACCAAACTGCCCCGCTTCGATAGTCATCGTTTCAACAGGGTCTGGGCTCGTTTCATCGGCATAACCATAATAGCGTATTGCACCCTGCATCACCGACAGACGCGGATAGACGCCCTGTCGCGTGCCGGCATCAAGATGGCGTTTCCAGATAGACGCGGGTGCGGTCTCTTTGGTCCACATAGGGGTGGAACGGGTCTGAACATAATGGGTAGGTATAATGATTCGCTGCATGATTTGCCTCTCTTTCCGCGCCGTGAAATAACGCCGCGAATGGAACGATATATTGCATATCATATACCCCTTTTAATTGCTAAGGGTATTATTTTTTCGAATCTATTACTTCTACCCCTATTTATACCCATTCCGGATTAGCTTTATTTAAAATATAAAAAAGCGCCTGCGATAGTTCACAGGCGCCAGTTTAAAGACCGAAGATGATCTTTTTTCAGTTGTTATTTAACAGCCCCGGCTTCCCGATCAAATATCCCTGGACGAGATCGCAACCTAATTGTTGCAGCGAAGTTAACTGTTCCTCGGTTTCAACGCCTTCGGCGACGATGCGCATATGCAAGCTTTTCCCCATACTGATAATCAGGCGCACAATATCAAGGTCATCTTTTTGCATAGGTATATTGACCACAAACGAGCGATCAATTTTGATCTTATCGAAAGGGAAATAACTCAGACGCGACAATGACGAATAGCCGGTACCAAAATCGTCAATAGAGATCTGAATCCCCTGCTCGCGCAACTGGCTGAGGATCTCCAGCGAGCGTGTATTTTCGTTAAACACATCAGACTCCGTAATCTCAAGATCAAGGCGTCGCGGGTCGAGTCCGGTCTTCTTTAGCACCGCTGCCACCGTCTCGGTAAGCGAAGTATTAATAAGTTGAATCGGTGAGACGTTAACCGAAACCTTCAGCGGCTGTTCCCAGCGGGCAGCCTCCTCACAGGCAGTTTTCAGCACCCACTCGCCAAGTTGGTTTATCAGGCCGGTTTTCTCCGCCACCGGAATAAACTCAACGGGCGGTACCATACCGCGTAGCGGATGGAACCAGCGTACCAGCGCCTCGTAGCCGTAGATTTCACGCGACACCGTGTCGGCGATTGGCTGGTAGTAAACCTTGAACTGGTCATTTTCCAGCGCATGCAGCAGATCGTCCTCAAAGGATTTGTTTTCCTGTAAACGTTGCAACATGCCAGGACGGAAAATCTCCACGTGGCCCGCGCCAGACTTTTTCGCTTCATACAGCGCCAGATCGGCACATTTGTATAAGTAATCGGTACGACTTTCACCATCGGAGATAACGATGCCGATGCAAGCGCCGATGTTAATCAATGAATCGTAGATATAGTAGGGCTGGCTGATTTTCTCGCGGATCACATCCGCCCGCTCCAGCGCCATTTCTTCGCTCAGATCCTGCGATACCAGGGCAAATTCGTCGCCGCCAAGCCGGTACAGCGTTTCTGATGTTTTACGGAAGAACGACAGGCGGCTGGCGAGCTCCTGCAGCAGTTTGTCACCCGCATCATGTCCCAGGGTATCGTTAACATCTTTAAAATTATCCAGGTCGAACAACATAACCACAGCGCAACCATTATAAGGTTTTACGTGATTAACCACTTCCTGCAGCCTCTGCCAGAAAGAGAGGCGGTTAGGCATGCCTGTTAACGAATCGTGATAAGCGTCATATTGCAAACGGCGGTTTTGTACCTGCAGTTTCTCTTTCGACAGCTGCAAATCGTTAGCTAACAACTTCATGCGCACATGCGCTCGACGCAAGTTATTATTTTGCCGAAGCATCAATAAACCCAGAGAAATACACATCGTAATCAGCAAGATTGAAATCACCGAATAGATGTAATAAAGATGCTGAATCTTATCGTGCGTAAGATTAACGACATCAAAGTCCTGCGCCAGGGTCATGGAGGCCAGTGAGGTCATCGGGCCATCCAACTTACTCATGGTATGCAACAGAGTCACCATCTGCTCAGGCGTCATGGTGTCCAGTTGCCGATCGAGTTGATCGAGGATCTGAATCAGACTGGTAACCGTGGCCTGCCGCTGCTCGCTTTTTCTGATGAACTGGCCAAGATCGCCCTGCTGTAGCAGCTCGATCTGGCTCATCATTATTTCCAGGCGCAGGCGTACCTCATCGCGGTCGGTCCCCTTCACGTTCAGCGCCAGGGCGCTTAAACGAGCCTCAAGACGCATATATTCAGAGACCATCTGGGATACGGACCACGAGTCGGTGTAACGTGTTAATTTTTGCAGCTCACTCTGCCGCTCATGCACCAGATAGGTAATGTATCCGGTGACAATAAAAAGCGACAAAATAATGGCAGTGAGTATTCGATTCAAGATCAGAGCCTTACTCAATTATAATCTTTGAAACCTGCCATGCCGAGCGGGAATAATAGATTTGGTTCTGTAACTCCGCGCTACTATCGTAGGGATAAACAATAAAAAGCGGCCCTTTGTCACGAATGCGCATATATTCGCCATTCATCTTCAGCGCGAGGATCACCGGGAATTTATGAAAATCCTCCACCGGCACCTCGGTTGTATAATCATTCAGAGCCATCACTTTCGCCGTCTTACCTTGCGCACCCACTAAGTCCATAAGTTTGCTAAGTGAAATACCGTCAAAGCGCACTTTTCCTGAATACCAGGGTGTGGTTGTGATCACTGTCTCATTGCCCAATTTTTCTAACGCGGCAACATCAAATACGGCGGTATCGCCTTCGTTTGTATTGGTAATCTTTCCTGAAATGGTTAAAACGGGTTTGCCCGTTGGCGCAGGCAGTTTTTCTGCGAAAGCATTAGGTAAAACTAAAACATAAAATAAAACTGCAAAAATTAGACGCATATCACCCACCATATCCAGCGTTGGAGATAGTAATTGTAAACCATTTACGTGAATTCTTAAAAGCTGTCCCAGTGGGGCGACAAAAATAAAATAGCAGTCATGGTCAACAGTTAACCCGCGCCAGCGGTGGAAATTAAATGTTCGATTTAGACATTTTTTACTTTATTGTCTTTCCTGCAGGTAAAAAACTTTTCAGTTGCGCTTGTGCGCGGTAATCTCCCTAACGGCGCGAAGATAAGAAAACGTCTCATTCAAATAATAACAAATTAGCAACAAACAGGACAGACATGGACTCAACGCTTATTTCACCCGACTCCGGCAAGGGGGTTGGTTCTCTTAATCGCGCTCGTCGCGCGGCATGGGGCAGCTTTGCCGGCGCCGTCGTCGACTGGTACGATTTTCTGTTGTACGGCATCACCGCCGCACTGGTGTTCAACCGCGAATTTTTCCCACAAATTGGCCCGGCGATGGGCACGCTGGCAGCCTTCGCGACTTTCGGCGTCGGCTTCCTCTTCCGCCCGCTCGGCGGCATTATCTTCGGCCATTTTGGCGACCGTTTAGGCCGTAAGCGCATGCTAATGATGACCGTGTGGATGATGGGGATCGCCACCGCTTGTATCGGCCTACTGCCTTCCTTTAACCAGATTGGCTGGTGGGCGCCGGTTTTGCTGGTGATTTTGCGCGCGGTGCAGGGCTTCGCCGTCGGGGGCGAATGGGGCGGCGCGGCGTTGCTGTCGGTTGAAAGCGCGCCGAAAAACAAAAAAGCGTTCTATAGCAGCGGCGTGCAGGTGGGTTACGGCGTCGGTCTGCTGCTCTCTACTGGGCTGGTATCGCTTGTCAGCAGTTTCACCACCGATGAGCAGTTCCTGAGCTGGGGCTGGCGCCTGCCGTTCCTGTTTAGCGTAGTGCTGGTACTGGCGGCACTGTGGATCCGCAACGGCATGGCCGAGTCGGCGGAGTTTGAACAGCAGTTGCAAAAAACGCCCGCCGCGGTGAAAAAACGCCTGCCGGTACTGGAAGCGTTGGTACGCCATCCGGGTGCCTTCTTATTAATCATCGCCCTGCGCCTGTGTGAACTGTTAACGATGTATATCGTGACCGCATTCGCCCTCAACTACTCGACGCAAAACCTCGGCCTGCCGCGTGAACTGTTCCTCAATATTGGGTTGCTGGTGGGCGGTATTAGCTGTTTTACCATTCCCTGCTTTGCGTGGCTGGCGGATAGGTTTGGCCGCCGTCGGATCTATATTACCGGGGCGCTGATCGGGACATTAAGCGGCTTCCCCTTCTTTATGGCGCTGGAGCAGCACTCATTGTTCTGGATCCTGTTTTTTGCCCTGATGCTGGCCAACATCGCCCATGATATGGTGGTCTGCGTGCAGCAACCGATGTTTACCGAAATGTTTGGCGCCAGCTATCGCTATAGCGGCGCAGGCGTCGGATACCAGGTGGCCAGCGTGGTCGGCGGCGGTTTCACGCCCTTTATCGCCGCCGCGCTGGTCACTTTCTCTGGCGGCTCGTGGCACAGCGTGGCGATTTATCTGACGGTCGGCTGCCTGATCTCTGCCGTCACGGCGATGTTGATGAAAAATCGCCATCCGGCATAAAAAGGGGGCTTCGTGATAACACCACAGAATACGGACTGCTGGCCTGACGGGTTCAACGCCGACGAATTGCCCATTGTCCGCTGCAATGATCCAACGCTCGCCGAACAGCCTTTGTTCGAGCGCGCACGCCGCGGTGAAGCCGTCGCTCAGCTCTGGCAGGCGCCGCAGGGGTTCGTGGTACCCGGCAGTTACCGGAAATTCGCCAATCTGCCCGCGGTCAGCGAAGCCTTTGCCGCCCGCGGCTGGCCGATATGGATCCGTCGCTCCGGCGGCGGGCTGGTGCCGCAGGGGCCGGGGATCCTCAACCTGAGTCTTGCCTGGCCGGTAACCCAGCCGTTAGGCGAAGCCGCCGAACCTATTTATCTGTTGTTGTGTGGAATATTGCAACGCACGCTGGCGACCTTTGGCGTCGAAAGCCAATTTCAGGCCGTCAACGGTTCCTTCTGCGACGGGCGCTATAACCTTGCCTGCGGCGAGGGAGAGAACGCGCGCAAGATTGCCGGTACCGCTCAGTACTGGCGGCCCGTAGCCGAAAGCCAGGGGCACATCGTTCTGGCCCATGCGGTGATATTACTGGATACCGACCTGAAGGCAGCGCATCAGGCGGCCAACAGTATTGAGGCGCAGCTCGGTAGCGGCAAGGTCTATGGCGCGGACAAAACGATTACGCTTGCCGAATTATTGCCGGGTGAAACCGACCTCATCGAGCGATTCAGGCTGGCGCTCGCTAAGACGCTGCAACGAGTGGGTTAACAGCGTCACTAGCGCGCTTTTTGATCGGCGGCAAGACGCAACCGAGCCTGCTGTTCGATATTCTCCAGTAGCTCCTGAACATCGTCCTCATCGATATCGAGGAATTGCCCCTCCAGCAGCGCGGCATGAATATCTGCACGAGTGACTGTAATCCCCATCGGTACCGCATTCGGCTTCACTTCTTCCGCGGCCAGCGGATGCGGGTAGCGGCGACCGACCAGGTTATTGAAGACAATCGCCAGCAGCGCCAGCATCATGGAGTTCAGGAGCACCGGCGTCAGTACAAACTGGTAGCCTTCACTGTGTACGCCGGCGCCGTCAAGAATAGCCGTGAGCGCCACCGCGCCGCCAGGTGGATGCAGGCAACGCAAAAAGTACATCCCGGCGATCGCCAGCGCCGCCGCCAGGCCGCAGGCGATCGCTGTATCCGGCACTAACAGCCCCACCGTGACGCCGATCAGCGCCGAAAGCACGTTGCCGCCGACGATAGACCAGGGCTGAGCAAGCGGGCTGCTGGGCACGCCAAATAGCAATACCGCCGAGGCGCCCATCGGCGCAATAAACCACAGATTCACCTCGCCAAGCAGCCAGTGGCTGAACATGCTGGTGACGGCCAGTCCGGTTCCCGCACCGATCGATCCCAGCACAATATGCTTTTTCGCAACGGGTAAGGCATGAGGTTTTAAACGGCCGAGAAAAATACGCGCACGAGAAAATAGCGGGCGCTGTAAAACGCGTAACATCGAACGAATCGCTCACATCATAGGAATAAATGATGTTTCATTGTCTTAATTTAACTCTTCATTAACAACCATGTATTTATGATGCCTATTATTTGCAACTTTATCGGGCAGTGCGGGTTATGTGATTTTTGCACGCTGCGTTAGAATCATCTTCCCCACCGGGGTTAAACCCACTCTACGGATTAAAGGTCACAATACGGTGAATAATAAGACAAATTTAACGAAAGAAGTGGCATGGGCCAGCCAGAATATGCCGCGTACCCTGCGCCAGGTGGCGGCCCTTCCCGACCTCAGCCATGTACGCCTGGCCTGCTGTATGCATCTGGATATGAAAATGATCCCGCTGGTGCAGGGGCTCCTGGAGAAAGGGGCGAAAGTCTTTTTGACCACCTGTAACCCAACCACCGTGCAGGATGAGGTCGTCGCCTGGCTAGTAGAACGCGGCGCGGAAGCTTGCGCCTGGCGCAATATGAGCGATGCCGACTGGCAGCAATCATGGGAAAAAGCCATCGCCTGGGGGCCAACTCACCTTTGTGAGATGGGCGCAGATATCACCACCCTGCTCCACCAGCGCGGCGAATTCGGCAATGTCGTCGCCGGCCTTGAAGCCACCGGCTCCGGCGTCAATCGTCTCGGTGATATCCGCCCCGGCTATCCAATTTTTAACTGGGATGATCTGCCGGTCAAAGAAGGGCTACATAACCGCCATATGGTTGGCCTGACGGCCTGGCACACCTTCTTCCAGACCACTCACCTTACCCTACATGAGAAAAAAGTGCTGGTGATCGGCTACGGCCTGGTCGGGCAAGGCGTCGCGGCGGCGGCAAAAGCCTTCGGCGGCCAGGTCATGGTGGCGGAAATCGATCCGGCGCGCCGTTTACAGGCCGCTTATGACGGCTGGCATGTCGTGGATTTACAGGATGCAATCGCATCAGCCGACGTCGTAGCCACCGCCACCGGCGGCAAGAAAGTGGTCAACAGCCTGGCGCTGGACAGCGCTAAAGATGGCGTGTTTATTCTCAACGTCGGCCACGTGGCGGAAGAGATTGACTGCGAACACCTGCGCCAGTTCCCGCATGAAGAGGTTATGCCCTATATCAACGCTTATCGGCTGCCGGAGAAAACAATTTATCTGATGGCCGATGGCTCAATGCTCAACCTTACCGCCGGTTTTGGCGATAGCCTGAATGCGTTTGACGTCACCCTTGCGGTGATGGCCAGCGGCATTCGTCACATCGTCACCGACGGCATGCAAGCAGAAGCGGATGTTTATCTGCTGCCGCAAAGCGTGTGGCAGCAGGCGCTGTAAGCACTATTTCGGGGGGCCGGTCGGCGCCCCGAAGCCGGTTAACGGGTTTCCGGCAGCACGATATTGCTCTCCGCCAGCGTCCCCATATCGTTGAACATTGCCCCTGCCGCCTCGACCAGATGCATCGCTAACGCCGCGCCGCTGCCTTCGCCTAAGCGCATCCCCATATCCAGATAAGGCTTCAACTGCAGATGCTCCAGCGCAATATGTGCCCCCTTCTCCGCCGACAGATGCGACGGAATCAGATACGGATGCAACTGTGGGGCAATCCGGCAGGCCGCCAGTGCCGACGCGTATGATAAGAAACCATCAAGTATCACCGGCAATCCGCAGGAAGCGGCGCCCAGCATGACCCCGGCCATCCCGAGCAAGTCAAAACCGCCCACTTTTGCCAGCACGTCGAGACCATCGCCCGCTGAAGGCTGGTTGACCGCTATCGCCCGGCGTACGACTTCCGCCTTGTGCGCCAGCTGCGATACCGGAAGGTTCGCGCCGATGCCCACAACATCGCCGGCATCATGATCGGTCAGCACGCTGACTACTGCCGCAGCGGGGGTCGTGTTAGCCATTCCTAATTCGCCCACGCCGAACAGACGCACGCCCTGCTCCGCAAGCTGACGGGTGTAGCGCATGCTCGCCAGCAGCAGCGTTTCGGCCTGCTCCCGGCTCATCGCCGCGGTGCAGGCAATATTGCCGCTACCGCGCGCCACTTTCATATTCACCAACCACGGGATCGGTTCGGCGTCAATCCCGACGTCAATCACCTGAACATCAGCCCCCGCCTGCGCTGCCAGCACGCAAACGCCGGTATTCTTACGGGTCATATTGACCGCCTGAATCGCGGTCACCGCCTGTGGCGAGACGGTAACGCCTTCATGCCAGACGCCGTGGTCGGCGCACATAACCACAATAGTTTTACGTGGAAAACGTAACGCGCCCTGTAGACCCGGCATGCCTGCCAACTGAATCGCCAGCGATTCCAGACGCCCCAGGCTGCCAGGCGGTTTCAACAAGCCGTCAATATGCTCACCTGCGCGCGACATCGCGCTTTCGTCCAGTCGCGGGATGGCTGCTAACCATTCAGTTAATGTATTCATATGCTTCCTGTCAGCGCGGTATATGCTCTATAGCAACGCCAGTAAAAAGATAACTTCGCCCAGTTCAATGGCCGCCCCAAGCGTATCGCCGGTTTGCCCGCCCAGCGTGCGCTTCAGCGCCTGACCAAGCGCCGATATCACCAGCAGCGTTATAACCGCAGCCAGCAGGCCATGCAGGCCCAGCAGCAGCGTTGCCAGCGCCAATGATAGCGCCAGGGTAATGACGGTCTGTCGGAAAGTCACCTTGCCAATAAATACGTTACCAAGCCCCTGCTCCCGGGCATAGCGCTGGCGGTACATCAACAGCACCGACATCCCACGCGCCACGGCGCAGGCGGCAGCCAACGTCGCCAGCATCGAGGTACCGCGCAGCGCCAGTTCGCTAATGACGAAGACCTTCGCCACCAGCACAAAGATCAGCGCCAGTCCGCCGTGCGTCCCCAACCGGCTATCGCGCATGATCTCCAGCATCCGCTCGCGGCGGCGGGCGGAAAAGATCCCATCGCAGGTATCCGCCAGGCCATCAAGATGAAAACCGCCGGTCAGCAGCGCCAGCGCCAGTACGGCAAACAGCGCGGCCAACGGCAGGCCGCACCAGGCATGAAGCGCCAGCATCACCAGCCCGGCAATCGCGCCAAGTAATAACCCCACCAGTGGGAAAGTGACGATCCCGCGCTCATATTGATCGATTTCCAGCCCCTGCGACCAGCGGGCCGGAACCGGCAAGCGGCTCATAAAAGAAAGCGTGGCGAAGAACGATTTAATCATTTGATTTTGACTCCTATCCCTGAAACAACCAGCCACACCTCATCGGCGGCCGCGGCCAGCATCTGATTCACGCGCCCGGCAATATCGCGAAAATGCCGCGCCAGCCGGTTATCCGGCACTATTCCCAGCCCCACTTCATTGGTGACCAACAGCACCGGCGCCGGGCAGGCGCGGCAGGCAGCAATCAGCAGAGTGGTTTCTTGCATGACTATCCTTTCCAGCGCTGCGTAATCCCATTCATCAGGATCCGTTTCCCCACCTTCAGCGAACAGAATATTGGTGACCAGTGTAGTGACGCACTCAAGCAAAATGGCTTCATCGGGTGCATTATCGGGGGTAATGAGTGATGCCAGGTCACGGCTGCGCTCTGCAGTACGCCAGTGCGCCGGACGGCTATTACGGTGATGTTGAATGCGTGCGGCCATTTCATCGTCAATAACGGCTGAA
Organism: Klebsiella sp. 141251; assembly: GCF_050600725.1. Taxonomy (NCBI): domain Bacteria; kingdom Pseudomonadati; phylum Pseudomonadota; class Gammaproteobacteria; order Enterobacterales; family Enterobacteriaceae; genus Klebsiella; species Klebsiella sp. 141251. The sequence continues at coordinate 439,360 of NZ_JAQIRG010000003.1, forward strand.
GTGGCGATATAGAGCACCGACGCGCAGGATTGGAGTAAAGATTCGGCGTGACGGCTTTTGCCGCTACGCGCGCCGCCGGTAATTAGTATCATCGCGGCGGTACCTGAAGCTGGGACTGCATGTGATAAACCCTTCCGGTATCAATAAGTTCACGGCGGCAGTATAACAAACTGTCGGCTTAAAGGGCGATGCTTATACGGAGGTTTAAGGCGGGAAGATGGAGGAATCCGGCGGCCTGCTATGCCGCCGGAAGAAGTGGGTAGTTTATTCGCCGACTTTGGCTTCACCCATCACTTTGAGTTTTTTGGAGATATCGCGACGCTCTTTCGACAGCTCGGCGTTTTTGATGATGTAATCGTCAACGCGGTCTTCGTAGTCGGTTTTCATGCTGGCGATGATACCCTGAATGGCTTCAACGCTCATACCCGGCTTGATGTAATCGCTGAGGTTGTCCAGCAGCAGGACACGCTTCTGGTTATCACGGATCTTTTTCTCAACGTCCTGAATTTCACGCTGCAGTTTGTTCTTACGACGGAACAGACGAACAAACTCCAGAACGTCCTGGAAAGAAGGCTTAGTTGTTTCCATTTTTACACCCCTAATATTTGAGATTCGGATTCGCTAAAGCGACTGCCCTATAGGGCTAACATAACTGCTAGCAGTCGCTGATGACAATGTTTTTTCCTTTGCGTTTATCATAACCCTAAATGCTGCTGAATCGAAGCAACCTGTTCACTTCGCGCACGTATCTGCCTTTTATTTGCGCAGCGCGCGGCAAATAAGGTGCGACAGCAGCTCAAGCTGGCGCGCCAGCTCAATGGTCAGCCAAACATAGCCGTGAATCGGCGTTTCCGACAGATTATCGTCCTGATGCTCTTTGATAAGCTGTCGCAACTCGACCATAATCTCGTTGAGCTTCTCGGTGTTGGCGCGAACAGGCTGCGGGTTTCCCTCATACAGGGCATGGGCGATAGTCAGCAACGTTTGCTGGGTCATCCGTTGGGTTTCGCGCAAAGTCTGGGCGTTAAGCATCACAAAATGGCCCTGACGAGAGGCCCAATAAGCGTTGATTTGCAGTTCCAGCATGCATACCAGATTACGGCTGACGGTCTGGATGGCTTCGAAGATTGCTTTCTGAATATGCGTTTCTTTGCTGGCCGGGGTTATCAACCCGCGCATTTTCACCACGTCATTGAGCGCTTTCTGAAGATGTTTTTCCAGCCGCGGGCGCTCAACCAGATTTGGCGAAAAACCGGCCTGATACAGCCGATTAAACGTTGTGACATAATTCGCCATCTGGATGCGCCAGTGCAAAAACGCCCGCTGCGGCCAGATACCGGTAAACAGCATCGCCAACAGTGAACCAAAGATAACATCGCCGCTTCGCCACAACGCGGTGTTCATATCGCCCGGCGGCGCGCCCACCACCACCGCCAGCGTAATGCCGATAAGCAGCGCCTGATAGGGCCGCTTGCCGAGCGCCAGCCAGCCGCAAAGGAACATCGCCACCGCGCACCACAGCACCATGATTGGCAGTGAAATAAGCTCAAGTTTGAGCGCTACCAGCCCCAATACCGAACCAAGGATAGTGCCGCCAATACGTTCGAAGGCCCGCGGCACCACATTGCCCCAGAAAGAGATAGGCCCCATCACCACCACCAGGGTGATCAAAGGCCAGGTGCCCTCCGGCACGTTCAGCAGACGCACCAGCAAGAAGGTCAGAACAAAAGCCAGCGCGATGCGGATACCGTGCACAATTCGGTAATGACGATACAGTCGGATCTCAAATGGCTTAAGTGATTTATCAGCGCGCACGGCCTGCTCCGGCAAACAGAAAAAGCCAATTGTAGCCGCTTTTTTCGCAAGCGCACTGCGCTAGTGTAAGAAACCTTGTCAAAATCAGGGGTAAAGGTTTATTAGCCGACGCGATTCACCGCCACGTACATCTCAATATCCCAGTGACCGTCCTGGTTGCCGTCGTTAAGGTAGATTTCAAAACAGGGTTTATCGGCAATTTGAAGATCGCTGCTCTCCAGCAGGCTGTCAAAGAACTGCAGCCACGGCGTGGAGAAATCATGGTTAATGACCCGCGCGCTGGCGCAGGCGTAGTCGCCGCCGGCGATCGCGGTGAGGATGACTCCTTCGCTATTCGGCGGGATGACGTAATCATCCGCCACGGTAACAACGGTGTCACAACGCAGTTTTTCCGCCGGTACCTGCTGCGGATTATCGTAATAAACCGCCACCCACTCCTGCGCCGGCACCTGATGGTGACTGACCCACGCCGCCAGTTGTTCAAACCCCTGCTTTACGGTCTGCTCCCACGGGCCAACCATATGAAACCCGGCAATCTTGCGGGCGTCGAGAGATTGAATGCTGTAGTTCATAGCGCCTCCAGTGTTGATAGAATACTGTATAAATATACATAAAATTTAGCAGCCGGATGAACAACAGTATGTGCGCGGATTCACAGAGTCGCCACAAGCGCGAAATGAATGAAGCCCGCCGCAGAGCGCGGCGGGTCAAAGGGTACGGAGATTAAATGCCGTGATGCAGATAATCGCTCAGACGGGAAAACATCCCGCCCTTGCCAACGCTTTCAAGCGTCACCAGTGGCCAATGACCGACCACTTTGTCGCCATCGTAAAGCGAGATTTCGCCCACGCGTTGGTTAGCGGCGATAGGCGCTTCCAGATCCTTAGTATCCAGTACATATTTTGCTTTGATACGTGGAACTTCAGATTTCGGGATCGCGAGCCAGAAGTCCTGATCGGTGCCGAGCTTGATCTGCTCTTTGTCGCCATACCAGATATGTTCGACGCCAACCTGCTTACCTTTTTGTAGCACCTGGACGGTGTCAAAATTCTGTTGGCCCCAGTGCAACAGCTTAGCCGCCTGCTCTTCTCGCCCTTTTGGACTATCGGCCCCCATCACCACGGCAATCAAACGACGCTGGCCATCGACCGCCGAGGCAATAAGATTGAAGCCCGCTCCTGAGGTATGGCCGGTTTTCAGGCCATCGACATTCATGGTTTTGTCCCACAGCAAACCGTTACGGTTCTGCTGGGTGATACCGTTCCACGTCAGGCTTTTTTCGCTATACATGTGATAGACATCCGGCTCGCCGTGAATAATCGCTCGCGACAACACCGCTAAATCATAGGCGGAGCTATGCTGGCCAGGCGCGTCGAGTCCGTGGACGGTTTCAAAATGGGTGTCTTTCAAATGCAATTTTTCAACGTAGCTATTCATCAACGCGACAAATTGCGGTTGGCCGCCGGCGACATAGTCAGCGAGCGCGACGCAGGCGTCGTTACCGGAATCGACGATCAGTCCGCGGCTAAGATCGCGGACGCTAACGCGATCGCCCGCTTTAAGGAACATCAGCGAAGAACCGTTAAACACCGGATTGCCCTTGGCCCAGGCGTCTTTGCCGACGGTGACCATATCATCAAAGGTAATACGATGGCTGTCGATGGCGCGGTCGACGACGTAGCCGGTCATCAGTTTGGTCAGGCTGGCGGGGTTACGCTGTTGGTGTTCGTTACCGGCGGTCAGGATTTGACCGGTAGTGTAGTCCATCAGCACCCAGGAACCGGCCTGGATCGAAGGCGGCGTCACGGTGACGGGCAAATCAGCAGCGGCAAATGCGCAGGAAACGCTCGAAGCGAGCAAAGTTACAGCAAATAAAAAACGGCCTTTCAACGGCATATCCTCAAGATTTACAGATTCGCCGTCCTTTTTACGGAAGTTCGCCTGAGAGATCAGGGTTAAATTGCAAGAAAATATGACATGGTAGATTTATCGATGCTCATAATGAATAAAAAGCATAACAACTAACCTATCTAATATAACGCCATTTATTTTAACGAGGCTATTAACACCCATAATTAGCATGGGATTTAAAAACACTCAAACACAAAAAGTAATTAAGAAAAAACCTAAAAATGCATGTCATAAAAAATTAATATGAAAACCCTTCATGAGGTTATTCTTAAATACTTTCCATAAACAATTCCTATGTAGACATTTCAACTGATCATATATTATCTATTGACATCTAATTCACAAACATATTCATTGGTGTAACGATGAGCCAGAATAAAAACTGGTCTCCTGAGCTTGATGGCTTACGAGGCTACGCTTCCTTGTGGGTCCTGCTCGGTCACATTTGTATTTTGACACGATGCAACATCCCTATCCTGAGCAACCCGGATTTTGGCGTCGATCTTTTCATTTTGCTGTCCGGTTATCTGATGGCTAAAAATTACATTGAAAGGCAGCATGTCGAACCCTGGATGTCCGTTAAAACGGTAACTTCATTTTGGACAAGGCGCTTTTTCCGAATCGCTCCGCTTTATTATGTCCTTCTAATTGTGGCATTTATTTTCGGTGAAACCTTTGGTCACTACCGGGATGCTATCGCGCTGGCATGGCCTGAAACGCAAACTGAGACCGCGAGATATACCGACTCATCAATGGCGAACGTGTTAACGCACATCTCATTCACCTTTGGTTTCCTTCCTTATTATTCATTCAGGACAGTCCTTCCTGACTGGAGTATTGGGCTTGAAATGCAATACTATGCCCTTTTCCCGTTTATCATGATGCTGGTCATGGGGATTGGTTTCATTAGGACTTGCCTGGCATTGATTGTAATGTGCGTAATGGCTGCATTTATTTTCCCTGGATATTTCTCAGCATTCCCGATGCCCTCGATGATTTTATTCAAACTACCTTTATTTATATCAGGAATGTTGCTCTATAAAGCCGTAGCAGAGAACCGTAAGATCTACGTTATGGTTGCATTACTTTCTCCACTCGCTGCATTTTTGATGGGTTACTTTACTTCACCTATCCGTATGATCATTGAGGTTATGATAATCCTTGGGATGTCGATTCTTCTGATGCCTCATAGTGATAAATCGCCACTAAAAGGTATTGTCTTCTTTAGCAGAAAGTTACTTTCCGCCCGCTTCAGTCAGTTCCTCGGTGACGTATCATATTCGGTATATCTGTTGCATTTGATGATTGTTATTCCGATGATTGGATGGCTTGTTCAACATCAGTCCTACGTGCAACTTCCTGCATTGCTCCGTTTTGTTATTGCTGCTGTGATAATTTTACCAATAACTTATAGCATTGCCATCAATCTATACAAATACATTGAGAAGAGAGGAATTGCACTGGGTCGTAAAATTATTAAGCCTAACAGCATAAAAGTGAATGAAGCGGCTTAAACAACGGCTATAAACAATGTGAGGACGTGGCGATATTATTTAAAAATAATATCGCCACGACATTAAAAACCGCGACAAACTTTAGTTGCGCCTTCAATGTTAATAAGGGAAAATCAGGCTATCAAATAGATTATCAGAGCGATTACATTTCAATTATGGCTGACCGCGAACAACAATCCTTCCTCTTCCACGACTACGAAACCTTCGGAACCAGCCCTTCGCTCGACCGACCGGCGCAGTTCGCCGCCATCCGCACCGATAGCGATCTGAATGTCATTGGCGAACCGGAAGTCTTCTACTGCAAGCCTGCGGACGACTATCTGCCGCAGCCGCAGGCGGTAATGATTACCGGTATTACGCCACAGGAAGCGCTGGCCAAAGGTGACAACGAGGCCGCTTTCGCCCGCCGCATCAACGATCTGTTCACGGTGCCGAAAACCTGTATCGTCGGCTATAACAATGTCCGCTTTGATGACGAAGTCAGCCGCAATATTTTTTATCGCAACTTTTACGATCCCTATGCCTGGAGCTGGCAGCATGATAATTCGCGCTGGGATCTGCTGGATGTCATGCGCGCCTGCTATGCCCTGCGTCCGGAAGGTATCAACTGGCCGGAAAACGAAGAAGGATTGCCAAGCTTCCGCCTTGAGCATCTGACCGTCGCAAACGGTATTGAGCATAGTAATGCCCACGATGCGATGGCCGATGTGTACGCCACCATCGCGATGGCGAAACTGGTGAAGACCCATCAGCCGCGTCTGTTTGAATATCTGTACAGTCATCGTAATAAACGCAAGCTGGCGACGTTGATCGACGTGCCGCAGTTAAAACCACTAGTCCACGTTTCCGGTATGTTCGGCGCCGCCCGCAGCAACACCAGCCTGGTCGCGCCGCTAGCCTGGCATCCGGATAACCGCAATGCGGTGATTATGGTTGATCTGGCGGGGGATATGTCGCCGTTGTTGGAGCTCGATGCCGATACACTGCGCGAACGCCTGTATACTCCACGAGATGAACTCGGTGATTTACCGGCAGCGCCAATTAAGCTGGTGCATTTAAATAAATGCCCGGTGCTGGCGCAGGCCAATACGTTGCGCCCGCAGGATGCCGACCGTTTAGGTATTAATATTCAGCGCTGCCTGGAGAACGCCCAACTGCTGCGCGCAAATCCGCAGGTACGCGAAAAGGTAGTCGCGCTATATGCCGAAGCCGAACCGTTCACGCCATCGGATAATGTTGACGCCCAACTTTACAACGGATTCTTTAGTGATGCCGATCGCGCGGCGATGAAAATTGTGCTGGAAACCGAACCCCGAAATCTGCCGGCGCTGGATATTACCTTTGCTGATAAACGCATTGAACGCCTGCTGTTTAACTACCGCGCGCGTAACTTCCCCGGTACGCTTGATGAAAACGAACAGCAACGCTGGTTAGAGCACCGCCGTAACGTCTTTACGCCGGAATTTTTGCAGGCCTATGCCGATGAACTGCAGTTGCTGTATCAACAGTACGCTGACGATAGTGAAAAACAGGCCCTGTTGAAAGCGCTGTGGCAATATGCGCAGGAAATCGTTTAACCCGGGCCAGGCCGTAACCGTAGCCCGGGAATACTGACTTAACTTTTCGCGCGGCTGGCGATGATATCGTCGGCCACGTTACGCGGCGCTTCCGCGTAATGATGGAACTCCATGCTATAGGTCGCGCGGCCCTGCGACATCGAGCGCAGCGTAGTAGAATAACCGAACATTTCGGCCAGCGGCACATCGGCACGAATAATCTGGCTACCGAAACGCTCCTCCATCCCCTGCACCATCCCGCGACGGGAAGAGAGATCGCCCATAATATTCCCCGCGTACTCTTCCGGCGTCTCCACCTCGACGTGCATCACCGGCTCCAGGATCACCGGGTCCGCTTTTCGCGCCCCTTCCTTGAAGCCGAAAATTGCCGCCATACGGAAAGCCATCTCGGACGAATCGACGTCATGATACGAACCAAACGTCAGAGTCGCTTTAACGTCGACGACCGGATAGCCCGCCAGCACGCCGGCGCCCATCGCTTCACGCAGCCCTTTCTCCACAGAAGGGATGTATTCACGCGGTACCACCCCACCTTTGGTGGCATCTTCAAATACAAAGCCGCTCCCCGCCGCCAATGGCTCCAGTGTCAGCACGACGTGCCCATACTGCCCCTTACCGCCGGACTGACGCACAAATTTACCTTCCACATCCTTCACCGTTTTACGGATGGTTTCCCGATAGGTAACCTGCGGACGGCCAATATTCGCCTCAACGCCAAACTCGCGTTTCATACGGTCGACGATAATCTCCAGATGCAACTCCCCCATCCCGGAGATAATCGTCTGTCCGGACTCTTCATCGGTGTGCAGGCGGAACGACGGATCCTCGGAAGCCAACCGCTGCAGCGCAATGCCCATTTTCTCCTGGTCGGCCTTAGTCTTCGGTTCAATCGCCAGCGAAATGACCGGTTCCGGGAACTCCATGCGCTCGAGAGTGATGACCGCATCCGGATCGCATAGCGTATCGCCCGTCGTGACATCTTTTAGACCAACACAGGCGGCAATATCGCCGGCGTGCAACTCGTCGACTTCGTGGCGATCGTTGGCATGCATCAGCACGATACGCCCGATACGCTCTTTCTTGCCCTTCACCGGGTTAAAAACCGCATCGCCCTTTTTCAACGTCCCGGAATAGACGCGAATGAAGGTCAACTGGCCGACGTAGGGATCGGTCATGAGTTTAAACGCCAGCGCCGACAGCGGCTCATCGTCGCTCGGGTGACGTTCCGCCGGTTGCCCCTTGTCATCAATACCCTGAATAGCCGGAATATCCAGCGGCGACGGCATGAATTCAACGACCGCGTCGAGCATCCTCTGTACGCCTTTATTTTTAAAAGCGCTACCGCAGAGCACCGGCTGGATCTCGCCGCCGACCGTGCGTTTACGTAGTCCGGCCACAATTTCCGCTTCGCTCAGTTCACCGCTCTCAAGATATTTATCCATCAGCTCATCACTGGCTTCCGCCGCGGCCGAGACCATTTTTTCCCGCCACTGCCGGGCCGTCGCCAGCAGGTCATCGGGTACAGGCGCGTAACTGAACGTCATCCCCTGCGTTGCATCATCCCACTGAATGGCCCGCATCTTTATCAGGTCAACGACGCCGGTGAAATGCTCTTCGGCGCCAATGGGGATCACAATCGGCACCGGATTGGCCTTCAGGCGGTCGATCATCATTTGCACCACGCGGAAGAAATCGGCGCCCGGGCGGTCCATTTTGTTGACGAAAGCCAGTCGCGGTACATGATACTTGTTGGCCTGCCGCCAGACGGTCTCCGACTGCGGCTGCACGCCGCCGACCGAGTCATAGACCATCACCGCGCCGTCCAGCACGCGCATCGAGCGTTCTACTTCGATAGTGAAGTCCACGTGCCCCGGAGTATCAATGATATTAATACGATGGGGCTCAAAGCTGCGGTCCATCCCGGGCCAGAAACAGCTTACCGCTGCGGAAGTAATGGTAATCCCACGTTCCTGCTCCTGCGCCATCCAGTCGGTAGTTGCCGCGCCATCGTGTACTTCACCCAGCTTATGGCTCATTCCGGTGTAAAACAGAATGCGCTCAGTGGTGGTGGTTTTACCGGCATCGATATGCGCGGAGATACCGATGTTGCGATAACGTTCGAGGGGGATGGGTCGGGGCATGATGCGTCCTTAGTCATTTTGACTGTCAATGAGCGGCTAAATCCGCCGCGGTTAGGTTTACGGCATCTATAATAGTACAACTGTACGAGTATATTCGAACTGTTTTCTCTATCACTGTTATCGGTCAGGTTGCGACGGCGCGCGTGGCGCAAGAAAAGGAGTTTGGGTATATTAGCCGCCAGCCGCCGATACGGACTGCTGTTCGCGTAAACAGCACAACCGCCGACACAGGAATATTATGATCGCCAATCACCCCGAACGTGAACAAATTCGCCTGGAAAATGTCCTTTTTGCCCTGGGTAACCCCTTGCGGCTGGAAATCATCCGCACGCTCTCCGACGGCAGCGAGCAGAGTTGTAACGCGCTACGCAAAGAAGATATCGCTAAATCCACCATGACTCACCACTGGCGGGTACTGCGCGACAGCGGCGTGATCTGGCAACGTCCTCAGGGGCGGGAAAACTTAATTTCGCTACGCCGCGACGATTTGGATGCCCGCTTTCCAGGACTGCTGGATACGCTGCTTAACGTGATGCGACAGGAGAAGTAAGCGCTCCATCCCCTGCCCCCCGGCCGCCACCGGGGATATTCAGCGGACGCCAGAAACAAAAAAGCCGGAGGTTTCCCTCCGGCTTTTGTTAGCATAAAGCGTGATTACGCAACGTCTTCGTATTGCGGTACCGGGTTGCGGAAGCTTTTGGTTACGCACGCCAGGTAAATCAGACCGATACCGGCCCAGATCAGACCCAGGATCATCGAGCTCTCTTCCAGGTTAACCCACAGCGCGCCGACAGTCAGAGCGCCGCACATCGGCAGGAACAGATACTGGAAGTGGTCTTTCAGCGTCTTGTTACGTTTCTCGCGGATCCAGAACTGCGAGATAACCGACAGGTTAACGAAGGTGAACGCCACCAGCGCGCCGAAGTTAATCAGCGCGGTCGCCATTACCAGGTCAAAGTTAATCGCCAGCAGCGCGATCGCGCCAACCAGGATGATGTTCATCGCCGGAGTGCGCCAGGTCGGATGCACGTAGCCGAAGAAGCTTTTCGGGAATACGCCATCGCGGCCCATTACGTACATCAGGCGCGCAACGCCAGCGTGCGCCGCCATACCGGAGGCCAGCACGGTGATAGTGGAGAAGATCAGCGCGCCCACCTGGAAGGCTTTACCTGCCACATACAGCATGATTTCAGGCTGTGAGGCATCCGGATCCTTAAAGCGCGAGATATCCGGGAAGTACAGCTGCAGGAAGTAGGTAGCAAAAATGAAGATCAGGCCGCCAATCAGCGCAGTCAGGAAGATAGCGCGCGGAATAACGCGTTCTGCATCTTTGGTCTCTTCAGACAGATTGCTGATGCCGTCAAAGCCGGTAAATGAGAAGCAGAGTATCGTCGCCCCGGTAATCATCGGGATAACGTGCGCATCGCCGGACCAGAACGGACGGCTGCTGGCCAGCGTACCGGCGCCCTCGCCTTCAAATACGCCATACACCACCATGCCGAGGATCACGGCAATCAGTACCACCTGCAACACCACGATAACGGTATTGAAGTTGGCGACGGACTTGATGCTGCGCAGGTTAAAGGCGGTCATAAACGCGACCAGCGCGATAACAAACACCCACGACGGAATCGAAGGCACCAGCGCTTCAAAGTAGATTTTCGCCAGCAGGATATTGATCATCGGCGCGAACAGGTAGTCGAGCAGAGAGGACCAACCCACCATGAAGCCAACGGTCGGGCTAATGGATTTCTGGGCGTAGGTATACGCTGAACCAGCGGAAGGATAGCGGCGTACCAGCTTCCCATAGCTCAGCGCAGTAAAAAGAATAGCGATTAACGCAAAGGCGTAGGCCGTCGGCACGTGGCCGTCGGTCATACCAGAGACGATACCGAACGTATCGAACAGCGTCATCGGCTGCATATAGGCCAGGCCCATCATTACAACCGGAACTAACGTAAGGGTTTTACGTAATTCCACGCGAGAGGTATTTGGAGTAGCGTTATGCGACATAGTTATCCCCTTTTACGGCGAAGGCCAGCGCGTAAGCAAAAAATTGCCCCATTTCTTTCTATTCCTCAGCGACAACGACTGTCGGTTTTTAGTAAATATCTATCCGGTACGAAGCCCGGCCTCTTGGTATTGAATGATGTGTCTTTCGACCAAAAAAATAACCGACACTTTAAAAAAAGCGTCGGCTAGTCTCTGGTTTTCAGGCTGCGTATTTTGCAACAACTTCTGGCTTAATGACAAGATGTTGTAAGGTTTATTAATAGGCTAAGAATTCTAACCGCCTAATATTCATACTATTTTAGTATTGTAGATCTGACGAATAGCACTATTTGCTAATATCGCTTGTAACCACCATTGCGCGGCAAGGCCAAAAACGTCTTCATTCCAGCCAATCCATGCCCGATGCAGCCGCGCGGGTGTGGTAATGCGTTTCTCGACCAATTTGCCCTTCTCCAGCCAGGCCTTAGCCAGATAACGCGGCAAGTAGGCCCAGCCCAGCCCGGCGCATACCAGCTCCAACAGGCCGTTCATATCAAAAACCGTCACACTCTCCTGCTTTTCGCTTTGCAGCAAACCGGCATCGCAGATAATCGCCCGATATCGCTGTAACACCCGCAAATTCAGCGGTTCCTTAGCCTGCGCCAGCGGATGATTAATCGCGACCACAAAACACAGATCCAGCTCGCCAAGCAGACTAAAACCATAACCCACCAGCGTTGGCGGCTCGTTAAGCGCGCCCAGCACCATGTCGACCTCGCCTGCCGCCATAGCATCCCAACCTCCAGCATTGGTGAATTGCAAACGGGTCACGTTGTGCTGTTGATAAAACTGTTCCATGAGTGAAGTTAAAAGAGAGAAAGGAAAAGTCATATCGACGCTGATGGTCAGGGTATTTTCCCAGCCCTGATGTAACCTGATAGCCTGCAGCTCAAGTTCACGAGCGGCATGAAGTAGCTCACGCCCCTTTTCCAACAGCATCTGCCCGGTGCAAGTAAAGCGCGCCCGATGGCCGCTACGATCCAGCAGTTGGATATTTAGATCGCTTTCTAGTTTATGGATGGTGTAGCTCAGCGCCGAGGGGGTTTTATAGAGCTTTGCCGAGGCCGCGGCAAAGCTCCCCTCTTTTTCTAAGGCATCAAGAATAACGAGGACATCCAGCAGTGGTTTCATCGCCCCCCCTTACGGTACGCGAATGCCTGCTGGTGGTTACTCCATCGGCATCACCAGCGGATCGGGGTACTGGTATTCAAAGCCAAGCTCATAGCAGATCCGGTTGCCATCAATGATTTTGCCTTTACCGCCTTCCGGGTTATCGGTAAATACCGGTAACGGCAGCCCAAGTTCACGGGCCATCTGCGGATAAAAGACACCTCGCGCCGGATGCATTGGCGCACATATATTATAGATGTGTCCGCCTTTCGGAGCCTGAAGCAATAACTCAATCGCGGCAATAACATCCTGCAGATGCACCAGATTGACCCCGTGCTGGCCATCCGGAGCCGATTTACCGGCAAAGAAACGCCCCGGGTGGCGAGAAGGCCCCACCAGCCCGGCGAGACGCAGAATATCCACCGAGGTACCCGGCAACGCATGCAGCCAGTCCTCCAGCTCTTTCAGAACCCTGCCGCTGGCGGTTTGCGGATCGCGCGGCGAATTTTCCTTCATCGTCCCTTCAGTATTGCCATAAACCGAGGTCGAACTGGTAAAAATAATGCGTGGAATATGCCGCGAGAGCGCGGTATCGACAATCTCCTGCACCGCCTGTAGATAAAAATCTTCCCCGGGGCCCGTGCGCCGCGCTGGTAACGTGATGACCAGCGCATCGACGTTCATCATCGCGTCCAGATCCTCAGCATCACAGATCAGCTGGGGGTCAAGACGCAGCGGATATCCTTCAATACCGCACATCCGCGCCGCCTCTACGCCATCCTGCGTCGTTTTACTGCCGGTGACATGCCAACCACGCGCGCGCAATGACAACGCAAGCGGCATGCCCAGCCACCCTAATCCGACAATCGCGACCTTTTTCATACCCTGGCTCCTGACTCATTCGCTGTGCTGATACTAGGCTACGCCAGCCTGCGAGACCTGACAATTTGTTCGACGAATATGAAATGAATTAATGATGGAAAAAAGGGCTTGCTTTATGCGCCGGAACTGGTTTAGGTTAAAAGACATCAAATGCATAGTCATTCAAAGAGAATTTTATGAACAGCGTTCAATTTAAAAACCACCATCATCACCATCATCCTGACTAGTCTTTCAGGCGATGTGTGCTGGAAGACGTTTGGATCTTCCAGTGGTGCATGAACGCAAAGAGAGCCCCCGGAAGATTCACTTCCGGGGGCTTTTTTTTGGACCGAATTCGGACAGATTCAGACAGGTATTCAGAGGAAAACAACAATGTTAGACAACACCCGTTTACGCATAGCTATTCAGAAATCAGGCCGTTTGAGTGAAGATTCACGCGAACTGCTCGGCCGTTGCGGCATTAAAGTCAACCTGCACACCCAGCGTCTGATCGCCCTTGCGGAAAACATGCCGATCGACATTCTGCGCGTTCGCGATGACGATATTCCGGGGCTAGTGATGGACGGCGTTGTCGACCTTGGCATTATCGGCGAGAACGTGCTGGAAGAAGAGCTGCTGAGCCGCCGCGCGCAGGGCGAAGACCCGCGCTATTTCACCCTGCGCCGTCTCGATTTTGGCGGATGCCGCCTGTCGCTGGCGACACCGGTGGATGAAAACTGGAATGGCCCGGCGGCGCTGGACGGTAAACGCATCGCCACCTCTTACCCGCACCTGTTAAAGCGCTATCTCGATCAGAAAGGTATCTCCTTTAAATCCTGTCTGCTGAACGGCTCCGTCGAAGTCGCCCCACGCGCTGGCCTTGCCGATGCCATCTGCGATCTCGTTTCTACCGGCGCAACCCTCGAAGCCAACGGCCTGCGCGAAGTTGAAGTGATTTATCGTTCCAAAGCCTGCCTGATCCAGCGCGACGGTGAGATGGACGATGCGAAACAGCAGCTGATCGACCGTCTGCTGACCCGTATTCAGGGGGTTATCCAGGCCCGCGAATCGAAATACATCATGATGCACGCGCCGACCGAACGGCTGGAAGAAGTGGTGGCGCTGCTGCCGGGCGCAGAGCGGCCAACTATTCTGCCGCTGGCAGGAGACAAACAGCGGGTAGCGATGCACATGGTCAGCAGCGAAACCCTGTTCTGGGAAACCATGGAAAAACTGAAAGCGCTGGGCGCCAGTTCTATTCTGGTGCTACCGATAGAGAAAATGATGGAGTAATCCAGCAATTCGTTTACGGGACAAACAGGGGAAATGACCATGAGCTTCAATACCATTATCGACTGGAATAGCTGCAGCGCCGCACAACAGCAACAACTATTAACGCGCCCGGCGATTTCAGCTTCCGAGAGCATCAGCAAAACGGTAGCCGGGATCCTCGCTAACGTAAAAGAGAATGGCGATGCCGCCTTACGCGAATATAGCGCCAAATTCGATAAAACCACCGTCACAGCGCTCAAAGTGTCTGACGAAGAGATTGCCGCCGCCGGCGCGCGCCTCAGCGACGAGCTCAAACAAGCGATGGCGGTGGCGGTCAACAATATCGAGACCTTTCACAACGCGCAGCAGTTGCAGGTTGTCGATGTTGAAACCCAACCCGGCGTTCGCTGCCAGCAGCTTACCCGCCCTATCGCTTCCGTCGGCTTATATATTCCGGGCGGTTCGGCGCCGCTGTTTTCAACGGTGCTGATGCTCGCCACACCGGCGCGCATTGCCGGCTGTCAGGAAGTGGTACTTTGCTCGCCGCCGCCGATTGCCGATGAAATCCTTTATGCGGCGCAGCTTTGCGGCGTGCGTAATATCTTTAACGTCGGCGGCGCGCAGGCTATCGCGGCAATGGCCTTCGGCACGGAATCGGTGGCGAAAGTCGCTAAAATCTTTGGCCCTGGCAACGCCTTCGTCACCGAGGCCAAACGCCAGGTCAGCCAGCGCCTTGACGGCGCGGCTATCGATATGCCCGCTGGCCCGTCGGAAGTTCTGGTGATTGCCGACAGCGGCGCGACGCCGGATTTCGTCGCCTCCGATCTGCTCTCGCAGGCGGAACATGGCCCGGATTCCCAGGTTATCTTGCTGACCCCGGACGCCGACATAGGCTCCCGGGTCGCCGCAGCGGTTGAACGTCAGCTAGCGGCCCTGCCGCGTGCCGAAACCGCGCGTGAAGCGCTTTCCGCCAGCCGTATTATTGTCGCCCGCGATCTCGCCCAATGTGTAGAGATCTCAAATCAGTACGGACCGGAGCACCTGATTATCCAGACCCGTAACGCCCGTGAACTGGTTGACGGTATCACCAGCGCCGGTTCGGTATTCCTCGGCGACTGGTCGCCAGAATCGGCAGGTGATTACGCCTCTGGTACCAACCACGTGCTGCCGACCTACGGCTACACCGCGACCTGTTCCAGCCTCGGTCTGGCTGATTTTCAAAAGCGCATGACCGTACAGGAACTGACGCGTGAAGGCTTCGCCGCCCTCGCCCCGACTATCGAGATCCTGGCCGCAGCCGAACTGCTGACCGCCCACAAAAACGCCGTAACGCTGCGCGTAGCCGCCCTTAAGGAGCAAGCATGAGCATTGAAGACTTAGCCCGCGCCAATATCCGCGCGCTGACGCCGTATCAATCCGCCCGCCGTCTTGGGGGGAAAGGCGACGTGTGGCTGAACGCCAACGAATTCCCCACCGCCGTGGAATTCCAGTTGACCGAACAGACGTTAAACCGCTATCCAGAACCACAGCCGAAGGCGGTTATCGAAAACTACGCGCAATATGCCGGCGTAAAACCAGAACAGGTACTGGTGAGCCGCGGTGCTGACGAAGGCATCGAGTTGCTGATCCGCGCCTTTTGCGAACCGGGCGAGGACGCTGTCCTTTATTGCCCGCCAACCTACGGCATGTACAGCGTCAGCGCCGAAACCATCGGCGTTGAATGCCGTACGGTGCCGACGCTCGCCGACTGGCAGCTCGATTTGCCGGGTATCGAAGCGAATCTCACCGGCGTGAAAGTGGTGTTTGTCTGCAGCCCCAATAATCCGACCGGGCAGATAATCGATCCGCAAGATTTCCGCGCCCTGCTGGAAATGACGCGCGGTAAAGCGATCGTGGTAGCGGATGAAGCCTATATTGAGTTCTGCCCCCAGGCATCTCTGGCGAACTGGCTAAACGAGTACCCGCACCTGGTTATCCTGCGCACTTTATCGAAAGCCTTTGCGCTGGCCGGGCTGCGCTGCGGTTTTACGCTGGCTAACGCAGAGGTGATTAATGTACTGCTGAAAGTCATCGCGCCTTATCCGCTCTCGACGCCGGTCGCCGATATCGCCGCCCAGGCATTAAGCCCGGCAGGCATTGCCGCTATGCGCGCGCGTGTGGCGCAGATCCTGGATGAACGCGCATACCTGGTCAATGCGCTGCGCGGCATCGCCTGCGTCGAGCAGGTTTTCGATTCCGAGACCAACTACCTGCTGGCGCGGATAACCGCCTCCAGCGCGGTGTTTAAATCTTTGTGGGATCAGGGCATTATATTACGTGACCAAAATAAACAACCCTCATTAAGCGGCTGTTTGCGTATCACTATCGGTACCCGTGCAGAGAGCCAGCGCGTGATTGACGCTTTGACTGCGGAGAATGTATGACCCAGAAGTTTCTCTTTATTGACCGTGACGGTACGCTTATCTCTGAACCGCCGGTTGATTTTCAGGTAGACCGGTTTGAAAAACTGGCCTTCGAACCGCAGGTGATCCCGGCGCTGCTTAAGCTACAGCAGGAAGGCTATAAGCTGGTGATGATCACCAACCAGGATGGCCTTGGTACCGATAGCCTGCCGCAGGAGGAGTTCGACGGCCCGCACAACCTGATGATGCAGGTCTTCTCCTCGCAGGGCGTTAACTTTGAATCCGTGCTGATTTGCCCGCACATGCCTGGTGATAACTGCGACTGTCGTAAGCCGAAGACCCAACTGGTATTGCCGTGGCTGGAAGAGGGCGTAATGGATAAAGCCCACAGTTACGTCATCGGCGACCGCGCCACCGATATAGAGTTAGCGGATAACATGGGCATCATCGGCCTGCGCTATAACAGTGAAACGCTGAACTGGCCGACCATCTGCGAACAGCTGACCCGTCGCGACCGCTACGCTCACGTTGAGCGCATCACCAAAGAGACCCAGGTTGACGTTAAAGTCTGGCTGGATCGTGAAGGCGGCAGCAAGATCCACACCGGCGTGGGTTTCTTCGACCACATGCTCGATCAGATTGCCACCCACGGCGGCTTTCGCCTGGAGATTAACGTCGGCGGCGATCTTTACATCGACGATCACCACACCGTAGAAGATACCGGCCTGGCGTTAGGCGAAGCGCTGAAGCTGGCGCTGGGCGATAAGCGCGGCATTAACCGCTTTGGCTTCGTGTTGCCGATGGATGAATGCCTGGCGCGCTGTGCGCTGGATATCTCAGGTCGCCCACACCTCGAATATAAAGCTGACTTCACCTATCAGCGCGTCGGCGACCTGAGCACCGAGATGGTCGAACACTTCTTCCGCTCGCTCTCCTATACCATGGCGGTGACGCTGCACCTGAAAACCAAAGGTAAGAACGATCACCACCGCGTCGAGAGCCTGTTCAAGGCCTTTGGCCGTACGCTGCGCCAGGCCATTCGGGTCCAGGGCGACACGTTGCCATCTTCAAAAGGGGTATTGTGATGAACGTGGTGATCCTCGATACCGGGTGCGCCAACCTCAACTCGGTGAAATCTGCAGTGAGCCGCCATGGCTATGAGCCAGTGGTCAGCCGCGAGCCGGATGTTGTTCTGCGTGCCGATAAACTTTTTCTGCCCGGCGTCGGCACCGCGCAGGCTGCGATGGATCAGCTGCGCGAACGCGAGCTCATTGACTTGATTAAAGCCTGTACCCAGCCGGTGCTGGGGATTTGTCTCGGCATGCAGTTACTCGGTGCGCGCAGCGAAGAGAATAACGGTGTTGAGCTACTGGGCATTATTGATGAAGAAGTGCCGAAAATGACCGACCACGGACTGCCGCTGCCGCATATGGGATGGAACCGGGTCTATGCCAAAGCCGGCGATCGCCTGTTCCGCGGCATTGAAGAAGGCGCTTATTTCTATTTCGTCCATAGCTACGCCATGCAGGTCAATCCGTACACTATCGCCCAATGCAACTACGGCGAGGCCTTCACCGCGGCGGTACAGAAAGATAACTTCTTTGGCGTACAGTTCCACCCTGAGCGCTCAGGTAGCTCCGGTGCGCAGCTGCTGAAAAATTTCCTGGAGATGTAATGATCATTCCAGCTTTAGATTTAATTGACGGTACCGTGGTGCGCCTGCATCAGGGCGACTATGGCCAGCAGCGCGACTATGGCAACGATCCGTTACCGCGCCTGCAATCCTATGCGGATCAGGGCGCAGAAGTATTGCATCTGGTTGATCTGACTGGGGCGAAAGATCCGGCAAAACGCCAGATTCCGCTGCTTAAGACCTTAGTTGCCGGCGTTACGGTACCTGTGCAGGTCGGCGGCGGCGTACGTACGCAAGAAGACGTTGCCGCACTGCTTGATGCCGGCGTGGCGCGCGTGGTGGTCGGTTCAACGGCAGTGAAATCGCCGGAGGAGGTCAAAGGCTGGTTTAAACGCTTTGGCCCCGAGCATCTGGTGCTGGCGCTGGATGTACGCATTGATGCCGAGGGTCATAAACAGGTGGCGGTGAGCGGCTGGCAGGAAAACTCTGGCGTCACTCTGGAAGAGCTGGTGGAAAGCTATCTGCCGGTCGGCTTGCAACATGTGCTGTGTACTGATATCTCCCGTGACGGTACTCTGGCGGGTTCCAACGTCTCTCTATATGAAGAGGTCTGCGCGCGTTATCCGCAGGTGGCGTTCCAGTCTTCCGGCGGGATCGGCGGTCTCAGCGATATCGCCGCGCTGCGCGGAACCGGCGTTCGCGGGGTGATCGTCGGCCGCGCGCTACTGGAAGGTAAATTCAACGTAACGGAGGCCATTCAATGCTGGCAAAACGGATAATCCCCTGCCTGGACGTCCGCGACGGTCAGGTAGTAAAAGGCGTGCAGTTTCGCAACCACGAAATTATCGGTGATATCGTTCCGCTGGCAAAACGCTATGCCGATGAAGGCGCGGATGAACTGGTGTTCTACGATATTACCGCCTCCAGCGATGGCCGGGTAGTCGATAAAAGCTGGGTATCGCGCGTAGCGGAAGTGATTGATATTCCGTTCTGCGTAGCCGGTGGAATTAAGTCGCTGGAAGACGCGGCGCAGATCCTCTCCTTCGGCGCCGACAAAATTTCAATTAACTCGCCTGCGCTTGCGGATCCAACGTTAATCACCCGTCTCGCCGATCGCTTTGGCGTGCAGTGCATCGTGGTAGGGATTGATACCTGGTTTGATGAACAGACCGGAAAATATCACGTTAATCAGTACACCGGCGATGAGAGCCGAACTCGCGTCACCCAATGGGAGACGCTGGATTGGGTACAGGAAGTACAAAAGCGCGGAGCGGGAGAAATTGTTCTCAACATGATGAACCAGGACGGCGTGCGCAACGGTTACGATCTGGATCAGCTCAGAAAGGTCCGTGAAGTGTGTAACGTTCCGCTGATTGCCTCCGGCGGCGCCGGTACCATGGAGCACTTCCTTGAGGCATTCCGCGACGCCAACGTCGATGGCGCCCTCGCCGCTTCCGTGTTCCATAAACAAATTATTAATATTGGCGAATTAAAAACGTTCCTGTCAGCCCAGGGCGTGGAGATCAGGGTATGTTGAGTGAACAGCTGGATTGGCAAAAAACCGACGGCATGATGCCGGCCATCATACAGCACGCTGAATCTGGCGAAGTGTTAATGCTGGGATATATGAATGAGGACGCGCTGGCGAAAACGCAAGAAAGCGGCAAAGTAACCTTCTACTCGCGCACCAAACAGCGCCTGTGGACAAAAGGTGAAACCTCCGGCAACTTTCTTAATGTGGTCAGCATCACCCCGGATTGCGATAACGATACCCTGTTAGTGTTGGTCAACCCGATAGGCCCGACCTGCCACAAAGGGACTTCAAGCTGCTTTGGAGAAACCGGACACCAGTGGCTGTTCCTCTATCAACTGGAACAACTGCTGGCCGGGCGCAAACATGCAGACCCGGAGAGCTCATACACTGCGAAACTGTATGCCAGCGGCACCAAACGTATTGCGCAAAAAGTTGGGGAAGAAGGCGTAGAGACCGCCCTGGCCGCGACGGTAAATGACAAGTTTGAACTGAAGAATGAAGCGTCAGACCTGATGTATCACCTGCTGGTACTACTTCAGGACCAGGGGCTGGATTTAGGGGATGTTATCGATAATCTTAAGTCCAGACATAAGTAAATCGAAACATGCATTGAAGGGACTCTGGTTTAATATGATCATCCTTTAAACCAGAGTCTATGTATTAACCGCCGATTAAGGATGTTGCGGTAAGGGCACATCCCTTAATTCAGAGAAACGAATAGCGTCTTCTTTTTCATTCAGCACGAAATCAGAATTTTTTACCGCGTCTTTCATATGCTCATCAGAAACAGCATAACCCATCATTTCTAACACCAGGAATTTGGTTAAATCAGATGAGAAGTAGTGATTGTTGTTGCGCAATTGTTCAGCCTTCGCACACCAGGACGCATCATTCATCAGCAATGGAATTTTATACATTTCATTATCACTGGATGGAAAACCATGTCCCTGTCCCACAACTTCCCCATGGTCTGATACATAAACCAACTTGTAATCTTTAAGATAGGTATCAGCAAGGGTAAAAATACTCTTTAAGGTATCATCGACGTTATAAATAGACGCATCATAATCATCAACCATCGGGTTGTCCGCTTCCCCTCTACGGTCAGAATAAGGCAAATGGTTACCCATCAGATGAATGACGTAAAAATTTCTCTCTTGCGATTGTTTAAAATAATGCTTGATTGCCGGTAATAACTTTTCGTCCTGCCCCTCGTTAACTGGGAAACGGGTATTATTATCTTCCGGAGTTTGCAGTACTTCAGCATATTTTGCCAGATAACCGAAAGGCTTGTTCCACATGTTGTTTTGCATCTGAGAGTCGAACCAGTACGTATGGTAGCCCTGCAATTGTGCCATCTCGATAAGATTCTTAAATTTAAACAAGTTGCCACGCTGCAAGGGCGTTTCAAAAGAAACCAGCATCGGTACAGCAAGTCGTGTTTGCGCAGCCGGAGAGTGAACGTTATTAACGACACATATTTGTCCATCTCTATCCATCTGCGATAAGTTTGGCGTAGTATCTTTTCCATAGCCGTAAATACCATAGCGGCCAGGGTTAGATGATTCGCCAATCACATATATAATGTTCTGGCTACCTTCAGTCTCTTTTTTAATATAATCAGGATATTCTTTATGCTCTATCTTTTTGTATTTAACATCATCAACTATATTTTCAGCGATAATCGACACTGAGGAAACAAGAGGTCCAAAAAAAATCTTGTACTGATCGATGTATGGCTGCGAAATAAAAGTTGGTGAATATTCGATATTATTGATAAAGAATTTAGTCCCCCAAAAACTAACACCATCTATCACAGGCTTTGAAAGAATAAGGATAAGACTAATAGTCAAAATAACACGTTCTTTAACAGAATAGCGTGCTTTTGGTATTTTAATAGATAACAACGAAAGCGCAAAAAGTATGAAAAGAAAACCTACCAGAAATTTTAGACCAAAGGTTTGTACGGTACCTAATGAAACGGAAAGGCCAACCCCGAAGGTTGACATAACCATACTAGTTGAGAGTCCACCATATTTCTGATAGATAAAGTAAGTCAAAAACGTGATCAATGAAACAAAAACCACCAGACTATTTCTGATTATTTTATTACGAATACAAAAAATCAAACGCAAGAAAATAAAAACAGAGAAAAAAGTGGTAAAAAATATATTTGTAGGTTCAAACCAACACAACACAAGGGACAGAAAAAACAGTATAAAATATAAAAAACGTCTGGTTTTTAAATACTCTAAACATCTAAAAAAAACGCTCATGCAAACTCCGAAATAAAGCAACTTATTATTGTGCATTGTAATGTTGCTATTTTAACACACTGAACCTCACTGACAAATATCACTCCATTGATCCTGGATAATGAAAGCGTTTAAAAATAATTTATTCGGCATGATGGGTGCTGCACTCCGGGCTTAATTTCACATACTTAAGCAAATTTAATGTTAAATCAACTATCGTGAGACCGATCACAACAACAAAAAAATAACTACCAGTTAACATCAGTGTGGTAATATAAACAAATACCGTCAGGTTCTGCTTCTTGACGCGTTGGTTATGGAACACAACAAAAATAAAGCCAAACAGGCTACGGGGTCTCACTTGCAACATTATAAACATCTCGACGGACTCCGCGGAGTCGCGTCGCTTGTCGTCGTGCTTTACCATATGGATGTATTTATGGGGGTGCTGGTATCGCCAAATGGATTATATTCGCAAAACTCAGTATGGTGGCAGATATATCGAAGAATTTTGGATGGGAACTTCTCAGTTTGTCTATTTTTCGTAATGAGTGGTTATGTGTTGCTCATTGGCTTTTATAAGCGGCAAAACGACCTTTCTTATCTTAAAGAAAGCTTTATAAAAAGATACTTTAGACTTACCCCACTGGTACTCGCTTCAGTCATTCTGGCTGTTGTTTTACAAAATACGATAGGCTTCCATAATGCCGAAATGGCGGCGATCGTCGGTGGACACGAGTGGTTAAAATCTAACTATCAATCAGAACTCACACTAACTGGAGCCATATACAATGGTCTGTATTCTGCTTACATAGGCGATACCTCCTATAATGGCCCACTCTGGACGATTAAAATAGAGTTAATGGGGTCACTTTTTCTGTATCTCTATGCCGCATTATTTTTTGTCAAAAAAAACGGTGCCCACATCATAATATCAGCAATACTTATCTATCTGATTGAACCGACACTTGGCTGCTATTTGATACTATTTATCATTGGCGGTACTATTTTGGTATATAACATAAAATTTGAACCTAAGTTTATTCTTCCAGCCAGTATATTAACAGTTGTTCTTGCAACAGAAAATCCGTGGACAATTGAAATTAACTTCTTAAATGAACTCACAGGTTTTAGTAAAGAAAGTTTAGCCACATTCTGTCACTCAATCGCAGCAGTAGTTTTATTATTAATAGCTAATACATCATCAAAACTTTCAAATTATCTGTCCAGATCTGTATTTACTTTTCTGGGTAAGATCTCATTTTCCTTATATGTATTTCATATCCCTATTATCATGAGTATTGGAACGGCATTATTTGTTTATTTACATGATGCAGGTATTACTAACCAATTTGCTAGTATAATAAGCACATTAGTCAGTTTATTATTTTGTGTGCTTATCTCATGGTTTGGCTATACATTCATTGATAAACCATCTACAAAAATTGCATCTTTAGTAGGCGACAAGCTGAATATGAGAGCCAGCCAATTATAAAAAAAAGCCGCGAAAGAAATCTTTCGCGGCTTTTAATAAGGTAGAAGAGTTAGAATGTTTTAGCTTTTAGCAGCTTTAAATAAAACATAAATCTTTCTCTTCCTTTATTTTTGGCTATTACCAGCATATCAAATTTAGACAAAATCTTCTTAGATGCAAAAATTTGCGCCAGGACCTGCTTAAAATATTCATCCTTGAATTTAGCTTCAATGACACTCCAGGCCCAGAAGTGGACATCGAGTTCTAACTCAAATAATTTACGCTCTTCATCATAGTTGAACGTATCCGAGTTACGACTGTAGATCCAATCAAAAATAGGGAAATGAACATAAAGTCGGTCATCTCGCACAGAAATATCCTGACCTAAGCGCCCTTGACGATAATAGTAATAATCAAAAGGTATATTAGCAATAATCTTGGCGTTTAAAAAAGTCTCGAACTGGAAAGGTAAATCATCAAACCGACGAATATGCTCAGGGAAAGAAATTCCTTTGTTTTTCAGCATGTCAGCAGAGTAAATACGACGCCACATTGTTGGGCGCTCGCGTAGTAAATCCAGACGGCTGAGATTAATGTCCAGGGGGAATTTAACTATTTCACCAGTCTCATAAGCTTCTTTATAGCCACACTGGGAAATGTCAGCATTTTTCATCACCGCGGCACGGAACAAATCTTCATACATCTGAAGATCGCACCAATCATCGCCGTCAACAAAACCAATATATTGCCCTTTAGCCTGGCTAACGCCGGCATTTCGTGCCGTCGCGCACCCACCATTTGCTTTATGGATAACTTTCACTCTGCCTGGGTATCTCGCAGCCCAGGCGTCAGCTTTCTCACCGGAATCATCCGGTGTACCATCATCGACGACTAAAATCTCTATACTTTCAATAGACTGATTCGCCAGGGACTCAATGCACTGGTCGATATAGGCGCTGATATTGTATGCGGGTACGACCACTGAAACTTCATACTCATACTTCTGGCGACTACCCGTGAGAGGTTGGTGTTGATCCTGAATGCGCCAGTAAAAAGTATCCGCCGCGCGCGCGCATTGACGATAAACAATTAATGGATCAACATCGTACTGATTGAATTCACCACAAATATGGTCAAGTTTCCACTGTGCAGTAACATACTCCAGAGCTGCCCGGGTAAATGCAGGAAGAGAAATACGAACGCTAACGTGACGCTCACCAATCAACTCATTAATTTCAGGATTGGAGAAATTATCAAACAGATAGACGCGTTCTTTCAATTCAGGGTTTTTATTTAATAGTTCCTGAATACGTTTAAACTTGCTTGCATTAGATTCAACAACAATTATCGCGCGCGGCTTGCTGTTATAAAATGCAACCAGAAGCTCCAGACCGGTATAAGTACCGACAAAAGCCAAAACATCACTTTCGCAAGAAAACAAATCTACGCCAAAAAAGCTTCGCTCGATGATATGCTTGTGTTGTGCTAACTCATCATGGCTAATTGCTGAAGGTAGTTTATTTAGATATGCATTCAATTGTGTTCTATTGATCATTTTATTAACCTACTACCCGTTTCCCGAACTTATTTTTTGCAAAACGCAAAGCTTTTTTGAAGATCAATTTATTGACATCAATGTTTGCAGTAGAAATAGCCTTCAACAGTTTAAATTTAGTTGATAGCGTTTGCTTACCAGTACTGTACTCTGTAAGAAAATCCGTTGCGCCATTGAAAAATGCCAACATGAGAATAAACTCTCTGTTACGCTCCGCAAAACCTAAGGATGTTTTTAAGCGCGAACGCACGCCCGGATTAGATACAGAAAACAGATCCACACCTTGCTGGAAGTAACGACGTCGATCACTCAGAGTTGTATATCTACCACACCAGAAAATCATTTTAAATATTAGCGACATTACGCAATATTGTTGATATGCATTGAGACCTTTAACTTCAGGTTTCTGCAGTAACTCTTTCGCGGTCTTAATTATATCAAATCGCTTTTCGCTTTTTTGATCCGTAATCTTTCCTTCACGATTAACTCGATAAAAATAGCCGACAGTATCTATCATGCCAATTTTTGTTGCGTTAACCAGACTTACAATATGAGGAGTAACGTCTTCAAAATGAATCCCTACCGGGAAGATAGTTATATACTTGTCAAAAAACTCTTTCTTAAGGATTCGGTTGTTGGTATTAGGTTCAAGACTGAGGATTTGCGGATATGCTGCAATATTTACTGTCTTCTTCAGCTCACCACCTAAAATGTGATCCCAAGTCGCTGCATCATAGAACGGATACGAATCTTTTGTTTGGTTGTCGTAAACGTATGAACGATATAAGACAATATCAAGATCGTCAGACTCGGCAAATTCCAGGGAATCAAGAACAGCTTTTTCGTTCAACCAGTCATCACTATCACAGAAAGAAATATATTGGCCATTCGCGTAGCGTAAGGCCGTGTTTCTGGCCTCTGATAGCCCTTTATTTTCCTGTGATACGAAAATTGCGTTACCTTTATAGGTATCAAGCCATTGCTGAACAACTTCGACACTATTATCAGTACTGCCATCATTTACAATGATAAGTTCTATTTGATCATTACCATTTTTATCAAATGAAGATAAAGTCTTCTCCACAAAACCAGAAGTATTATAGACTGGTACTATAATAGACAATTTTGGTATAACCTTTGATTGTCGAGTATCACAAACTATCATGTCGCTCATTACTGTCTCTTGTATAAATATATTTAACTTCAGACTAGATTGTAGAAACTAGCCAAATCAAAATGTGTATCTTCCGTATAAATAAATATCCTAAACTCTATCCGCAAGAGAAATATTTAACTATGACAATATTATCATTACGAATAAAGAACAAGCCATCAATATTTAAATAAAATATTTCTTCCAAAAATTCTCAGACGTTAAGTACGAGATCTTATTTCCATACTCTTCTGCAATAGCATTATAGGTAAAGAACCCTTTGCTAATGGCCCACAATGTTTTGATGATCAACTTAGCACAGCGTAATTTATCCTGCTTCAGTACGATAAAACTACCCTCAGTAGTTTCATAGTAAACTTCAGCATTCAAAAAAACCTGTTTTGTCGGATGAATTTCTGTGTTAGGGATTCGTACCCTATTTCCAGCCATAATAAACCGAGGAACCAGATGACCATTGAGAAGAAACAGCCTGATTATCTTCGCCCATTTGGACTCGGGGCTATCACGGTCAGTTTTTTTCACGCCATTACCCTGCTCTACTTCACCTGGCAATTCATCTTTCGACAGCTCACTAATCCGTCTACGCGCTTTTTGCGCATCCGCATCGTCAATCCAGAAATCAGGGCCTTGCATAACATCTGAATAAGCTTCAATGATAGCCTCAGCCGAAGAATAACGGTATGAAAAGCATAGCAAAAGTACTTTTGCTAATATCCAAAAAGCTATCTGTCTTCTTTTATGTGATGACGGGTATACAAATGCAGGAACCAACAGACCTCTAACGCTCAAATATTCAACTAATGCGCTATATTTTTGATTAAAATTCATCTGCCACGACGCAATACCATTGAGAGTAACGATCGGGTAAGCATGCATTATCCCGAATAAAATGTCATCGCCGCGGACGAAGAAAGGAAAAGCATAGTATTTTATCGCTGATACTTTAAAAGCGCAGAACCACCATGCTGCGTAATTGGCTTGTCCGTCCTCTTTATTAAACACATCCAGGCCACTTGGTGTTGAGACATCAACACCATTTTTTAAAGGCCGCATTCGTATCTGTTTATAAGGATAAATAGCACCAGCCTCGTAAACCGTTTGAGGTTTATCCTCGTATAGCATACTGCCTGCTATCATCTGTTCATCTTTTTTTGAAAAACACATGAACCAATATGCTCTTTTAATACTTTCGATTTCACAGGATGCGTCATCATCCATAAAGATACAATAAGTTTCTCTATTGTTCTTTTTCACCTCAAATAAACCACGAGTGAAACCACCAGCCCCCCCCATGTTTTTATTTTTTATATAGGTAACATTAGGTCTTGGCTCTAAATCTAAATTGCATCCATTATCAATAACATACACATGAAATTTTGACTGACCGACACTATCGGCAAATAAGTTTTTCTCAAATCTCGACAACGTCGATAATAATGCTGCCTGTCGATTATAAGTCGTGATGACAATCGCTAACTTACCAAAATCCTCTACTGCCCCATATGTAGTAAAAGAAAAACTCCTGATCTCACTATCATCAATTGACGACCAGTAAAAATAAAGCCTACCGTCACGACATTCATTTAACTCTAAATTATCTAGCGTGAATGCCCCTTCAATTTCGCGTTGAAATACTTTCTTTAATTTATCATTCGTTTTTAAGAAAATTGTGGCAATACCTCTGCCAACAACATCAACTTTGAACCCAATCTGTTTAACTGTAGTGTATTTTGACCACTTTTGGAGATCAAATGAATTGTAAAAAGTATCAAAGCAAACGTCATGATTCCTCGATACTCTGACGTACCCTGCATCACTATAACATGTAGATACATTATCGGATAAAAAATACAGAGCGCTAATTTCACGGTGGTGTATATCAGGGAATACTGATGACTGTAATGCAATATTATTATTCATAACCTAACCGCATGAGTATTTTTCAGCGCTGAAACAGCTCTTCATATACTTGTAATGTTTTATCAATAACAATTTCTGATGTATAATGATTGACAATATTTTCCCTGGCATTGATACCCATTTTCTGTCTGTCAGCATCTTCATTTATTAATGCTTTAATTCTCGCGGCCAGTTCTTTGACATTTTTGCGTTCAACTATATAACCATTATAGCCGTCTTTAATTAGTGAATTGCACCCACCATTATCATAGACAACACAAGCTCTACCCACAGCACCAGCCTCAAGCAGAATTCGCGGTACACCTTCGGGATATACAGAAGGAAGAGCAACAATATTTGCCCCAGCAATCAATTCTCTAATATCATCTCGAGTACCTAACCAGACGATATCGCCTGCTGCGTGCCATTTCTCTATTTGTCCCAAGGTAATCCCATCGTCATCATTCTCAACAATGATACCTGCAACCTGAATAGTACAATCTATCCCTTCTAACTTCAGGATCCTTTTTGCCTTAATGAGATCAAGTAATCCTTTACTATGTAGCATACGACTGGCAAAAAGTATTATTCCATGAGTCAATTTCGGTTCTTGCTGGTATGAAAAATAACTGATATTAACCCCGGCGCCATCAATGACCTTTGCTTTCTCTTCTTTGACTCCCAGCAGAGAAAGTATTTTTCTTTTATCTTCTCGATGTTCAAATATTATTTTACAATCAACATTTGAGAACAAATATCGATACAACCTGAGGACAAGCCAACGTAATATTTTAAAAATGAGTTGCTCACTCTCAAACACTCGCCCTAGCCCTACAAAACTATAAACAAGTTTAGTTTTGTGATATTTGGCCCACAGACAACTTATGATCCCAGGTTTAATCGTAATGCAATGAAGGATATCAGGATTAATGCCTTTCAATATCCTCGATGCATTAATAAAGCCTTTGATAAAAGCAAAAGGATTGATGCTTTTCTCATTAATTTGGCTATTAACGCAGTGAAATCCTAATGCGGTGAGTCTGTTTGAAATTGCATCATCTACAAAATTTGCAATAACATAGACATCATATCCATTATTTAATGCAGCAATTCCTCTTTCGAGCCAATGAAGTTCAAAATACCAGGCAGAGTTAACAAAATAGCATAATTTATTTTTCATAGCGGATTATGCACCTCTACCTTTTGGCTTCCAGAAACCATCCTTGATTCCATTATAGACATTAATCATACATTCTTTCCGCTTTTCATGCTTCAGTGCTGTAAATATATACTTCAACAACCTTAATGAAACATCAAATAAGGTGAAAGGCGAATTGTCCTGGAATATTTTACGGGACAAGATAAGGTTTCTACTTAAATAATATAGTTTCCATGGGGCTATTAATTGATTAGTAGTATCAATATCATGGACAATACATAATTCAGGAAGGTAAATAATAGGCGTACGCTGCAGGACCAGATGATGACCAAAATACACATCGTCAAAATAGATAAAAAGCTCATCATATATAAACGATATAGATTTCTTTAGTGTCTCCTGACTTATCAACATTCCTACAAATGAAACGCTCACCACGGTCTCTTGCTGGCTTCCGTCAGGAATAAAACGTGCAGGATTAACTCTGTAAGCGATATTTCCCAAAAAACCATTAGGAATTTTCTTCCAGGGTATATTCATCTTGCAGCATTTGTCTGATGTATCCACCACCGTGCAGACATAGACATTTTCACTCGATAAATCAAGTGACTGAAAAGCTACGCCAAAATCTTTCTTCGGATACGCATCATCATCGTAAAATAGAACCCAATTAGTGTTCAAATTTTGCGTTATCCATTGCGCTCCATATTTAAAACCGCCAGCCCCGCCATCATTCATCTCCCGATGTAAAACTATAACGCGTTCATCGCAAACAGAATTAAGATAGGCTTGAGTGTCGTCGGTTGATGCATTGTTAACCACAACTATATATTGAAAAGGCAACGCCAGCGTTGCCTCTATTGTTGTTTTTAACTTTTCTAACCGATTATAAGTGACGATTAGAGCAGCTACATTCATCTGACTTTGACCGTGAACACAGGCATCACAGAATTCTGTTCTAATGACTTAAGATAAGTTCGCCCAGTTTCCAGAGCTTCAGCAATAGTTACATCCATATCAAGATAGCGGTATGTACCCAGACGACCAACAAAGGTAATATTCGCTTCTTTTTCGGCGCGATCGAGATAGTTTTGCAGCATAGCCATCTCCCCTACCTGACGAATTGGGTAATACGGAATATCCTCAGGCTCACATGAGCGACTAAACTCACGATAGCAGATTGATTTTTCATGACTTTCCCATGGTGCAAAGTACTTATGCTCAGTAATACGAGTATAAGGCACTTTTTGCTCACCATAATTCATTACCGCACATCCCTGATAATCACCGTCGGTTCGGAATGCATCGAAATCCAGGGTACGATAGCCCAGACGTCCCATATCATATTTATAAAAACCATCCAGCGCGCCACTATAAAATACATGGTCATATTCGCCACGAGTGGTTTCATCAAACAGGGTGTTTAAAGCCACTGAAATATTTTTATGATCTAATATCTTATCTACGATTACCGTGTAGCCGTCTTTTGGCATCCCCTGATATTTATGATTAAAGTAGTTATCATCATAATTAAATCGTACAGGCAGACGCTTAAGAATTGAAGCCGGGAGCTCCGACGGAGACATTCCCCACTGTTTGATTGTGTAACCTTTAAAAAAGGCTTCATAAAGTTCTTTGCCGACAAAACGCAGTGCCTGCTCTTCAAATGTTGCAGGTTCTTCTATCGTTTTATCACTCTTTTCATCAATTAATTTACGTGCTTCGGTTGGGGAGCACGTGGTATGGAAGAACTGATTAATTGTGTGTAAGTTGATTGGTAAGGAAAATACTTGCCCATTGACCGTCGTCTTCACCCGGTTCACATAAGGCATCATTTCCGTGTATTGGTTGATGTACTCCCAAACCTCAGCATTGTCAGTATGGAAAATATGAGGGCCATAGGTATGAACCATAACGTTGGTTTCACTATCCCGCTCACTATAGCAGTTACCAGCAACATGCGGCCGGCTGTCAATAATCGTCACCTGATGACCTGCTTCAGCCAATAAGCGACCAATAACCGCGCCTGAAAATCCTGCGCCGACAATAAGTACATTCTTCTGCATTAGTTTTTCCATCAAGCCATTGAGGCTACATATTCATCAACAATAGAGCTTGCCTCACCGATAGCTTTCAACCGGTGATTTTCAACCCACACAACTTTATCGCAAATCTGCATAACATCTTTCATGCTGTGGCTAACAAACAGGATTGTTACCCCACGTTTTCTGAACTCATTGATTGTTTCAATACATTTCCGTTGAAATGCGATATCCCCAACCGCGAGAACTTCGTCGATAATCAATACATCTGGATCAACCTGGCTAATAACGGAAAAGCCCAGCTTCGCCAGCATGCCACTGGAGTATACGCGAATAGGCTCATCAATGAACTCACCTAGCTCTGAGAACTCGATAATTTTATCAAGCCGTTTATTAACTTCTGCTCTGCGTAACCCCAGTAAGGTGGCATTAAGTTTGATGTTTTCACGCCCGGTAAGTTCCGGATGAAAACCGCCTCCCAGCTCCAACATCGAAGCCACGCGTCCGACAACTTTTACCTCGCCCTTACTTGGCTTTAGCACACCCGCAACGAGACCAAGGGTCGTACTTTTGCCTGCGCCATTGCGACCAATCAATGCAACTGATTCACCCTTATTGACGGTGAATGACACGTTCTCGATAGCCAGATACTTACGGCCTTTTAGCAAATTAAAGGCCCGACGCGGATGAAAAAACAAATCTTTAATGCCAGAGCCAATATGATGATATAGAGGATACTCTTTTGTTACATTGCAAAATTCAATAACAGCGGTCATCACAAAATCTCTGCAAATCGATATTTTAATTTATTAAAGACCCACACTCCTAGCAGCAACACAACCATGCCTGATGAGTATAGATAAGTGATATGCACATAATCCAGGTTGCCATTCATAAGCAGATCTCGCCAGGCCATTATCATGCTAGCCAGTGGGTTATAATCAATGATCCAGGTAAATTGTTGCGGGATCATATCTGAATTATAGAGTATCGGGGTACAGTAGAACATCAACATAATGCCCAAGGCGACAAATCGCTCCAGGTCACGGAAAAACAAATTCAGCGTTGAGAAAATTAGAGCAAATCCAAATGTAAAAATAATCTGTCCGATCGCCAGTAGAGGAATGCCCCAGAACCAACTCAGCGACGGTGACATACCATAAACATATAGAAACACAGCGATTACAGGAATTGTACACAAGAAGTGCAGCCCTTCCATCATCACATTACTCAAAGGAATAACCGAGCGCGGAAATACTGTTTTTTTAATGATCTGCGCATTAGAAATAAATGAGTACAATGAATTGGTTGCCGAACTTGCGAACCATTGCCACGGGAACAACCCAGTAATCAGGAAAACGGTATAATTTGGAATTTGTACTCTCATTACCATTTTAAAAATAAAATAGTAAATCATCGCAAATAATAAAGGGTTTGCGATAGACCATAAATATCCAAAGATGCTACTTTTATAGCGAACTTTTAAATCTTTATTAGTTATCACAACAAG
Organism: Klebsiella sp. 141251; assembly: GCF_050600725.1. Taxonomy (NCBI): domain Bacteria; kingdom Pseudomonadati; phylum Pseudomonadota; class Gammaproteobacteria; order Enterobacterales; family Enterobacteriaceae; genus Klebsiella; species Klebsiella sp. 141251. The sequence goes on from NZ_JAQIRG010000003.1 coordinate 472,250, forward strand.
TAGATCAAATAAATATCCTAATTTAAACTTCATTATTTGCACTCATTTTTTTGAAATCGACCACGCAATCATTCTTTCCTCTGGCACCTTGAGGAAATTGTGCACAGCTATAATATCAACATAATTATAATAAATTAGCCAAAAGCAGTCGTTGCCTCTATATCCACGGTATAGAGAAACCCGTCTTAGCAACCATAAGCGGTTCCATATAATAGCGTACTCTATACCATCATTTGGAGTATGTTACGGGGGTGACTATACGACTACAAACGATTAGCTTTGTCTAGTTGACTCGCAACAGCCAACGATCACATCAATCAGAGACACGCTACCGCCATTGGCTATCGCAACCAAAGCGCGCAAAACAAGCTTAGCATTTGATAAATCGTCATAAACCTCAAAGCACTACTACCGCAAGAGTCCATGATTTTGCTCTGTCTCAAGCCTCAAGTTGAGCTCAATCTGAGAGCGGTCACTCTCGCCGCTTTAGAGGCAACTTGCCATCAGGTTAGTCTCATTTCAGGCAACGGACCTGGCAACTGAGTTACTTAACTTTATACAAGTTGCCCTATTCAGCAGCGTCATTAATGTCAGTGGTATACCTGCCTATTATGGTAATAAAATCAGAAAGTTGCAATGTGGGCATCTTAAGTTAATACCATATGAATGAAACAGCAGCATAGTATACTCCCGGACTATAAGATTAAAAGCGAAAAAGCAGTATTGGCTGGCAAAGAAGAGATATATACCAGGTAAGTACAATGCCGTTTAAACATTTGTCTACAACTAAAAACACTTGCTAACCAATGAGAGTGATTTTCACTCTCATATTGGAGATGGCGTCCTTGCTACGGTAGGTTTAGCTTTAAATGTTATTATCTCCAACCTTTCCGAACCAATCAGTAAACAAGATGATCGATACCTCCCCCCTGTGTAAAATAGGCCCTTATAGGCAGTGGGACATAATGATCCTGGAGGATATAAATGAAATTTTTAGTCACTGGTGCTGCTGGCTTCATCGGCTTTCATGTATGTAAACGCCTGCTGGAAGCTGGTCATGAGGTTGTCGGAATCGACAATATGAATGACTACTACGATGTGAGCCTCAAACAAGCCCGCCTGGATCTTCTGAAAGCACCTTTGTTCAGTTTTCACAAAATTGATCTCGCCGATCGGGTCAGCATGGAGCAGCTTTTTGCTACGGAGAAATTTAACCGCGTAATCAACCTTGCCGCTCAGGCCGGCGTGCGTTACTCGCTGGAAAACCCACACGCTTACGCTGACGCTAACCTGATGGGCTTCCTGAATATCCTTGAGGGTTGTCGCCATACTAAAGTTGAGCACCTGGTCTACGCGTCATCCAGTTCCGTCTATGGCTTAAACCGTAAGATGCCGTTTTCAACCGATGATTCGGTAGACCATCCTGTATCGCTATACGCGGCAACCAAAAAAGCCAACGAATTGATGGCACATACTTATGCGCATCTGTATGGAATTCCAACAACCGGGCTGCGGTTTTTTACCGTCTACGGACCCTGGGGACGCCCGGATATGGCACTATTCAAATTCACGAAAGCCATGCTCGAGGGGCAATGTATAGACGTCTACAACTACGGAAAAATGAAGCGGGACTTCACCTATATTGACGATATAGTTGAAGCAGTTGTTCGTGTTCAGGATGTTGTTCCGCAACCGAATCCAGACTGGACGGTTGAAGGCGGGTCTCCAGCGACCAGTTCCGCCCCCTATCGGGTATATAACATTGGTAATAGTTCGCCTGTAGAACTGATGGACTACATCACTGCGCTTGAAGAGGCGCTGGGAATGGAAGCTAAGAAAAACATGATGCCGTTGCAACCAGGCGATGTTCTGGAGACAAGCGCTGAAACCCAACCGCTATATGATCTTGTTGGTTTCCGGCCACAAACCACAGTTAAGCAAGGAGTGAAGAACTTCGTGGATTGGTATAAAGACTACTACGCAATTTGATAGTTTCTTATCTTCTGTTTTACCGCAATCAAAAGATTGCGGTATATTAACCGCCCATAGTGTAGTCTGTCTAGTATTATTCCTACGCTATATATTTCTAATTCGACAGGCGTATCTTTCGATGTAGAAGAAAGAGATAGTCTCGTAAATGCCACGGTAGCATTAGTATTTTATTTCAGCACATAATGATGCTGCGTTTTTTCTTTATAAAAAAATAAGACAGGTAATTTTGCAAACTACCTGTCATTATGGAAAGTTAATCGTTACCAAAGAGGTCACGCGTATATACTTTATCTTTCACATCCGCCAATTCTTCTGCCATGCGGTTAGAGATAATAACATCTGATTCCTGCTTGAAAGCATCAAGGTCGCGAATAACGCGTGAGTTAAAAAACTCATCTTCCTTCATCACTGGCTCGTAAATAATTACAGGTATACCTTTCGCTTTTATCCTTTTCATTATACCTTGAATAGAGGAAGCACGGAAATTATCAGAGCCGCTCTTCATAATTAACCGATACACACCAACAACTTTCGGGTTTTTCGCCAGAATGGAGTCTGCAATAAAATCTTTTCGGGTGCGATTAGCATCAACAATTGCCGAAATAATATTATTGGGCACCGACTCATAATTCGCCAGCAACTGTTTGGTATCTTTCGGTAAGCAGTACCCACCATAGCCAAAAGAGGGATTGTTGTAATGATTACCAATTCGCGGATCCAGACATACACCCTCAATAATTTGTTTACTGTTTAGTCCCTGGCTTTCGGCGTAGCTGTCTAACTCATTAAAATAGGCAACACGTAGTGCTAAATAAGTATTAGCAAAGAGCTTAATAGCTTCAGCTTCAGTTGAATCAGTAAAAAGGGTCGGAATGTCTTTTTTTATCGCACCTTCTTTCAATAGGTCTGCGAATCGCTCAGCACGAGCAGAACGCTCACCAATGACAATCCGTGATGGATATAAATTATCGTACAAAGCACGCCCCTCGCGGAGAAACTCCGGCGAGAAAATGATATTTTCAATGCCAAGGCGTTCTTTTATGCCACGAGTGAAACCAACTGGGACCGTTGATTTTATAACCATAACAGCTTTCGGATTGATAGCAGTCACATCACGGATGACAGCCTCAACAGAAGACGTATTGAAGTAATTTGTCTTGGGATCATAATCTGTCGGCGTAGCTATAATAACGTAATCAGCGTCATGATACGCATCGAGTTTGTCTGTTGTTGCACGAAAATTAAGCTTTTTTTCCGTTAAATATTGTTGGATCTCATTATCTGCTATAGGTGAAATTTTCTGGTTAAGCAAATCTACTTTGGCCTGAATGATATCCAAAGCAACCACTTCATGGTTCTGGGCAATCAGAACACCATTCGATAAACCAACATAGCCTGTACCGGAAATAGTAATTTTCATAGAGCAACACTTCTACAGTTAACGGGTGATGGCAAATCGCCACAGTAATCATGGATACTGCTGGCGTTTTACTCTTTGCGAATAGTGAAGTCAAGACGGGGACGGGTCTTAAGGGTCCCCCTCATGTGAGCATACAGATTGAAGCGTAGTATCGATACGGGTTTCAGAGATGCAAAAAACAAACTATTTTACACTCTTTCTGTTTCCGACTTCATAGCTTAACTCAAGAACGATGGAAATACCCCGCGACTTGCATAATATCTTTTTCGCTCAGCGTACCTGAATCTCCAAGCAACGTAATCCAGGCCTTAATATACGTGTATTTGGCCTCTGCTAAATCTCGCTGCGCAGCGTAAAGCTGCTGCTCCGCATTAAGCACATCAACGTTAACCCTTTGCCCTGCAAGCACACTTTGCCGCGTGGCCTCAACCTGCGTCGTTGCAGACTTTACAGCCAGTTCGTAAGCCCTAAGCTTCGCCTGGCTACTAATACATTGATTAAACTGTTTACGCAGATCGTTCATTATCGAACCGACCTGGGCGTCCAGTTCATACTTGGCCTGACCATAACGTGCCGCGGCCTGCCTTGTCGAGGCAGCAACCCCCCCGCCAGAATAAATTGGCATTGATACCTGAACCCCAACGCTATCTGTTCGATATTTTTGATTTACGGTGTTGTCGCTGCTGGAATCATTTTCCGAATGTGATGCGTATAGCTGTACCTGAGGCATAAATCCAGCCCGGTTGCGTTCTACATCATAACGCGCTGCATCCACGCCATGACGTGATGAAGCTAGTTGGGGATTTCGTTCCATGGCTAATTTTTGCCAATCATCGAATGCTGTATAACGTAGCGGCGAGACCTGAAATTTGCCTTGCCGTAACGTCTGCAATGCATCTAACTGATCAAGTGGAATTCCGATGATGACTTCAAGTTCCCGCTGAGCTGAGTCTAACAAATCCCGAGCCTCGATAACCTGAGCTTCGGCCAAACTGTACCTTGCTTGAGTCTCAGCAACGTCCGTTACAGTACCCTCGCCAGCGGACATCAGGCGATCATTTAAAGCAAGTTGTTCTTTATAAGCAGCTTTCTGCGCCTCAGCGAGTGCAATTTGATCTTTTGCATATGCAACACTGACATAAGCCGAAATGACCCGGACTGCAAGATCGAGATATTTACTGCGATATTTTTCGTCGGCCATCAAACTTTGTGCGACTCCCGTTTTATATTTCGCATAAGCCTCATAATCAAATAGAGGTTGCGTTAAGGTCACGGAACCAGCATAACTGCGGTACTGCTGTCGTTTAGTCACATCGCTGACATTGCCAAAAATATCACTCGTCTGATATTTTTGAGTCTGCCAATTTCGAGGTGCATTCTGATAATTGAGAGAGACTTTTGGTAGCAACCCTGCTCGTCCGATATTCCTTGCCTCATCACCGGCTTCTTTTTCTTTAATCGCCGCCTGAAATGTTGGGTCTTTTTCCAATGCAAGCGAATAAGCATCCAGAATACCCAATGCATGCACCGGTGAGGATATCACCCACACTATCGAACTAAGGGCTAGATTAATCATCTTCCTTTTCATGAAAATCACGATTATTCCTCGGTCAATGAAGTACGCGCACGATCCAAAATAGGTTTAAAGAGATAACTTAACAACGAACGTGACCCCGTCCTTACGAACACCTCGACAGGCATCCCAGGTTTTATTTCCTCGCCCTGGAGCATTTTAATGCCTTCCGGAGTGACGGTTACCTGCATCTGATAATAAGCTTCCCCATTTGCTTTATCGATTAAACGGTCTGCAGAAACGAGCGTTACAGTACCAGGTATTTTAGGGGTCCTGTTCTGGTTAAAAGCAGTAAACATAAGCTCAACGGGAAGTCCGGTATATACTTTATCGATTAATTGTACTTTTAATTGAGCATCCACAACCAGCGCAGCTTCACTGGGAACCACATCCATAAGATGGTCGCCTGCACCCACTACTCCCCCTTGGGTAAATATATTCAGCCCAACAACTGTTCCATCAACTGGCGAAATAATTTCCGTATTCCCTAGTTCAAAATTAGCCATATCAAGTTTGTTTTTATAATCATTTACATCCATTTGCGTTTGCGCTAACTGTGTTCTTACTTCACGCTGATAATCCGCATAACGCTGGTCTATTCGCTGTTGCGACTCTAGCAGTTGTTTTTGAAGCTGTCCGATCCTGCCAATCGTCTCATCAATGCTGCTACTGATTTCTGCAAACTGACGTTGAGCCTCCAGATAACGATTCCTCGGCAAATACCCTTCAGCAGAGAGCTGTTTCATACTGGTCATCTGCTCACGGATACTGTTTAGCTGAATCTGTTTATTCGCCCGGGAATCCTGTAATCCCTTAAGCTGGAAACGGATGCCATCAATAGATTGTTTAAAACCATCAACTTCACTACGTAATGCCTGTCGGCGCGAAATAAAAAGTTGTTGCTGCAAGGCAATGATTTCCGCTGCACGAGGCTTGTCTTTGATAGCATTGAAAACGTCAGAGAATTTTATGGTATCCAGGTTATCTCTTTCGGCCAACAGACGCCCTTCTGTTGCCAGAGTGGTATAATATTGAATCTTCAGAGAATCCACCTGCGCCTGCGCCTGAACCTGGCTCATTTGAACCAGTACCTGCCCGGCTTTAACCTTATCCCCTTCTTTAACCGCAATATTGCTAATAATACCGCTAGTTGGAGACTGGATTGTTTTACGGTTTCCTGAAACTGTTACCGACCCTTGAGAAGCAACGCCTTTATCCAATGGGGCAAAAGCTGCCCATAAAAGGAAACCGCATAAACCAATGGCGATCACCAACCAACCGAAACGCGTATACTTCCGCTCATCAGTAGAATCTGATGAGGTATCGCCACGAAGAGACTGATTAATGTGAGAAGACATATTCCCCCCTTTAACAACAGATAGTTGCAGCTATTATTTGAGAAGCCGTTTTTTAGTTTATTTGTGTTTTAGGGGGTGCCCCGTTGCCGTCATGCGATTCATTATTAACTGCATGCATTGCCTGTTGCTGTGCTGACTGAGTTCTCTGAGCATTATTCAAAGCCTGAAGTACCTGCTGGGTGGTACCAAATGCGTTAACCTTACCAGTGACTAACAATAACAACTTACTGGTCATTGAAAGCAAGTTAGTTCGATGCGTAATCAGTACCACCGTTTTTTTCCGCTCTCTAAGAAAGGCAATAGCCTTATTAAGAGCTAATTCGCCAGCGTCATCCAGATTAGAATTAGGTTCATCAAGAACAATCAACGAGGGATCGCCATATAAGGCCCTTGCAAGACCAATTCGTTGCTTTTGACCTCCGGAAAGTCCGTTTCCTCCGTTGCCAATAACTGAGTCATAGCCATGTGGAAAACGTAAAATCAGTTCGTGTACCCCTGCCAGTTTCGCGGCAGCAATCACTTTCTCAGCATCGACATCATTAAATCTCGCAATATTCTCCGCTATGGTTCCGGCGAACAATTCAATGTCTTGTGGTAAATAGCCAATATGGGGGCCCAGTTCATCTTTATTCCACTGATAAATATCTGCGCCATCCAAACGAACAATTCCTTCACTAACCGGCCAAATCCCAACTAATAATCGTGCCAGGGTCGATTTTCCGGATGCACTAGGGCCAATAATGCCAAGCACATCACCCGCCTGTAAATTAAATGACACAGCGTGTAGTACCGGTTCACCCTGCGCGCCCGGCGGTTTCGCAGATACATTTTCTACGCTCAGTACTCCTTCAGGCTTCGGTAGAGACATCCCGGTGCCACGGGGTGGATTACTATCGAGTAACTTCACCAACCGGCCATAAGATAGTTTTGCCGAACTCCAGCTTTTCCAGACGTTAATCACTTGTTCTATCGGAGCAAGCGTTCTTCCCATCAAAATAGAACCTGCGATCATCATCCCCGGAGTAATATGGCCATCAATGGCCAACCAGCCCCCCAGCCCGAGCACCAAAGATTGCAAGGAAAGACGCACAAACTTTGTAATAGAATTGATACGTGAAGCTCGTTCGCTCGCGACTCGCTGACTGTTCAGAAATCGTTGATGTAAACTAAACCATCGTCCCTTGATATTTGGCAACATTCCTAATGCTTCTATAACTTCCGCATTACGCAAGTTGGTGCTGGCAAGACTTCCTGATTGCAACGCAAGCTTACTCGCTTCAGCCAATGGTTCTTTTGAAACTATTTCATTCACCACGGCCAACGCTATCAGTATTAGTGAGCCAATTAATGCAAACAACCCCAACCAGGGATTAAACAGAAAAATGACCAACAAATAAATCGGGAACCAGGGTGCATCAAAAAAAGCAAAAAGCGCGCTGCCGGTCAAAAACTGACGCATGTTAGTAAGATCGTTAAGCATTTGCCCGGCATCAGCAGATTTGTTTTTGAGATTATCTTCGTATGCTGCGGTATAAATACGTGTATTTAAACGCATATCTAGCTGTGCGCCAATCCGTATTACCACCATGCTACGGACGTACTCCAGCAATGCCATCATACCAAACATGGCAAGCATGATAAGGGTTAGCATCAGTAGAGTAATTTCATTACCAGAGGGTAGCACCCGGTCATAAACCTGGAGCATATAAATCGAAGGTACTAACATTAAGATATTAATGAATGCGGTGAAAACACCAACTGTCCAGAATATTTTACTGCGAGTGCGTATTACGTCCGCAATTTCATTGCGCGGTAAATAGTGCTCCACTGCTTTTTCCCTTAATTTTGTGTACCTTCAGCCACACCTCTACCGACAGTAGAGCAATCAGATCCCAACAACTCAGGCTGGAGATATTTATAATATATAGATAGGAAAGTACTAAAATATCAAGCTACCAAAAAAAATATTTTTAAATCCATACGAAAATTAATGTTAATAAAAGCACGACAGAGATCACAATAAAAAGGGGAAGAGTGACCTCCCCCTTTCTTTATAAAACATCCATCACATCACGCTACTTAAGCGTAGTGCAAAGTATCAACCAACTGCTGATGGGTTTGCCCGTTGAGATACACTACTGTATCGTTCGCATCCAGGGTATGGTCGTTGTTGTTATCAATGATCAAATAGTTACTGGCTTCATGAGAGTTATCAGTCCAGATGACTGACGCCACACCAACTTTCGCAGTGAGGTCCCCACTACCACCGATACCAAGGATTTGACCTAACAGACCGACAACGCCGCCAACCACACCACCAACCAATGTACCTAATAACGAGTCAACGACATCAGTCGTACGTACACCATAATCAGCTACCTGGGTATGCGTGACATCATTGTTAATAGTCAGACCTGAGGCGGTGTCAAAAATGCTATCTTTACCACTATTAAAATCTGAAATAGTCACACCAGAGTTGACGGTGCTCGCTTTCAACTGGTAAAGGTTCGCGCCGTCACCACCTGAAACAATGGTGTTACCGAGAACCTTAAAGGTGTCCGTAACGCTAGTTCCTTGAACCGATAAGTTATGCCCGCCACCTAACCCCAACAGATTAATAATCGTTGTTGTCACGCCTGCTGCGGGAAGAATGGTAAGGAGTTGATAAAGGATCCCTTTACCAGTTCCCCCCACATTAGCATCCAAATTCAATCCTGCGGAATTTGCTGAAGCATTGATAGTCTCCAGGTTGCCGTAACCTGTGCCTACCGTCAGATTAAGCAAATGGTCTCCAGTAACATTAATTGTCTGTACTTGACTATTGGTTCCCGCCAGCGCAATGCTGTTTGCAAAGCTGCCTGTACCACCAGAACCAATATTCAATGTTGTCAATGCGGTACCAAGTAGCGAATTACTGCTATTAAGGGCCAGTGCTCCCGCATTAATATCGCTATTACTGGTTGCTGTAAAATTAACATTAAAGTGATCCGTGATATCCTGTCGGAATGTAATATCGACACTACTTGCCGCAGTCGCGTTACCTGTGACTTCAAGTTGCGCGGAATTGCCACCTGCAGCATTAATCACATGGACGTTACTTGCCAGACCCGATAGCACAAATCCTTGTGAGCCGACTGTTGAAGTTCCAGCCTGGGTGATATTTGTCCCAAGAGTACCAGTCAAACTCGATTCGGTGGTTGCATTACCCGTTAATACGCCAAAGTCAAATGTATGGGCCTGCGCAGTAGATCCAGAACTAACAGTTGCCTGCCCTACATAGCCAGCAAGATCCAGCTTTTCGAAGTTACTAAATTGCGCGGAGTTAGAAGTGATGACCGCAGTTCTGTTTAGAATAGTCCCACCCATAACGACATTTTTCGTAATAAAGTTAGCCGAAATGGTATCAATCCCAGCTCCACCATCAGCGGTGACAGATGTGCTCACCGTATTTGCCCCGCCAGTAGAGTTACCAGCCCATTTCAGCGTATCGTTACCCGTTCCGAGGTTAAACTTAGCCGTGGCGGTAGTCATATTAACAAGGTTACTCACAAGAACATCATCAGCGCCGGAACTGGCATTGAGGATCACGCTGCCGTTGTTAACAACGATGTCCACTCCAGGGTTTACCCCATTATCGGACAGGTTAACAGTGGCTGCGCTTGAACCATTAATGGTGAGATTAGCCAAATGATCCGCGAATTTGAGGTTAACGGTGCTCGCCACGTTAGCATTGAGTTGCGCGTTAGTCAGAACCGCAGTTTCAGCATTGGTGAGCTGATGGCTGGCATTAGTGTTAACAGTACCTGTCGCGTTGCCGCCTGCGGCGCTGGCGCTGAGGACTGCGCTGGTTTTATAAAGTAGCCCGGTGCCAATCTGGTATTCAAAAGCATGCTGATTGGTTACAGTTGCCGCATCTGTAGCCGTAGAACCGCGTAAATCGTTAATGATTGCCTGAGTAATGGTTGCCTTATTGGTACCAAGAGCGCTGTATTGCGCTAAAACCGCTGCGCTAGGCGCGACGCCGTAAATTCCTTGATAAACATGTGTGATAAAGGCATCACCAGTTAAGTTAGATCCCTTGCTTTGAAACTCGGAAGATGCGATTAATTTTGTCAGTAATGAACTATATGTATTCCCACCGGTGGCGAGATAATTAGTCCAGTCGCCAAGCCCACCCATATCAACTGAACGGCCAACTAAAGAAATGTACGCAGCTTCGACTTGCTCCTTGCTACTTAAAGCAACGCTCCATGTATTCCAGTTCGCTGAGCCATAGTCTTTGTACATGACTTTATTCAGTGCATTATCAAAGCTATTTTGTGCAGTTAGCGTCGCAGAATCGAATCCTGTATAATTAAGAACGCCATTAATTACATTATTAAGTGCAGCATTTAAATTTGAGCCTGTTAAAAAGGTTTGGGCGACACTATCTGCTGGGGTACTTCCCCAAATGGACGCATAGACAAGTTTAACTATCTCAAGGTCAGTTTTGCCAGAATACAAAGTCTGACCCGCTGTGGATGCTAACAGGTTAGAAATATATTGTTCTTGGCTAATCGCCCCCGTACGAAACTGGCCTGCTACGGCATCATAGGTGGAAGCCGTCGTATAGGTGTTTTTCCCAAGAATTGCAAATTGTATAGCTGCAACTGCTTTTTGTGTGAGTAGCACTTGAGTAACCATTTAAGAATCCTCAAAATTTCGTATCAGGAGCAATCCAGGCCCAGAGTTATTGGGAGTACATTGGAAGCGTTTGCATCAGCATAGATGCACCTTCCCCTTAATAAGAAAAGTCTAAAAAAATCACACCGTCAACACGCCCGAATAAAAAAATAAATCACGAATAGTTTCCATAAGTTATACAGCTATAAATTAAAACCAGAGCTTCCCTCCCCCCACTAAATTCAGTAGGGGAAAACGCAAGAAGGATAAATTCAAATTAGAAACAACAAATACCACCACTTATAACAAGGGTATTTTACATGTTAACAGAATTGCGGAATTTTTTGAGGATAGGGCCAGAGGATGGTGTAGTAAATGCAGGCTTAGCAGATGTAGCCTAATTGAGGTCAGAGCAAGTCAAGGCGGGTAAAATGTTAATTAACTGAAATAATTAACACCATTATTAATAAAGCAACTTTGTTGACAATGAATAACGTGTAACACACTCGAGAGTGTATAGTGAATAAGCTATTCAACTTTAGTAATAAGCATATTCAGTGTTTCAGCGGAACGTTCCCAGGAGTATCTCTGCACATTTTCTTTACCTTTTCTAATCAACAAGTTACGGTCTTCAACGCTGTTGTTTAATTTTATGATAGCTTTGATAAGCTCATATTTTGAGTCTGGATCAAAGTACAATGCACTATCACCTAAGGTCTCTTTAAGGGAAGCTCTATTTGAAGAAATAACTGGGCAAGAGCATGATTGAGCTTCCAGTGGGGGTATACCAAATCCTTCATAAAAGGATGGAAATATAAAAGCTTTTGCACCTTTATATAATGAAATAAGTTCATCATCAGATACACGCCCTAAAAAATCAATTCTTGGATCATTAGTTTTTATATTTACACAATTAAACACTGTGTTCCTGTCACCTATTATCTTCAAATTTATATTTAAATCTGCAGATAGTATAGTTTCAATAAGACCATGAATATTTTTATGATGATTAACCGAAGATACAGTCAGGAAGTAGTCGCATCCACGAATCTCATTAGTCTTAACCATACTGTCATGTGGTTTAAAAAAATTATTACTCACAGCATTCGGAATGATATGAATCTTACTGGCATCACAATTATAATAATTTACTAGCTCACTTTTAGAAAAATCACTAACCGTCACTATTAATTTAGAGTTCTTTAGTAAAATAGGGGTTAATAATGAATATAACCATCTGAAGCCAAATGAAAAGCTTTCTGGGTAACGAATATAAGTAATATCGTGTTGCGTAATAATCTGCCTTTTGAAAAGCAAAGGACCAGTGTTGCATAAGTTGATTAGCATGCAATCTTTATGTTTTTTTAAAAAAAGAGGTAATGTGAATTGTTCCCAGAAATGGCCTCTACCCCCTGAGATTTCTTTAATATTAAAACCTGAAATGTTATAGCTTTTATCAATGGCGGAGATATTGGGTACCAAGACCACAACATTATGTCTCAATTTCGATAACCGAAGAGTCATTTCATAAGCAAATCGCTGCACACCGGTAAGTTTTTGAGTAAGAAAACGACCATTAACATAAATCATTAGCGACCTACTTGAGGTTTATTATTATAAGACACTCATTATGACAGGATTATAAATTGAAAAAAACCATTTTCGAACAAAATATAATATCTAAACAGATATAGATAAAAAAAAGCCCTGTAAAAACAGGGCTTAGAAAGCAAATCTTTACTAACTTAGTTAATCCATTCAGTATGGAACACACCGTCTTTGTCAGTGCGCTTATAAGTATGTGCGCCGAAGTAATCGCGCTGAGCTTGAATTAGGTTCGCTGGCAAAACAGCAGAGCGATAGCTGTCATAATAAGCAATAGCAGCTGAGAATGTCGGAACAGGGATCCCATTTTGCACCGCATAAGCTACGACATCACGTAATGCCTGCTGGTAATCATCAGCGATCTGTTTAAAGTATGGGGCTAATAACAGATTGGCTATTTTATCATCCTGATTATAAGCATCGGTGATCTTCTGAAGGAACTGAGCACGAATGATGCACCCTGCACGGAAAATTTTAGCAATTTCACCGTAGTTGAGATCCCAATGATACTCATTCGAGGCAGCTCGCAACTGAGAAAAACCTTGGGCGTAAGAAACAATCTTACCTAAATATAATGCTCTACGGACTTTCTCGATAAATGCAGTTTTATCACCGGCAAGTTTAGCCTGTGGGCCCGTCAAGACTTTAGACGCTGCAACACGCTGCTCTTTTAGGGACGAGATATAACGAGCGAAAACTGATTCCGTAATAAGGGACAAAGGTTCGCCTAAATCGAGAGAACTTTGGCTTGTCCACTTACCGGTGCCTTTATTCGCGGCTTCATCAAGAATAACATCTACCAGATAGTTACCTTCTTCATCTTTCCTGGTGAAGATATCTTTTGTAATATCAATAAGATAACTGCTTAGCTCACCTTCATTCCATTTGGTGAAAGTTTCCGCCAATTCGTCGTTAGAAAGATTTAAACCACCTTTCAACAATGCATAGGCTTCAGCGATAAGTTGCATATCACCGTATTCGATACCATTATGAACCATCTTAACATAATGGCCAGCCCCATCAGCTCCGATGTAAGTTACGCAAGGTTCACCGTCTTCCGCAACAGCAGCAATTTGTTTAAGAATTGGCGCAACAAGTTCATAAGCTTCTTTTTGACCACCCGGCATAATTGAAGGGCCTTTCAACGCACCTTCTTCTCCGCCGGATACCCCTGTCCCGATAAAATTGAACCCTTCAGCAGAGAGTTCACGATTACGACGGATAGTATCCTGGAAGAAAGTATTACCCCCATCAATAATGATGTCGCCTTTTTCCAGGTATGGCTTAAGAGATTCAATAGCACTATCAGTGCCGGCACCGGCTTTAACCATCAACAGGATGCGTCGAGGGGTTTCCAGAGATTCAACAAACTCTTTCACTGTGAAATAAGGGACTAATTTTTTGCCTGGATTCTCAGCAATAACTTCTTCAGTCTTTTCACGGGAGCGATTGAAAACAGAGACGGTATAGCCACGACTTTCGATGTTGAGCGCAAGGTTTCGGCCCATCACCGCCATACCAACAACCCCAATCTGTTGCTTGGACATTACTTACTCCTGTCTGGTGTGGTCACTGCGACAAGTTCGCAGTTCAAATGTGATGTTTATATTAGCTCAAAGCCTGTATGACGTATAGTGTAAAAATGTTCACAAATTAAGAATGGCAGTCATAACCCATTGAAAATTATTGGTTTTAATTCTGCCTTTTAATACCATTACCGCAACAAAAGCCAAGTGGCACAAAATTGCTTAGTTTTTATTCATTTATTAATAGATAATTTTTTTGTTTTCCACAAATTCACAATATTTAGAATTGACGTATTCAGAAATTTCCTGATTAAACCGCTCGGTTGAAAATTTTAGCGCATGAGCACGACAATCATTAGGAAGAATTTGATCCTGCATAGTTTCAAACTTTTGGACAGCATCAATGACAGAACCTATATCCTGTTTGTCAAAAAGGATACCTGTTGGATTATCTACACCAAATGGTCTTACTGTTTCAAGTGAACCACCTTTGCCAAACGCAATAACAGGCGTCCCACAAGACTGCGCTTCAACAGGAGTAATTCCAAAATCTTCTTCTGCCGCAAAAACAAATGCTTTAGCATTTCTCATATGTTCTTGCATGACTTCATTTGATTGATAACCCAGGATTTCAATGTTAGACGTGGCTTTAGACTTTATCTTTTGCATTTCCGGCCCATCACCAACAACAACAAGTTTACGGTTTGGCATGTGACTGAAAGCCTCAACTATCAAATCAATACGCTTATATGGAACAAGGCGTGATGCGGTAAAGTAATAATCTTCTTTAGCTTCATTCAGAAGAAAGCGATTGACATCAACAGGCGGATAAATGACATCAGCCTCTCGCCCATAAACTTTTTTAATCCGCCGCGCGATAAATTGTGAGTTAGCAATAAAATGATCAACGCCATTTGCAGTACGGCAGTCCCACATGCGCATTTTATGCAAAATCAATTTTGCAATCATTCCTTTGACTCCATGATCTAAACCTGCTTCCCGTAGATATTGATGCTGGAGATCCCATGCATATCTTATAGGGGAATGAACATAACTAATATGCAGTTGATCGGGCCCCGTCAAAACCCCTTTAGCAACAGCATGGCTGCTAGAAAGAATGACATCATGGCTGGATACATCAAGTTGCTCAATCGCTAATGGCATTAAAGGAAGATATGTTTGATATTTTTTCTTCGCTTTTGGGAGGCGTTGAATGAATGTTGTGGTTATTTCTTTATTCTGAAAGTATTTTTTATTTTCAGAGGAAAGAAAATCCACAACAGAATACAAGTGTGATTCTGGATATGATTTAATAAGTTCCGCTACTACTTTTTCAGAACCAGCATAAGTAATAAACCAATCAGCAACAATACCAACATTTAAATCGCGCATAAAAATCCATCGTACATTTATAATTTAACATGCAAAATATAAAGGTGCTCCAGATTTGAAAAGCACCTTTAGCAATTTAAATTTAAGCCCTTAACAAGGCTAAAATCTCTGCAGTTTTTTCTTTCATTAAAGTAACATCACTTCTGGATTCCACATTTAAGCGAAC
Source organism: Klebsiella sp. 141251 (assembly GCF_050600725.1). Lineage (NCBI taxonomy): Bacteria > Pseudomonadati > Pseudomonadota > Gammaproteobacteria > Enterobacterales > Enterobacteriaceae > Klebsiella > Klebsiella sp. 141251. Next base: position 487,944 of record NZ_JAQIRG010000003.1, read on the forward strand.
GACAGGCTCAGTGTTAGAACTACGTAGATTGAAGCGCCAGTCCGCAAACTCAAGGCTTATACCATCCGTGTAATTAATATCAAGAGCTTCATTCTGATAGCGCTCAAGAACCCGTTTGATCGAGGATTGTGGATCGCTAAGGGAGCTGTTGATTTCTCCAGAGGCAGGATAAGCTTGCATCCGTGCACTAACTAATTGGTTTAGCGTTTTATCCTTGATACAGAGTAACTCAGCGACAAGGAGCCATGGGATCATTCCGCTATCGCAATAGGCAAAATCGCGGAAATAATGGTGGGCACTCATTTCGCCGCCGTATATTGCATCTTCTGCACGCATACGTTCTTTAATGAAAGCATGACCTGTTTTAGACATCACAGGAATGCCGCCAGCATTCTTTACAATATCAATTGTATTCCAGCTTAAACGCGGGTCATGAATAATACGAGAACCAGGATTCTTTTCAAGAAATGCGTCAGCCAAAAGACCAACAATATAGTAGCCTTCGATAAAGTTACCCATATTATCGAACAGGAAGCATCGATCGAAATCACCATCGAATGCAATTCCCATATCAGCATTATTTTTTATGACAGCGTCAGTAGTATCTTTTCTACACTCTGGTAATAATGGATTTGGTATACCATTTGGGAAGGTCCCATCGGGTTCATGGTGCACCTTTATAAATTCAACAGGAACATTATGTTTTATAAAGCGCTTCTCAAGGGCATCAATAACATGACCTGCGGCGCCATTACCAGAGTTAACAACTAATTTTAGCGTTCTATTGATATTATGAAGATTGATATAGCTCAATAACTTATCAATATATGCATCTAATACAGAAATGGATTGATAACTACCTTTAGGCTGCGATGAATTTATAGCAAAATTATTCTCTTCGGCAAGACGCTGGATCTCCCTTAGCCCAGTATCACCACTGATTGGCTTTGAGTTCTCGCGGACGAGTTTCATTCCATTATAATCAATTGGGTTATGACTGGCTGTTACTTCCACTCCGCCATCAACGCCGAGGTAAGATGTAGCAAAATAAATCTCCTCAGTACCCGATAAACCAATGTCTAAAACATCAGTACCAGCATCCTGCAATCCTTTGGCAAGGGCAAGTTTAAGGGATTCACTAGTTAGTCTAACATCGCCTCCGACAACCATTTTTTTAGGCTTAAGATACTCACCATATGCACGACCAATACGGTATGCGATGTCCTCTGTAAGTTCCGAGCCTAACTTGCCGCGAATGTCATACGCTTTAAAGCAGGTTAATAATTCCATCATTTTCCCCGTTTAATCAAATTCCATAATGATCTTTTAGACGAACAATATCATCTTCACCTAAATATGAACCAGATTGAATCTCAAGGATTTCAAGATCTATTTTCCCTGGATTTTCCAGCATATGAGTCGAACCAGCAGGAATAAATGTTGATTGGTTTTCAGTAAGCAAAAACTCACGTTCGTTTAAGGTAATCTTCGCTGTTCCTGATAATATAATCCAGTGCTCGGCCCGGTGGTGGTGCATTTGCAAAGAAAACTTACCGCCCGGTTTAACTGTAACTTTGTTAATGTGATATTTAGTTGTATTAACCACTTTATCACTATGCCCCCAAGGGCTATAGGATTCACGGTGGATCCTATACTCTCTACGCGAAGTCATTTTAAGATGTTCAACTACACGTTTAACGTCTTGCACCTGTGATTTATCTATAACGAGCACAGCATCTTTGGTGCTGACTACTACCAGATTGTTAACCCCAACGGCAGCTACTAGTTGTTCTTCGCTATTTATATAACAGTTAGAAGAATCATGAACAAAAACATCCCCGGATAGTGAATTACCTTGACCATCCTTATCGTTGACTTCCCACAGTGCTGACCATGAACCAACATCATTCCAACCTGCATCCAGTGGTACTACAGATGCAGATTGCGTTTTTTCCATTACAGCATAATCAACTGACTCATCAGGGCAAGCAATAAAAGCATCTTTATCAACACGAATAAAATCACGTAAAGAATCGGTATGCACAGTCTGCATTGCCTTTTTACATGAGCTAAGAATATCTGGACGGAACTCATCCAACTCTTGCAGAAAGCGTCTTGCTCGAAACATGAACATACCGCTATTCCAGTAATATTCACCGCTGTCCAAATATTCTTGTGCTGTATGCAAGTTAGGTTTTTCAACGAAACGTTTTACATCATAAGCTATATGATTATCGAAATGTTCTTCGTTACCACGCTGGATATAACCATATCCCGTTTCAGGGCCAGTAGGCACAATACCAAACGTTACAAGCTTCCCTTGATTTGCATAAACTACAGCGCTGTTGATTGCAGCTTGAAAAGCATCGTTATTCTCAATAACGTGGTCCGCGGCCAAAACAAGTAGCAATGGATCATCATCATCATGTGCTACTGCGTGTAATGCAGCAAGTGCAATTGCTGGAGCCGTATTACGTCCAATTGGTTCAAGGATAATGTTATTAGATAGCTTTTCGATTTGACGTAGTTGTTCTGCGACTAAAAAACGATGTTGTTCGTTACATATCACAATAGGTTCTTTAGTCTCTAAACCATTAAGGCGAGTAATTGTCTCCTGAAGCATTGATTGCTCGCCGTGTAAACGTAAAAACTGTTTTGGATATAGCTCTCGCGACATCGGCCATAAACGACTACCAGTACCTCCAGCCATTATCACTGGGAGAATCATGACTTAACCTCATTTAATATATTTACAGTTCGATAAAGAGACATTTAGAATAAAATTACACAACAAAACTTCTGCATTTATCCGCTAATTCATTAGCATATTGTTCATGCAATGTTTTATTTTTAATAATAGTATTCATACCTATTTTCTTACCATCAAATTCGAAGTTAGCAGTCGCATTGGCATTCATATCGACGTCAATTCTATTAAAGAAGTCAAATAATCCATCGAAACGGCAGTTATCAACTTTATTTTTAAAACCACCATTTACAAAAATAACTGGAGTGCCCATAGCCAGGCATGGAAGAGCAGTATGAATCCTGGAGGTTACTACCAGTTTTGCATTAGCCAATTTCCTCAGAAAATCATCGGCTAATTTAAAACCTTCGTCAGCGGAAAGGTACGGAATGATCTGTTTTTCATGTTTAGCATGCTTGAGTAATTCACTATCAAAAAACTGGTTTAGTACTTTGCTTCTATGATTAAATTCAAATGCCCGACCATTTAGCAAGCGTTTTCCGAAACGTAATGGTTGGCTCATTAACTCTGGTAATGACATTGAGTCATACATCACATCGATAAAATAAATATCATCAGTAACATTATCCCGTTTATATTTATTCCCCAACGTAAGTGTCATACAGCCTGAGTAATATGCATCAATCCCTTTTGAGATCAGCAAATCACGAGTGTAAAAATCACGGCAACCTATCGGCGCATGTTTTTTAAAGTGCTCAATACTCGCAGGTGTGAAAATTTTATCTACAATAGTAGAGTTAATATGGATTGACACATATAAAGGAGTTATATCTTCAGATGGCGGAAAGTTTTCTGGTATATCCATATACCACGCATTCATGATCATTTTTACTTTATTACCACTATAAGTATTCATATGATCTCGTGGTATATACTCATTCACGCAAGGTAAAAACTGGCGTGCTGCTGTACTTTGTACATAATCACCAAGATTGATCCAGTTTCTTTTGACATAGATGTCACTTTCGTACGTCAGGACGCCATATTGAGTATTGTTTACTTGCATGTTATTTCCTACCTAATTTTTTCTTTATTAAAGATGTTAAATATTTTCTTTCTGAACTAATTAGCACCAAATAGAAAAAGAGTATAGCCACTGCGATTGTGTTTAAGGCGATTAGAAGCAGTAATCCTAAAAAACCTACAGGAAGTACGGTGTTAATGTAAAATGAAATTGCAAATGATATTACAGAAACAGAAAATAAGCGCGGAAAAATATTAAGGAAAAATATTTTACTATTTAATCCAGTTACTTTTTCCACATACAAAACTCTGAACATAAGCATTGCAACTGCACAAAGTATACGACTCGACACCGCCACAACCAATGCAAAACCCAAAGAGTAAAGAGCATATGTTAATACCAAAGTTAAAAGCATTATTAATGATGCTATTAACTGATAGTTCCGCAACTTTCCCACTGCATATGCTACGGTAACAAAAGGTCCTGATAGAGAATCAATGATGACATACAGTATGACAATTCTTACCAACACCACCAAATGCTCTGGAACTTGTTTCAACCATAAGTTAATAACAAAAGGCGCATCTACAAAGGCGGGTACTGCTGCAATCAGTACGATAAAGCCAGTCAACTTGCAGGATAAAGATAGAAGAGACGAAACCTCTTCGTGATTTCCAGTTGAATGCTGCTTTATCAGTTGAGGATTGAATGCGGTTTGCAAAGTACCTATGACACGGTTAAAGGCAATCAGCACCTGCTCCGCTAACCAAACAGAACCATTTGCCACAACTCCGACAAAGAAATATGTCAGGAGAGCAATACCTTGAGAAAGTCCGACTAAACTCAATGAGCCCATCATGGACCAACTCGAGAAGGATAGTATTTCCTTGAGCAGTTCTTTATTTTCTTTGAAACTTACCTTTACAGTACATATATCTATTTTCTTAATGCAACTAACAAAATAGACAAAAAACACTGATATATATCCAAAAAGCAAAAATGCAGCATACCATATTAATTTCGAGTCGAATTCGAACAAGGTAAATAAATACACCATGCCCCAACGCTGAATAGCATCAAATATCCCTATCTTAGCAAACAAATCCATCTTTTCAGTTGCAATTAACGCAGCGATAAATGGTGTTTGCATGATCTGAATAAGCAGAGATATGACAGACAACTGGTACACCCAAAATATTTCTGTCATACGCTCAACAGGAACTCTTAATTTATAGATTAAGAACCATAAACCAATTGTTTCAGCGAGGAATAAAACAGCGCCACATATTATAAAATGGACCAATATACTTGTCGAAAAGACTCTTTTAGTCCAGGAAAAGTCCCTTCTACCTAAACCAACTGACAGGAACCTTTGAGTTGCCAAAGCTGATACGTTTTGAATGAACGAAAATAAAACGATAATACTGCCAATAACACTGTAAAGCCCAAAGTCATAAACCCCAAGCGCATTTAAAACTAAGCGTGAGGTATAAAAAGTTGCAAACATTATTAGTAACATCCTGCCATAAAGCATGAATGTGTTCTTTGCAACTATCTTTTTATTTGTAGCGTATTTTTCACTCATTTTTACCAACATTATCGTCAACACAGAAAAATTTCATTCTTGTTTTACGATTTCTATACTCTCAACTACTTGTTAGATACTTATTAACAAGTTCTGCGGTAGCACTCCAGGAATATTTACCGACCTGTTTTGAGCCTTTACTAATGAGTTGGGTTTTAAGTTCAATATCAGAATGTAATTTAGATATTGCAGTTGCTATTTGCTGTATATTCTCAGGGTCAACTACAAGTGCTGCGTCGCCAGCAACCTCACCGAGGGAGGTTGTTTTGGAGGTAATTACAGGTATACCACTTGCCATTGCCTCAATAACAGGGAGACCAAATCCTTCATAGAAGGAGACGAAAATCAATCCTTCTGCACCACGATAAAGCTCAGGTAATTCTTCAGTTTTGACAAAACCAGTAAATACAACCCTATCAGTAAGCTCATTGATTTCAATGAGAGTCGCTAACTCATCGGTTTTCTTGCCAGTAAAAACAAGTTTTACGTTTTTAGGGATATCTGCTCTGGCAAACGCCTGAATTGTTCCAACCTCATTCTTATGACTTTTCCTGTTACTGACACATAAATAATAAGGATATCCAAAATCTTTCTTTTGTCCATTTGGTCGAAAATCGTTGGATACTCCATTCCCTACATTTACAACTTTTTCAGCAGGAACCCCGGACCATTGGATGATTTTTTGGCGAGAAAATTCGGAAACAGTAAAAATATACTTAGCTTTTCGACATCCTCTTTTTATAACAACCTTATAGAATATTTTTTTTAATAGACTCGAATTTTCAGGACGCTCCAAATGATTCAAATCATGGATTGTAAACACAAATGGTATTCTGGAAAATAATGGAGGAATATAGCCTGGAAAAAAAACTATACCCTCACGCATCTTCAGCATCTTTAACGATGTTTTTATGCAATCAACAGGGCTGAATGGTTTGCCGGTGAAACCCGCACTCTTATAATTTGTTATTTTATTAATTTCTTCAGCAAATGTTCCGATTCCGCCTGAACCTGACCATCGGTCATCAATTAGAATGTTTTTCATATATTCCTTGATACATTTCAGTGGTTATTTATTATAGTCTGGATCTTTTTAGCCAGCGCCGCAGCTTCAGAGTCACGACTTCCTGGCTCATATAAATTTGTGGGAGGAAGAAAATCAATCATTCCATCACGTGCAGGGGCGATAATCGGGATATTGGCTTGCTTTGCTTCTAGCATCAGAAGCGGCACCCCTTCAAACCGAGATGGCAAGGTAATAAGATCAACATCCTTGCTATACTCCCATACATTTGGCTGCCAGCCATAATAATTTACTCTAATATTATTATGTGAACATCCTGTTATAGTTTTCAGCTTCTCAAGATCAGGACCATCTCCAATAACCTTAAGCACTATTTCTTTAGAGGTCGAAATAGAATTTAACGCCTGAAATAGAATATCTTGTCCTTTTTGTCTAAATGAAACTCGTCCTGCCATTAAGATAGTAAACTTATCCTCATCTTTCTTATAGATATATCCCTTACCTCTAATGTATTCTATTGGTAACTTAGATGAAAAGTTATGTAATACTCTAACTTTGGCATTTTTGTTTTTAAGGGAAATCTGTTCGGCAAAAACTTTACTAATCGTAATATAATTCTCGCACTTCTTGTAAACAAATTTCGATAATATGTCTTTTAACCACCCTAACTTGCTTCCCATCAAACGAAAACTATGCGCATAAGGTATATAACTAACTAAGTTTTTGACTCCCGCAGCCTTCGAAGTATTAACAAATACAGAGCCTAACTCAATATCACCTTGCACAATGATAATAGTTTTATGTTTCCCCTTCAGAGATACTAGTAGTTCTTTAGCTTTTTTTCGAAAAGGATAATTAAAAGTAGAATGAAGTATTTCAAATTTTTTATGTAACACTTCATGATTCTCATATGCAATATTATGATCAGTGAGAATTTTTTTTAACGCTATATTATCTGAAGGGACAAAGCATGCAAACCTAAACCCTTTATTTCTAAATTTATTTAAATGAGCAATCGTCATCAATTCATGACCACCGACGATTGCTGCAGTAAATACGACAGCGATTACTTCTTTTTTATTCATAGATAGTCCATGGACAATGCAGTTCGCATACTACCCATTTGTTAATAATTAAAACACTATTTAATCTGTAAGTAATATGCGAAACTTTTTTATTTTTCACCTTTAAGATGATTTAATATGCGCCATCTTTTTTTAATACAACACCTATAGTTTTAAAAAGGATGGCTATGTCGTTCCACATAGACCAGTTTTTAACATACCATGCATCCAAATAGACACGAGTATCATAATCAACGTCACTCCTGCCACTCACTTGCCATAGTCCTGTCATTCCAGGTTTACTAAGTAAATAATAATCGACTTCTTCGTTATATCTTTCTAACTCTGCGGTAATAATAGGGCGTGGGCCCACCAGACTCATCTCCCCTTTTAAAACATTAAACAATTGAGGGAGCTCATCAAGACTTGTACTACGTAAAAATTGGCCAATTTTGGTGATTCTGGGATCATTTTTCAATTTAAATGTTGCATCCCATTCGGTTCGAGCTTCTGGATCGCTCGCCAGTAAGTTATCCAGGACCTCTTTTGAGTTAACTACCATTGATCTAAACTTCAGGCATTTGAAAGGCTTACCATCTTTCCCAACGCGCTCATGACCATAAATAGCAGGACCGCCATCCTTTTTAACTTTATTATATATATAAAGTAAAAGTGGAGATAAAATTAGAATAATACCCATCGAGCCGAATATATCAAACCCTCGTTTAATAATTCGTGAAGATAATTTAGCCAGATTCTGCTGTACTCTAAATATCATAACTTCATGGCTAAATATGAATGACATATCCGTACTATCTAATGGTACGCCCCGTAGGGTTGGGATTACCGAGACAAAACGATACCCTTTGATCATAAACTCGCGAAGCCAAGAATTACGAATATCACCTTGATTGGCCTCTACCGCTACGATGAATTGTGTTCGTTTGTCTATTCCATTCAACCATTCTTTTTTTGCGAAAATTATTGGAATGTTGAGCTTTGCAATTTCTAAATTATCTGTTCGGGAATCTGCGATAAATCCTATGATATTCAGGCCTAAGTTCTTTTCACTGTTAATTGCATTAAATGCTTCAATCGCATTCTTACCGTTCCCAATGATCCAAGTATCACGCAACCACAAACCTAATTTATCCAGAACTTTTTTTGTTATCATCCTAAAAAGAGGCACGAGAAGTGCCGCTAAAAGCCATGTTAAAAGCCAGACATAACGAGAAAAATACCACTTTGCAAAAGCAATAACTGCTAATTCAATTACAGCAAAGATTACTAAGGTTCTCAATATTTCTTTTAGCTCATACCAAAAAGTCTTACGATAAAAATAATGCCTAAGTCTCACTCCAAACCAGATTATGCAACATGCGCCGAGTAACCAATGGAGAGCAATCCAACCATCAATTTGATCATCAGGAACCCTATTTTCGAAATTAGGGAGAGTAACTGATAATATAGCCAATGAAAGATAAAGCGAAAGAACAAAGCCCAGCAAATCGGCTACACCTAGTGCAATGCTGCAACTAATATTTTTCTTTAATTGGGTCATATATCCCTCTAAATATGTAAACAAGCGCACATAGGTAATACAATCGGCCCTGCCGTGACAGGACCGATTAATCAAAATGTATTACTTTTCTTTATCGGAATAATTATATCCATAATGATTATAACCGTATCCATAGTAACTACTTGCTTTTTTTACTACTCCATTAAGAATACAACCTTTTATTATTAATCCACTTTGCTCAAAGCGACTAACACTTACCGATATTTCCTTAGGCGTATTGGCTTCAAATCTTGCAACTAAAAGGATTGTACCTGCATAATGACCAATGATTGCGGCATCAGTAACAGCAAGAATTGGCGGTGTATCAATAATGACTAAATCATAATTTTCTGATGCCCACTGGACTAACTCTCCAAAACGTGGATGCATCAATAATTCAGCAGGATTTGGTGGAACTTGTCCTCTACCAATATAATCAAACTCACCGCCAGGTACTTTTTCAACTACATTTTCGACCTTAATCTGTCCAGAAAGAATTTCTGATAAACCTTTCAATTGCTTATGGCCTAGCATTTTATGGACATAACCTTTGCGTAGGTCAGCATCTATAAAAAGTACCTTCTTATTTGTTAATGCAATAACTGCAGCTAAATTAGTACTAACAAATGTTTTCCCTGCATTAGGACTTGCGCCAGAAATCATTAAAACATTGTTCCTGGACTCCATCATAGCAAAATGTAAGCTAGTTCGGAGACTTCGAATAGCCTCTATTGCCAAATCAGCTGGATTCTCAACCGCTAGTAATTTTGCAGATTCATTTTTCTTTTTCTTGCCAGCTTTAGATGATTCTTTTGCTAACCATTCCGAGATAGGAATGCTTGCATAGACATTTATTCCAAGTTCCTCTAACTCTTCAGGAGATTCTATACCTCTACGTAACAGTACTCGTAGTAGTACCATACCAACTGATAGAAACAGACCAATAATCACACCAACTAAAACAACTAATATTTTATTTGGTTTAACAGCTTTTGGATCAATAACTGCATTATCAATAATACGAACGTTTCCAATAGCACTTGATTTGGCTATATTAAGTTCTTGTTGTCGGTTTAGAAGTTGCATATACACAGCCCTTCCCGACTCCACGTCTCTGCTCAACCGTAATACTTCTTGTTGGGTTGAAGGCATGGCATTTACGCGTTTATTAAGTTTATCTTTCTCTTGCTGAAGGGTTTTCCTCTTCTCCATAAGAGCTTTATATGTTGGATGTTCTTTTGTATAAAGTTGAGATATCTCAGCTTCTTTAAAAGTCAATCCATTAAGTTGGTTATCGACATTAACAATCTGGTCAAGTACTGATTTTGCCTCCATTGTGAGATCGACAGAGTCTTTTTGTTTTCGATATGCGTTTAATTTATCTTCGGCACTATCCAATTCAGCACGTACTTTTGGTAACTGAGTGCTGAGAAACTCAAGACTTTTTGCATCCTGGGCAGCCTGTCTAGCGACATTCTGTGATAAATAGTTATCGCTAATACTATCTAACATTCTGACGAGTAAAGCCGGATCATCACCTGTCAAGGTTAGCCCTAACATTCCTGCATCTTTACCTTGGTCTACAGCTACAAATGCACTTTGAAGATTATTAATTGCCTGAAGTCTAGTTAAATACTTAATTGAAAATTCGGTCCCAGATGGTGCGTCAATGGCTTGCACCAAAATTGAGATATATTTATTCTCAAGCAATTCTCCAACAACACCGTTTACTAAGAAATTCTCACCTTGGACAGTATAGTGATTATTGTCTTTTACAGTAAGGATCAATTCAGGTGTTTTTTCTCCATTATTTTCAGAAAGGTACAAGCGATTAATATTTAACTCACCTGGTTTTTCACCAAGGATCCGGGCTATACCACGGCCGATCCCCGGGAAATATTTCTGCTCAACTTTTGCCTGCAGATTAAGATCATCTACAGTTTTACCCAATATCATTCTTGACTGTAATAAGATGATTTCTGGGGCTGATTGCGGCTGGCTATCAGGCAACATTTGGCTCAAACTATCGATAAGAGCATTACCCTGTTTTTGTTCAACTTGAATTAGTGCATTAGCTTGGTAAATAGGCGTTGCCAATAGAGCATACATTACAGCCAATACTGTAAAACCAGCAGTAATAGCTATAATTAACTTCCGATGATCAATTAACTCGCCAACCAAACGTCCAAAATCAATTTCACCGTTATCTTGAGATGTTTTGTTATTTACTGATGTCATGCAGACGATTCCTGAATTATCTACCTAGCTTTTCGGCCCAAAGTCGGCAACCTTGATCAATTAACTGAAATACTAATTCGAATGCCTCATCACTTTTCCTATAAGGATCCGGTATTTCCTTTCCATCCAACCAATGACCAAGGAGCATAGTTTTTCCCCTGACCTCAGGCGCAATTTTCGTCACCTGCTCTAAATGAACGCTTTCCATAACTAAAAGTAAGTCATACTGGCGTCCCAGGCTCGAGGTAAATTGCCTTCCTTTATGCCCATCAAGAGACAAACTATGTTTTTCTGCCACTCTTACAGCTGCCGGGTCGGCAGAATGTCCTACTAATGCCCCGACACCTGCTGAATCAATTCTTCTATTCGGCAAAGCATTACGTAATAATCGTTCACCAATTGGGGAGCGGCAAATATTTCCAGTACAAATTACCAATATTGAATTAAACATATTTATGGCCAAGTTTTGATATAGCGTACGGTTTCAGTTAAATCATGGACACCGCTAATAGTCGGTACAAGCTGTGAAATTACGCGATTCCAACGTACAAGAGGAGCTGTTGTAACATATACAATATCATATGGTTGCAATTGGAATTCAGTACCTAAAACCATCGCTGAGGCATCTTGGGCATTAAGTTGATAGATGTTGGCGATCTTACCTTGTTTATCACCTTTTAATTGTCTTATGACAAATATGCCAGTTGCATCACTCATAGCCTGAACTATACCTTCGGCATTTCCCAATGCCTCTGCAAGTGTCATACCACTTCTATCCATTTTCATGGTACTTTGTTTGCCGACCTCACCCATAACGAATACTTTCAAATCATCGTTTCTAGGAACAAATAAAATATCCCCAGGATACAGCAAATAGTTTTGGGTCAAATCACCTTTTTGCATTAGAGCATACAATGATATTTTGGTATCTTTTCCATTATGAGTTAAAACAACATTTCTCCAATCTGCATCCTCAGCTAATCCCCCTGCTGCATTAATTGCATCCATCACAGTGAGAGGGATATTCGTGATAGCTTGTTGGCCGGATTTAGCGACTTCGCCTGTAACATATGCCTTTTGTGAACGGAATGCCGCGATACTAACATCAACTTGCGGACTTTCTATATAAGTCGTCAGTCTGCTTGCGATATCTTGACGTACTTGGCCTAGTGTTTTGCCTGCAACTTGGACCTTACCGATGTAAGGATAAAAAATTGAACCATCAGAGTTTACCCAGTTACCTGTATCGCTAGCGCTCCGGTATTGCCCCGCAGGAGTAGTTAACTCAGGATGATCCCAAACAGTAACCATTAATACGTCACCTACTCCAATTCTGTATTCATAGTTTTTAAGTAGGTTATCTAACTGAGGGTTTGAACGAGCCATCACAGGTTCAGGTCGTAATTGATCAACTATCCCTGGCGTCATTGGATATACGTTCACCAATTTATCCAGGTCATAATCGCTATCCGGAAGTTCAACTACATTTTTGCGTAAGCTGTTCAGCCCCTGACCCGGAACAATAGTACACCCTGTCAAAAAGCTAATTGCCAATGCCACTGCTGAAACCCTAACAATTTTTTTCTTCATAATGTCACATCATCAATAAACCAAATTTTTCAATTACTGATTTGCCGTCTGAGTTTTTACCGATTAACAATTCACAATCAGTAATCCCTACCCTCTTCTCAGCATCCAGCCTATAAACTAAATGGAATCTCTATCCCTGCACTGGCACCAACATCGTCGCTATCGCTGTTATCGGCATTGGTGTACCAAAGATTAGTATTCAATCGAACAGATTTATAGACATCGCCACTCCAGCCCAACTGTATCCCTTTTAAGGTGTCTGAATTAGGAAACGCTTTATTGATAGTCTGATTTTCCGGGTTCACTTTCGCGTACACCAGACGGGTACTCCAGCGCTGATTATCTTCAGTCACCAACTCAACTTTGCCTGCAAACAACTGGCCATCTCCCCCCATCGCATCACCTAGTGGATAGCCTTGCTGATAATAACCATCTTTATAGATGTGATGGGTATAACTGTAATTAGTGCGACTCATATTGGTACGGGTATCATGCGCTTCCACATACCAGTTAATCGCATCTTTACCCCAGCCGTGGTGACCTTCAATACCACCAAGATACATATTCGCGGAAGGTAAGAATCCTGACTCATCTTCGCCAATCATTTGGCCATAGAAACTCACCGGCCAGCCCAGAGTAGGTTCGAGCTTAAACTTAAAATCAAAACCGGCAAGTTGGTTGCCCGGTTCATTTGGGTCGTTGGCTGAGGTGTTGTCTTTGCCGGTGAATCCATCCCAGAAGTTGCTAAACGATTGAGGACGTCCCTCCCCACCCCACTGCATTATGCGTGAAGCGCCAAGCTCAAGTGACTGGAACGGAGTAAAGGTAAAACGGCCACCGATAATTTTGGTATGAGGTACGGCCGTGTATTGGTTCATCTGGCTTGCGGAAATCTGATACTGCCACGGACCAATCCAGCGCAACCACCATGTCTCAGGAGCAGCTTGTTCAGCGCGTTGCATTAAAAAACCGGTCATCGGTCTTGCCGCATCGCCACGAATCAAGCTACCTTCATAACCAGGGCCCCACCACTGGGGCACCTGGCCGAATGATAACCATTGATTCCAGAATTTGACTGCGCCATATGCGCCGTTGGCATTAAAACGTGATCCATTGCTAATACGCTCGCCGCCTTCGACATTCCCCTGCAGATGCACATCCCACCATTCACCGCTGTTATTGAAGGTAAGAGAGAGAGAATTATCTGCTGGTTGGCTTTGGCCAAATCCCTGAGGTGTTCCAGGCTGGTCAGTTGACGTATAGCCGCTTACGCGAAAATCCGCCTTCAAATTAGAAAGGCGTTGATTGATGCGCGCCAGGACAACTTGTTCAGAGGAATATGAAGGTTTTGCTTTTTTCAGCGCTCGGGTAATTTCTTCCTGGCTGAGCGGCCAGGTGGAGAGACTTAGATGAATGACTCCGCGATCGGATAACCACGCCAGGTCGTTGCGAAGTTCATTATCATTTTGCACCAACCCTGCTGCATATACCTGCGAGCTAACTGATGCAACCAGACCCAAAGCAAGTGCGATACGAGCAATTTTTATCATTGTTCAAGTTCCATTTACGAGTCCCTTCCCACCAGGTGGGTACGGCAATGGGGATTTTTAAGAATCAGGAGCTTATGAGTTCGACAAGCCTATTTTTTACAACAGCGATCCATTGCCTCGATGGACAACATCCTCAGGTACGAGCGGTTTGCTGCAAACGGATGTGAACTTAATGCATTCATAATGTAAGCGATATTGGTTGCCAAGGCTACTTTCATGGGCTCAATAATGTGCACATGATCAGAAGTCTGACAACGTCGCTATGCGTATGGTGAGTATTCAAAACATTGGGTACCGTGAGTGTCAGGATACGCTACCGCCCTTGGCTTAACAGCTACCAACGCACTGTACCTCTTACCCAGGAATTTTCTTTACATCGACTGTTGGTGAATTAACCACAGCAATTATTTTTACCGCCTCGAGTTTACGAGATTCTTCTGTTAATTGGGAGTATAAATTCACCCCCACGAAGCGGATAAAACGATATTTTTCATTTTTACTGGCAAGGGTTCATCTGTTAATAAGATTATTTAATGGCATCCCTCACCAGCTGACCAATTTATTACCACCCTAAGAATGAACCATGGTAACCATATGATTTTAAAGCAATTAAAATAAATGCCATGTTTAAGTAAAAAAATACCCATGCAGTAGTCAACTACAAAATATGATAGATATCATCACCCACTTCTTTTTTGGGTTCCAGAACGATAACTCTGATTTCCGTTATTCTCTTTTCATTTAAGAATCATCTTATCCGTAATAACATACCGAACCGCGCTTTCAAAGATCCTGTTAACATTATTATGTTTCACCATTATGAAAGCCACGATTCTAAAATCCCTTAGTTAACTATGGATACGCCATTTATCATACTAATCACGCCAACTGTTAACCCGTAAACTTATCGAAATAGTATGATTAATATATATGCTTATGTAGATCGGCTCTGGTAAACGGCTTCTCAAATGGTCCGATCATGGTTGCAACCTCGCCTAACAACGACTGCGTCGGTGCTTTAACCCCAGTGTTTAATAATATGAGTGGGATAATTACCACGCTCAACGCCCCCATCCATGAAATCTGCGCAGAACGAAAAGCCGACGTACGCCATTGCAACAGCAGAAAAGTCAAACTTCCACAAGCCCCCAGAATAAATCCACTCACCACTTCAGATACCGAATGTGCATGAATCATCAATCGGGAATAACCCACAATACCCGCCAGAATAAAGCCCAGAAGCACGGCCCCCCAGCGCAGGGATGATGAAGCACGAGAAGTTAACAGCCATAAGAGTATTGGCCAAAAGGCGGTTGAGAGTGCGGTATGTCCGCTGAAACCGGTAAAATCGATTTCCCGTATGCCAATTCCCCAGCCCATAAAGGCCAGTTTTGAAATGCACACGACAGTCCCCGTAATCCCAAAGAGCAGCGCCCATTGCCAGGCCAGAGTCCGGGACGTTTTACGCAGCACCAGCACCGCGAACAGCACCACTGCGCTAGGAAGCAACACGGTACTATCGCCAAAAAACGAGACAAATTGCCAGTTCATTTACGCTTCATCCTCTGACGATACATCCCTTTTCCCTGTATCTTATCCATGAATTCCTTATGGGCATATTCATCCATTAACGTTACGTTTATATGCATACATCACCGTTGTTTAATGGCTAAACATGATCTCAGTCAAGTTTTATTTCGCATCTCTAACTGTGCTACAGTGCGCTTGCTTAAGAAAGAGCGCACTAAGCAACTATCAGTTAAGCAATTTTCTGACTCATCTGACCAAATGACTGCTTCACGCACGACAATCATCAATCAGCCATCGCATCTATGTACTCAATAAGATTCAACTGAGATGAAAACTCTTCATTGCAATTAATGAACCGAATAAATAAGAATCTCGGCTTCATTTCAGTTGGATCTTCTAACGCTGGCGTGCCACTCAACAATATGATGTTATCTGCACGCCAGCTTTCGTTCGTATTAAGCGCCTGGTTTCACGCCAGCAGCTTTTTGATGCTCTCGCGGAATTTAGTCCCTTCTTTATGGTTACGTAAGCCGTAGCTTACAAACGCCTGCATGTAGCCCATTTTTTTACCGCAGTCGTAGCTCTCACCGGTCATCAACATGGCATCAACAGACTGTTTCTTCGCCAGTGCGGCTATAGCGTCAGTCAACTGGATACGACCCCATGCGCCAGGTTCGGTACGCTCAAGTTCTTCCCAGATATCAGCAGACAGCACATAACGGCCAACGGCCATCAAATCGGAATCGAGCGTTTGCGGTTCGTCTGGTTTTTCAATAAATTCAACAATACGGCCAATCTCCCCTTCCACTTTCAACCCATCTTTGGTTTGAATGACGGAATACTCGGAAAGGTCGCCTGGCATGCGTTTGGCCAGAACCTGACTGCGCCCGGTTTCATTAAACCGCGCTACCATTGCCGCAAGGTTATAACGCAGCGGATCCGCGCTCGCGCCATCAAGAATGATATCCGGCAACACCACTACAAACGGATTATTGCCAACGGCCGGACGCGCGCAAAGGATAGAGTGACCCAGGCCCAGTTGCTGACCTTGTCGAACGTTCATTATCGTGACGCCTGGCGGACAAATCGCCTGCACTTCTGCTAACAGTTGGCGTTTAACTCGTTGCTCCAGCAGCGCTTCCAGCTCATAAGAGGTATCAAAATGGTTTTCTACAGCATTCTTAGATGAATGGGTGACCAGCACAATTTCTTTGATTCCGGCGGCGACAATTTCATCGACGATATACTGAACCATCGGCTTATCAACGATCGGCAGCATCTCTTTCGGTATCGCTTTGGTTGCAGGCAACATATGCATCCCTAACCCTGCTACCGGAATAATTGCTTTCAAACTCACCATTATTTCATCCACCTATATGGTTATAAACTTTCGAATTTTTGTCAGAACGTTGATGTCACTGGCATTTGTTTGTGATGGTACAGCATCGTACCGTGCACGACTTTAACCAAAATCCTAAATTACTCTCTTAGTCCAAGAATACACGCAAAAAATGCTAGCTGACAGGTAGCTTTAAGAAAATTCTCACACATTTGTCCTGGTCAATTGGCATTCATGGGAACAGAGCAAAAGCAGCACCTAATTCATTGTTATTTAACAATAATAATTGGAAAACGTTCCTGGCGATAAGCAACTTCCTTTGCAGATTAAACATCTTCTTTCTTAAAAACCGCCATGGCAAGACACTTCAGAAAAAGTCAAATACCATGTGGAATAGCAATTTGGCGATAGTAATTAGTAAAATCGTCTAAACTTTGGACAAAAAGCTAACTTAACTAACCTTCTTACCCGCAGATTAACCCATTGTCCATCGCTGATACTGCTGCTTTTATGCAACAATGAGCCATCTTAAGGGTCTTATTAAACGAGAGGCCTGACAAGCTACGGAATTCAGTAGGAATTTTCCCCTAAATAACAACTTGGTGAAAAATACGCCAATATTTTGGTGTTGGCCACGGTTAATAATCTTTTCTTATCCTTGCTATTACCGCACAGTAATTGTGTGGATTTCTAATTAATTCCAAATCAGCCCAAATAGATCTTAAAGGCCCGATATTTAACCATCGCTTATTACGTTATAACTTTCGTTTGTACGCTAACCCGCTACGCATCGCCACCATAAGTCGTTGCATTTTACCTGGCGCTTATCCATGATCGATAGATGATACGATTATGTTGTAAAGGTTCTTATTGATTATGGAATGGATTGCCGATCCCTCTATCTGGGCTGGTCTCATTACGCTCGTGGTTATCGAACTGGTTCTGGGGATAGATAACCTGGTATTCATTGCTATCCTTGCCGAAAAGCTTCCCCCTGCCCAGCGCGATCGCGCGCGTGTTACCGGTCTGTTGTTGGCAATGGTGATGCGTTTGGTTCTGCTGGCGTCAATTTCCTGGTTAGTCACCCTCACCACGCCGCTCTTCAACTGGCATGACTTAAGCTTCAGCGCCCGCGATTTGATCATGTTATTCGGCGGGCTGTTCCTGTTGTTTAAAGCCACCGTTGAGCTTAATGAGCGGCTGGAAGGGAAAGACAGTAATAATCCCACCCAGCGTAAAGGGGCGAAGTTCTGGGGCGTGGTGGCGCAAATAGTCGTGCTAGATGCTATCTTCTCGCTGGATTCAGTCATTACCGCGGTTGGTATGGTTGATCATCTGGCGGTAATGATGGCCGCAGTTATTATCGCCATTACGCTGATGTTAATGGCCAGCAAAGCCCTGACCCGCTTTGTCAACAGCCACCCCACGATTGTCATCCTATGCCTTAGTTTCCTGCTGATGATCGGTTTTAGCCTGATCGCCGAAGGGTTTGGCTTCCCAATCCCGAAAGGTTATCTGTATGCCGCTATTGGTTTCTCGGTGATGATCGAATCGTTCAATCAGTTAGCTATCTTTAATCGCCGGCGCTTCCTCTCGGCAAATCTCACTATGCGGCAGAGGACGACTGAGGCGGTGATGAATCTACTAAGCGGACGTAAGGAGAATGCTGAGCTTGATGCCGAGACGGCAACCATGGTCGCCGATCAGGGGGAAAACCCGCTGTTTAATCCGCAGGAACGCTTAATGATTGAGCGCGTACTGAATCTGAATCAACGCACCGTCAGCAGCATCATGACTTCACGTCATGATATCGAGCACATCGACTTAAGCGCGCCCGAAGAGGAAGTCCGCGCGCTGCTGGAGAAAAACCAGCATACCCGTATCGTCGTCACCGGCGGCAACGATAACGAGGATCTGTTAGGGGTTGTTCATGTTATCGACCTGCTACAGCAGTCGTTGCGCAATGAGCCGCTTGATTTACACGTTCTGCTACGCCAACCGCTTATTTTTCCGGAAACCTTGCAGCTACTCCCGGCGCTGGAGCAGTTTCGCCAGGCGCGGACGCACTTTGCTTTTGTGGTCGACGAATTTGGCTCCGTTGAAGGGCTGGTGACTATCAGCGATGTTATGGAAACCATTGCGGGTAATCTGCCTAATGAAGTGGAAGAGATCGATGCTCGTCATGATATTCACAAAAACGCCGATGGCAGTTGGACCGCTAACGGCCATATGCCGCTGGAGGATCTGGTTCAGTACGTTCCGCTACCGCTGGATGATAAACGCGAATATCACACGATAGCCGGATTATTGATGGAATATTTGCAGCATATTCCAGCCGCAGGTGAAGAAGTGAAGATTGGCAGTTATACCCTGCGAACTCTGGAAGTTGAAAGCCACCGAGTGCAGAAAGTACAGATTATCCCGCCGGTTGAAGTAGAAGATGAATTAGATTATGAAGTGTGAATAAAGCGGTTCAGCCGCCGCGGGTCACCTGCGGCGGCTGATGATGATTACAGCTTATCGAGCAGTTTCTTCACATCTTTGCCGTTCTGACTATTACTATTGCGTTCAGCCCACTCGTTCAAACGCTGTCTGGCTTCGTCCTGCAACTGCTTACGCAGGATCTGATCTACCTGTAGGCTATAGCTTAACGACTGCCACTTACCATAGATACGCAGCGGGATTGCCGTCTGCTTGAGGCGGTCAATCAGCTTGCTTTCGCCTTTCCAGCCGCCTAACACCCTCACGTTGAAATGCATGTCGCAATCCTCTGCTTGCAGATTCAGATTACCTTGCCCGTTCAACGCCATCATTGCGGACTGTCCCTGCAAGCCGTTAAGCGTTATCTGGCCATTATTCAGGGTTAAATCACTGCTTAACGCGTCAAGCTGAGTCGCATTATCGAAGTTTTCTTGCGCCTGTACGTTGGTGCTCCTCGCTACAGCCTGCTGTACGAGCTGCTGGAAGTTGAGTCCTTCGGTACGCGTATCCTTCATTCGCAGCTGTGCCTGTCCCTGCCAGTTACGACGGAAGTCATCTGCATCAATGCGCGGGCCGGAGAAATCGCCATTCAGGGATAATTTTCCCGTCAGGCTAATCGGGTAGTGGAAGGCCTGCAAAATGGTACCGATTTCCACATTATCTAACTGCGGTTGGAAAGCGGCATGGGACGTATTGCCCCGAACATCCAGCACTCCAGGTAACGAGATACGCCCCTCGCCCAGACTGCCCTGCAGTTGTTTCACCGTCAGCAGCCCCTGCTGGTTCGTGATATCACTCTTCACCTGGCTGAATCGCATACCACGCCACTGCACCTGATCCGCCGACAGCGCGAGCTGGCCGTTAAAGCCAAGCAAACTATGATAATCCTGCTGGATATCGCTATCGGCAATCACGGGGCGCAGCTGTCTCGGCTGGCTTTGCCCACGCTGATCGGCATTGCCTTCATTAGCCGCCGCGTTTTGCGCAAGCAAACTGTCCAGATTCAGGGTGGTCGCCTGCAGGTTTAGCACCCAGTCAGGTTTATCCCCCAACACAACGCTACCACTACCGGTAATTGCGCTGCCATTAGCCGTGAGATGGAGATTGTCGAAACTGAGTTTTTTCGCCTCTTCAATCCAGCTGGCTTGCAGACTTCCTTGCCCGTTGAGGCCATCCGGCGGCAGCTCCGCTCCGCGTACCTGCCAGTTGAGCTGCGAAAAATCCGCTTTCAGAGAATGAGGGTAATCACCGCCCTGAACCTGTGCAGTAAAGGACAACGCCAGGTCACGTTGATCGCGATTGACCCTGCCGGAGAAATCAACCGTCGCCAGATGGTTGTCATCCTGCTCCATTTGTAAGCGTATGTCGCGCACGGTGATCTGTTCGCCATTTTCATGCTGGAAGAACAGGACACTATCGGCTACCTGCAGCTTACGGACATCGTAGGACCAACCGCGATCTTGCGGCGCCTGCGGCAACGTATTGTCATGCGGCACCACCGGTGCGTTCTGGTCACGCACCGCTTCCGTTTTCGCGGTAAGCTGAATGACCGCGCCTTTCAGCATCACCTGCTTGACCTGCAGTTGATGAGAAAGTAGCGGCATCAGCGCAACATCCAAACGCATATTATCAGCACGCACGACCGGTTCGGAAGCACCTGGCGCCGTTAGCACCATACGGCCGGAGAGAATACTCAACTGCGGCCAAACATGCCAACGCAGCGGACCATCAAGCTTCAGTTGATAGCCGCTACGCTCCGCCACTTCCTGCACCATATAGTTGCGGAAGTCATTAGGGTTGACCAGCAACACCAGCGCAGTGAGTCCCGCGACAATGACGGTCAACAAGATCATCAGCGTGGTCAGAATTCGTCTCATGACATCCTCTATAAGCCGCTTACTTTATCAATCCTTGTCGATTCGACTAGCCACCGCGCCCTGCTGGTCGCGATATTTGGCGTCTTCACGGCGGTTGTATGGCCGCGCCGCCGGGCCAGAAAGCGGCTCGAAGCTCAACGCGCCAATGGGCATTCCCGGGCGCAGCGCCAACGGCAGCTTGCCGGAATTATAGAATTCCAGCACGATGCAGCCAGACCAGCCCGGATCAATTCGGTGCGCAGTGACGTGAACCATAAGTCCGAGACGCGCCAGTGACGAGCGGCCATCAAGCCAGCCGACGAGGTCTGCCGGAAGCGTTACGGACTCATAAGTCACCGCCAGCGCCAACTCTCCAGGATGAAGATAGAAAGCCTCTCCTTCCGGCAATACGATCTCTTCGCTCATGACCCGGTCCAGCGCCGCGCTCACTTCCGCCTTAGGGCCGCTCAGGTCAATAAATGGCGCCGTATGACCGCGGAAGGTACGGAATTTATTGCCTAAGCGAACGTCAACGGTCGCACCGTTAATTCGATCCACCGGCGGACGTGGGCTGATTGCCAGGCGCCCTTCATCCAACCAGGCTTCTATATCTCGGTCACACAGACGCATGAGCTTTCTCCTTTAAGGCATCTAGCCCTTACGCTTTCCGGGAATAAGGGCAATTGGGGATTCTCTTTGCACGTTACACAATTAGTACGTGTTATTCAAAGAACTGACTGATTTTGGCCTTCAGAATATCGATGGCAATACGGTTTTTACCGCCGCGCGGGACAATAATGTCGGCATATTGCTTGGAAGGTTCAATAAATTGCAGGAACATTGGCCGCACCGTCTTCTGATACTGCGCCATCACCGAGTCCATGGAACGACCACGTTCGTTAACATCACGTTTGATGCGGCGCATCAGGCAGATATCCAGCGGCGTATCGACGAAAATAGAGAAGTTTAATTCATTGCGGAGTCTGGCATCCGTCAACAGCAGGATCCCTTCCAGAATGATCACTTTCTTCGGTTGAATATGAATCGTTTCCGGCATACGCGTATGTTCAACGTAGCTATACACGGGTAATTCAATTGGCTGGCCGCTTTTCAGCGTCTGTAAATGCTGGAACAACAAGCTATGGTCCATCGAGCTCGGATGGTCATAGTTGGTTTTTACACGCTCTTCCATCGACAGATGGCTTTGATCTTTGTAATAGCTGTCTTCTGGAATAACGCCAATATGCTCATCGCCAACTTGTTCACGTAATTCACGATAAAGTGTGCTGGCGATAAGGCTTTTGCCCGAAGCCGATGCGCCGGCGATGCCTACAATGACGCACTGATGAGACGTATCAGTCATAAATTTTTGCGACCTGATTAACCTGGATGTAGATGGAGGGTGACGTTTGACCGTCAAACGCGGCAATTATAGGGATTTCAGGGCGGCGATACCAGTAATATGCGCCCTGTACGCCTATTCCTCGTCCGGCGTCCAGCCTTCGGTATACCAGATATGCAACAACGCATAGGAGCGCCAGGGTTGCCAGCGGCTGGCATAGCGCGCGATACGCGCGGGTGTCATTCCAGGAAAACGCTGTTTAATCAGATAGTCATCGGGCAGAAAAATATCTTTTGCCTGCCAACCACGCAGCGCATAGTAATTCGCCGTCCAGCGACCAATGCCCGGCAGACTCTGCAATCGCTTCATACCGGTTGCAATATCAGCAGGCGCCGTCAACGGCAATTCACCGCTCAATGCCGCTTTGCCAAGGTGAATCAAGGCTTCCGCGCGGCGAAGGGGCATACCTAGCGCTTTGAGAGCCAATGGATCGGCTTGCGCCAGTTTCTGTGGGTCAGGGAAGAGAACATAGCCTGGCGCTTCGCTTAACGGCTGCCCGTAGGCCGCAGCCACTTTGGCCGTCAGCTTCGCCGCCATCGCTACGCTCACCAGTTGCCCCAATACCGCGCGCACCGCCTGTTCAAACGCATCCAGCGCGCCCGGCAAGCGTAACCCAGGCCGCGGCTGCGCCAGTTTGCCTAAGGTTTGCGTGACCTCAAACGGATCGCATGCTAAATCAAACAGTTGCGCTACGCGCGCCAGGCACTGGTCTGCTACCGGTAATAGTCCGCGAGAGAGCATCACCCGGAAACCCTGCCCGCATTCATCCGCTTTAACGGTAATCAATCCGCTGTGCCCATCGATACTAAAGCTGCGGGTATATTCATCTTCATAGAAGCTTTCAATTCCCGCTACCGCACGCGCGCTGAGAAACGCGAACATCCATCGCCAGTCATAAGGCGGTTGCCAGGGTAATAATGTCATGCACTCTCCTTCTTAATCGCAACAAGCATAGATGCTCTGCGCCAGATACGCCTTGCTTTTAAATTCCAGTTGTCGGCATGGCGGCAATCCGCTAAAGTCGCCCCCCTTCTTCACTGGCATGGGGATTTTTCCGGTTATGTTTATTGGTTTTGACTATGGTACCGCCAACTGTTCGGTCGCCGTTATGCAGGGTGACAGCCCACGGCTTTTAACGCTGGAAAATGGTAGCCCGCTGTTGCCATCGATGCTTTGCGCTCCGACGCGCGAAGCGGTCAGCGAATGGCTATACCGCCACCACAATGTCCCGGCCGACGGTGCGGAAAACCAGGCGCTGCTGCGTCGCGCCATTAATTATAACCGTGATGAAGATATCGAAGTCCTGGGCAACAGCGTTCAGTTCGGACTCGCCTCTCTGCATCAATACGTTGACGATCCGGAAGAGGTCTACTTCGTTAAGTCGCCAAAATCGTTTCTTGGCGCCAATGGCCTTAAACCCCAGCAGGTTGCGTTATTTGAAGATCTGGTCTGCGCGATGATGCTGCATATTAAGCAGCAGGCGCAGTCTCAGCTGAGTGAACAAATTACCCAGGCGGTCATTGGTCGACCGATTAACTTCCAGGGGCTTGGCGGCGATGACGCCAACGCTCAGGCACAAGGAATTCTGGAGCGGGCGGCGAAACGAGCTGGATTTAACGATGTCGTGTTTCAGTTTGAACCCGTCGCGGCGGGATTAGATTTTGAAGCCACCCTCGATAACGAAAAACGCGTACTGGTCGTCGATATCGGCGGCGGCACCACCGACTGCTCGCTGCTGTTGATGGGGCCACAGTGGCGGCAGAAAGCTGACCGTCAGAATAGCCTGCTCGGCCACAGCGGCTGCCGTATCGGTGGTAACGATCTGGATATCGCCCTGGCCTTCAAATGCCTGATGCCGTTACTCGGTATGGGCGGTGAAACGGAAAAAGGCATTGCGCTGCCGGTACTGCCCTGGTGGAATGCGGTGGCGATTAATGACGTCCCGGCGCAAAGCGATTTTTACAGCGCCGCCAACGGCCGTATGCTCAATGACCTGCTGCGCGACGCCCGCGATGCCGACAAGGTCGCACTGCTGCTTAAAGTATGGCGTCAGCGTCTGAGCTATCGCCTGGTGCGCAGCGCGGAAGAGAGCAAAATAGCCCTTTCCGCCCAGCAGGATTTCAACGCCGAACTGCCGTTTATTAGCGATGAGCTGGCGACCGCTATCAGCCAGCAGGGGTTGGAAGAGGCGCTCAATCAGCCGCTGGCCCGCATTATGGAGCAGGTAAAGTTAGCGCTGGAAAGCAGCCATGAAACCCCGGACGTTATCTATCTCACCGGCGGTAGCGCGCGATCGCCATTAATTAAGAAGGCGCTGGCCGCACAGCTGCCGGGGATACCGATCGCCGGCGGCGATGATTTTGGTTCCGTGACCGCCGGTCTTGCCCGCTGGGCGCAGGTGGTTTTTTAATTATCCGGCAGTGGGGGATATACACTATCTTGTTTTCACCCACTGCATTTAGCCCTTAAAACATCAATAAGCTTCAAACACATACAATACATAAATAGTAAATGATACTTTCTTAGCCGTGAAATAAAATACGTTTTTTCTTATGGCAAAGAACATCATCTAGTCGAACACTATCATTTAAAAATGATAATAATCAATAAGTTAATCAACACACGCTAAAAGCATTCTGTTTCAATCTACGCCAGGCCCCAGAAAACGATGTCTTCTAAACTATTGACGCTTAATTGCTTTTATGCATTACCACGTATTATTTTATTGATTTACACTCGGTTTATTCTTAAAAAAAGATAAATATATTAACAGCTTATATTCTTGATCTTTCAACATTCAGGATATATCATCCTTGCACTTTGATATGCTGGCGTAAACTATATGATTGTTAATAAAAACAGAGTGATAGCGTTCGTTTGCACACTTTTAGTTAGTGTGGATGTTATACAAGTTTCTGGTTTGAGGCTTACGCTTTTGCCACTTCTGGCTTATGGCCTCTATTTATTACTAAGATCAATGAAAATTGATAAATGGTTTTTCTATGTTCTAATTTTCGCCTTAACCTGCTTACCTTCTGTATTTTTTTCCACCAATGAAGGAAAATCTTTAGGCTATTTAATTTGGATTATTTTCAATTATATTTCCATATCAATTGTGTACAAGCATCTCATTACTAACAATAAAGATAATGCTTTAGTCGGCATTAGAGATGCTTATAGATTTCAAATAATAATCGGGGCATTACTTACATTTTCCGGCATTCAATATAGAGCTCAAGTCCTATATTACGAACCATCGTATTTTGCACTATCATTAACACCTTATGTAGTAATGATTGTGAGTTCAATTACTGCTATTGGCAAAAACAAAAACCTGATAAATTACACGGGGAAAATTGATTGGTTTTTAATTGCTATTGCTTTATATACAACTAAAAGTGCCAACTTGATTTTTGTTTTCTTAATTTCTATCATTATCCTTTCAATGATTGGCAAAGGGAAGTTTAAGAAAACACTCCTAATGTCCTTAGTTGTATTATTTATATTTGGTATTTTTTATTTTTACTCGCAAGGTAAAGATGATTTGCTTTCAACTACCTTTCAAAATTTCATCAACTCATCAAATAAGTTTAATGCAGCCATGGATAGAACGGGTAACCGTTGGCCAAGAGCACAATTAACCTATGATATTGCGATGAGTACATTTTGGGGCATTGGGATTGGTGCTTTTGAAGAATATACATTAAGTCATTTCCTACCAATGTATTCCGGATTAACTGACTATTTATCCCCCATAGGCTATCCAGCAATAAATATTTACTTTGAAATTGCTGCAACATGTGGCTGGCTGGCTTTAGTTGTCTGGTTATTCTGGCACTATAAAATGCTAAGTGAGGCAAGCAAAAATAAATCAGACAATCCTGTGATAATTTGCTCGCTTATTGTTGCAATGCTTGCATTATTCATTGAATCTAATTTCATGCGTCCTTATTATTGGATGTTAATAGGACTTGTTATGGGTCAAATATCGCTTAATAAGCGTAACTCCAATAATAAAATTTAATGAGGTGATTAATGATTTCACGTCGAACCTTAATTGGAGCAATCGTACCGGCTGCGATGGTTACTGGAGTTTCGCATGCCAGCGAAAAGAATACTTCAAGTACATTCCGCAACTTTGAAAGTGTTGATGCTCTTAAAGACAATCCAGGCAAGGATGATGAAATTGCTTACCTCCACTCCTATCATCATGGCCAAAACACTGGTGGGGGTTTTATTCGGTTTATTTCGCAACCAGAAATAGAAGCTAATATGATTACATCATATCCTTCCATTGGTGGAGTCTGGGAAAGAGTATTAGATTCCAAAAGTGAAATCCACTGTTCATATTCCGGCATGTTGGCCGGAAATAACTTTGACAACACCGCCTACCATAATATGCTTATGGATTGGGCTGATGATAACAATGCAAATATATTATACGACACAGGTGAATATTTTCACGCCGGCAATGTTGAAAAAAAACAATCTTTCTCATGCCCTAATCTCATAGGTTCTGGAAGCAAAGGAAAAAATAAAGGAACGATTTTAAAATTCGCAAACAATGCCTTCTTAAAAATAAAAGGTGGCTCGGGTGTTTTGTGCGGTTCAAATATTGTCGGGATCACTTTTTCAGGCTCCGGTGATAATAATGGTTTATTAATAATCGCTGATCAGTGCGGTATATCTCTTGACAGATGTTCTTTTGAAAATTGTAAATCTGGTGTTCGGATGGTTAATGAGTCCAATGGAGGTTTTACAGAGTTCAACGTTCTTGATAAGTGTATTTTTTTATCCTCATGCGAGACTGGAATGACTTATGAACGCCAAAATGGGAACGAATCTTTCCATGGTACTGGGCTTCGAGAGTGCGTATTCCAACAGCAGACATTGAATGCAAACGCTCCACATATCCATATTGGACCAAGATGTTTGGTTTATAATGCACCAATGACGATTCATGTTTTCCGGGATATAACAGACTCACCAGTCATTAATCATGATGGTTTCGAACGTTCAAATGTGTATGGTATAATCACAGTTGAAAAAAAACCCAAAAACATTGTAGATCTAGTATTAGGCAAACCGCTTTATATTATTGGTAGCGTCGTTTGTCTAAGTGAAAACTTGTCAACAAATAACGCTATTTTTTGTAGCCGTTTCCAGGCCAACTCTGATGGTTCGGTAAACTTTATAAGAAATCCAACCTCGCTTTCAGGGAAATTTATTAATGGTTCACAAGAACCCGTTTTACATTTGAGTGCAGGAGAAAGCGCCTTTCTTGACCTCTCATTGATCACAAATGGAAGAGTGAATCGAGGGTTAATTTTCATCGCCGTAGATGAAAATGGAAATGGAAAAATCACTAATACAGAACTTTCACCGGTTAGTGTTAACTTTAAGCATGAAAACTATATTTCATTCGAAAAATCAACAATCTACGTAAAATCAAACGGTGATAGCAATGCCAGATGGATTGCTGATATCGCATTTGTTGCAAGTAGATTTCAATATACTATGCAGTAATCATCATATAGGCGACCAATGCGGGGCCAATTTTCCCCGCATTGGTCAAAAATGTTCCGGCCTCTCACCAAACTGGTATTGATAGCCGCAACTTTCATACAAGATTGAATAACCATATTGCCGCTCACTTTGCGAGCCTCCTCGTGAAAGCCCGCCAATTCAGACCTTTCCATACGCGCTTTTCATAATTCCTCCATTTTTGCGGGGCGTTCCGTTACTAAACTAGTATCATTCAGCGAAAGCTTCAGGATGAGATAGCAAAATAATGAAAAGTAGTCACACACTTCGTTGGGGAATGGTCCTGACGGTAATTTTGGCGGCGGGTGCCGCCTATTGGTTCTGGCACGATCGCTCTGAAGAAACAAACGCAGGCGCTGCTGGCGCAAGTCAACAAGGAGCAAAACCGCCTGCCGGGGGGCGCCATGGCCGCTTCGGCGCGGCGCTGGCCCCGGTGCAGGCGGCAACCGCCACCAGCGAATCCGTCCCCCGCTATCTTACTGGCCTGGGGACTATCACCGCGGCGAACACCGTGACCGTGCGCAGTCGGGTTGACGGTCAGTTGCTGAGTATTCATTTCCAGGAAGGTCAGCAGGTAAAAGCCGGCGATCTGCTGGCGCAAATCGATCCCAGCCAGTTCAAGGTCGCGCTGGCCCAGGCGCAGGGCCAGCTTGCCAAAGATAACGCTACCCTCGCAAACGCGCGCCGAGATCTCGCCCGCTATCAACAACTGGTCAAAACCAACCTTATCTCCCGTCAGGAGCTGGATACGCAGCAGTCGCTGGTGGTTGAATCCGCCGGTACGGTTAAAGCCGATCAGGCCGCCGTCGCCAGTGCGCAACTGCAGCTGGACTGGACCCGCATCACCGCGCCGATTGACGGACGCGTGGGCCTGAAACAGGTCGACATCGGCAACCAAATCTCCAGTGGCGACACCACCGGCATTGTCGTACTCACGCAAACCCACCCTATCGATTTGGTCTTTACCCTGCCGGAAAGCGATATCGCCACCGTGGTACAGGCGCAAAAGGCCGGGAAAACGCTGACCGTTGAGGCCTGGGATCGTACCAATAAACAGAAGATCAGCACTGGCAACCTGCTGAGCCTCGATAACCAAATCGATGCCACCACCGGCACCATTAAGCTTAAAGCGCGATTTAATAACCTCGATGACGCATTGTTCCCAAATCAGTTCGTCAACGCCAGAATGCTGGTGGATACGGAGCAGGATGCGGTCGTGATCCCCACCGCCGCGCTACAAATGGGCAACGAGGGGCACTTCGTGTGGGTGCTGAACAGTGAGAATAAAGTCAGTAAACATACGGTCACGCCGGGTATTCAGGATAGCCAGAAAGTGGTGATTAACGCCGGGCTGTCAGCAGGCGACCGGGTGGTGACCGATGGTATCGACCGCCTGACCGAAGGCGCGAAGGTCGAAGTCGTCGAAGCCCACAGCGCCGCGGAGGAACAACCTGCCGCCCGCCAGAGTGGTAAAAACGGAGCGGGCGCCTGATGCAAGTCTTACCCCCAAGCAGTACGGGCGGTCCGTCCCGGCTGTTTATTATGCGTCCGGTGGCGACAACGCTCTTGATGGTCGCCATTCTGCTGGCCGGCATCATCGGCTATCGCTTCCTGCCGGTCTCCGCGCTGCCGGAAGTGGACTACCCCACTATTCAGGTGGTGACGCTTTACCCCGGCGCCAGCCCGGATGTGGTGACGTCGTCGATTACCGCGCCGCTGGAGCGCCAGTTTGGCCAGATGTCCGGCCTTAAGCAGATGTCATCACAGAGCTCGGGCGGCGCGTCGGTCATCACCCTCCAGTTCCAGCTGACCCTGGCGCTGGATGTTGCCGAACAGGAAGTGCAGGCGGCCATCAACGCCGCGACCAACCTGCTGCCGTCTGATTTACCCAACCCGCCGGTTTACAGCAAAGTGAACCCGGCGGATCCGCCGATCATGACCCTGGCCGTCACCTCCAGCGCAATGCCGATGACTCAGGTCGAAGATATGGTGGAAACTCGGGTGGCGCAGAAGATTTCTCAGGTTTCCGGCGTCGGTCTGGTGACGCTGGCCGGCGGCCAGCGCCCTGCTGTGCGCGTTAAGCTCAATGCCCAGGCGATCGCCGCGTTAGGTTTGACCAGCGAAACCGTGCGCACCGCCATTACCAGCGCCAACGTGAATTCAGCGAAAGGTAGCCTTGACGGTCCGGCCCGCGCGGTCACTCTTTCCGCCAACGATCAGATGCAGTCGGCGGAAGATTACCGTCGACTGATTATCGCCTATCAGAACGGCGCGCCGATCCGCCTTGGCGATGTTGCGACCATCGAACAGGGCGCCGAGAACGCCTGGCTCGGTGCGTGGGCCAATAAGCAGCGGGCGATCGTAATGAACGTCCAGCGCCAGCCGGGAGCGAATATCATCGCCACCGCCGACAGCATCCGCCAGATGTTGCCGCAGCTCACAGAGAGCCTGCCTAAATCCGTTAAGGTACAGGTGCTTTCTGACCGCACCACCAATATTCGCGCGTCGGTCAGCGATACGCAGTTCGAATTGCTGCTCGCCATCGCGCTGGTGGTGATGATCATTTATCTCTTCCTGCGCAATGTCCCGGCAACCATCATTCCCGGTGTCGCCGTGCCGCTGTCGCTGGTCGGCACCTTCGCGGTTATGGTGTTCCTCGATTTTTCAATTAATAACCTGACGCTAATGGCGCTGACCATCGCCACCGGCTTCGTGGTCGATGACGCCATCGTAGTCATCGAAAACATCTCCCGCTACATTGAAAAAGGTGAGAAACCGCTTGCCGCCGCGCTGAAAGGCGCGGGGGAAATCGGCTTCACGATTATTTCATTAACCTTCTCGCTGATTGCCGTACTGATCCCGCTGCTGTTTATGGGTGATATCGTTGGGCGATTGTTCCGCGAATTCGCCATTACCCTCGCGGTGGCGATTCTGATTTCGGCGGTGGTCTCGCTGACCCTGACGCCAATGATGTGCGCGCGGATGTTAAGCCACGAATCGCTGCGCAAACAAAACCGCTTTTCGCGGGCCAGCGAGCGATTCTTCGAGCGGGTGATTGCCGTGTATGGTCGCTGGCTGAGCCGCGTGCTGAACCACCCGTGGTTAACATTGAGCGTGGCGTTAAGCACCCTTGCGTTATCGATTCTGCTATGGGTCTTTATCCCGAAAGGCTTCTTCCCGATCCAGGATAACGGCATTATTCAGGGCACGTTACAAGCGCCGCAGTCGGTATCGTTCGCCAGTATGGCGCAACGCCAGCAGCAGGTATCCGAGCTGATTCTGAAAGATCCGGCGGTTGAAAGCCTCACGTCGTTTGTCGGCGTTGATGGCACCAATCCGGCGCTGAACAGCGCGCGTCTGCAGATTAACCTCAAGCCGCTGGATGAGCGTGACGATCGGGTACAAACGGTCATTAGTCGCCTGCAACACGCGGTGGCAAGCGTACCGGGCATTGAGCTCTACCTGCAGCCAACGCAGGATCTGACCATCGATACCACCGTCAGCCGAACGCAGTATCAGTTTACCCTGCAGGCTAACTCGCTCGATGCGCTGAGCAACTGGGTGCCGCAATTGCTGTCGCGCCTGCAATCCTTACCCCAGCTTGCCGATGTCAGCAGCGACTGGCAGGATAAAGGGCTCGCGGCTTATATCAATGTCGATCGCGATAGCGCCAGCCGGCTGGGTATTTCCATGGCGGATGTCGATAACGCGCTGTATAACGCCTTTGGCCAACGGCTGATCTCGACAATTTATACCCAGGCCAACCAATATCGCGTGGTGCTGGAGCACGACACCCAGGCGACGCCGGGGCTGGCGGCGCTGGATAATATTCGCCTCACCAGCAGCGATGGCGGCATTGTGCCGCTGAAGTCTATCGCCAGCGTCGAGCAGCGTTTTACGCCGCTGTCGGTCAACCATCTCGATCAGTTCCCGGTTACCACCATTTCATTCAACGTGCCGGACAACTACTCCCTCGGCGAAGCGGTAGAGGCTATTTTGTCCACCGAGCAGTCGCTGGATTTCCCAAGCGACATCCGCACTCAGTTCCAGGGCAGTTCGCTCGCGTTCCAGTCGGCGCTCGGTAGCACCGTCTGGCTGGTGGTCGCGGCGGTCGTCGCCATGTATATCGTGCTCGGCGTGCTGTACGAAAGCTTCATTCATCCCATCACCATTCTTTCTACGCTGCCGACCGCTGGCGTCGGGGCGCTACTGGCGCTATGGCTGGCCGGTAGCGAGCTGGATGTGATTGCCATCATCGGCATCATTCTGCTGATTGGTATCGTGAAGAAAAACGCCATTATGATGATTGACTTTGCCCTCGCCGCCGAGCGCGAACAGGGGATGCCGCCGCGGGAAGCCATTTATCAGGCCTGCCTGCTGCGCTTCCGTCCGATTCTGATGACCACCCTCGCCGCCCTGCTTGGTGCGCTGCCATTGATGCTCAGTACCGGCGTCGGCGCCGAGCTGCGTCGTCCGCTGGGCATTGGTATGGTTGGCGGCCTGATGCTCAGCCAGGTACTGACGTTATTCACCACGCCGGTGATTTATCTGCTGTTCGATCGGCTATCGCTGTATATGAAGAGCCGCTTCCCGCGCCGTGAAGAGGAGGCGTAAGTGAAGTTTTTCGCTCTCTTTATATATCGCCCAGTGGCGACGATTCTTATCTCGCTGGCGATTACCCTGTGCGGGATCCTCGGTTTCCGCCTGCTACCGGTCGCGCCGCTACCGCAGGTCGATTTCCCGGTGATCATGATTAGCGCCTCGCTGCCCGGCGCCTCGCCGGAAACCATGGCCTCGTCGGTGGCCACACCGCTGGAACGCTCGCTGGGGCGCATTGCCGGGGTCAATGAAATGACCTCGTCGAGCTCGCTTGGCAGTACCCGTATCATCATGGAGTTTAATTTCGATCGCGATATTAACGGCGCCGCCCGCGACGTGCAGGCGGCGATTAATGCCGCTCAAAGCCTGCTGCCGAGCGGGATGCCCAGCCGCCCCACATATCGCAAAGCTAACCCGTCCGATGCGCCGATCATGATCCTGACGCTCACCTCGGATACCTATTCGCAGGGCGAGCTGTACGATTTCGCTTCAACCCAGCTGGCGCAAACCATCGCGCAGATCGACGGCGTCGGCGATGTCGACGTCGGCGGCAGCTCCCTGCCGGCGGTGCGTGTCGATCTCAACCCGCAGGCGCTGTTTAACCAGGGCGTCTCACTGGATGCCGTGCGCAGCGCCATCGATAACGCCAACGTGCGTCGCCCGCAGGGCGCGCTGGAAGATGGAACCCATCGCTGGCAGGTGCAGACCAACGATGAACTGAAAACCGCGGCGGAATATTTGCCGGTAATCGTCCACTACAACAACGGCGCAGCGGTACGTCTTGGCGACGTGGCAAAAGTGACGGATTCAGTCCAGGATGTGCGTAACGCCGGGATGACCAACGCCAAACCGGCGATCCTGCTGATGATACGCAAGCTGCCGGAAGCCAACATCATTCAAACGGTCGACAGCATCCGCGCCCGCCTGCCGGAACTACAGCGTACTATCCCGGCAGCCATCGATTTACAAATTGCCCAGGATCGTTCCCCCACTATCCGCGCATCGCTGGAAGAGGTCGAACAAACGCTGGTGATCTCGGTCGCGCTGGTGATTCTGGTGGTCTTTCTGTTTTTGCGCTCCGGGCGCGCAACGCTTATCCCGGCTGTCGCCGTACCGGTATCGTTAATCGGTACCTTCGCAGCGATGTATTTATGCGGCTTCAGCCTCAATAATCTGTCGCTAATGGCGCTGACCATCGCCACCGGTTTTGTCGTTGATGACGCCATCGTAGTGCTGGAAAACATTTCCCGCCATCTTGAGGCCGGAATGAAACCGCTGCAGGCCGCGTTACAGGGCAGCCGTGAAGTCGGCTTTACCGTGCTGTCGATGAGCCTGTCGCTGGTGGCGGTGTTCTTACCGCTGCTGCTGATGGGCGGCCTTCCGGGCCGTCTGCTGCGCGAGTTCGCCGTCACGCTATCGGTAGCGATCGGCATTTCGCTCGCCGTATCGCTCACGCTAACGCCGATGATGTGCGGCTGGCTGCTGAAAAGCGGCAAACCTCATGAACCAACGCGCAATCGCGGCTTTGGCCGCCTGCTGGTCGCTATTCAGGGCGGCTATGGCAAATCGTTAAAATGGGTGCTGAAGCATAGTCGGCTGACTGGCCTGGTCCTGCTCGGTACGATAGCGCTCAGCGTGTGGCTGTATATCGCCATTCCGAAAACCTTCTTCCCGGAGCAGGACACCGGGGTGCTGATGGGCGGCATTCAGGCGGATCAGAGCATTTCTTTCCAGGCGATGCGCGGCAAACTTCAGGACTTTATGAAGATCATCCGCGAGGATCCGGCGGTCGATAACGTGACCGGCTTTACCGGCGGCTCGCGGGTGAATAGCGGTATGATGTTTATCACCCTGAAACCGCGCGACCAGCGCCATGAAACCGCGCAGCAAATCATCGACCGGCTGCGGAAAAAGCTGGCGAAAGAGCCCGGCGCTAATCTGTTCCTGATGGCGGTGCAGGATATCCGCGTCGGCGGGCGTCAGTCGAATGCCAGCTATCAATACACTCTGTTATCGGACGATTTGTCGGCGCTGCGTGAATGGGAGCCAAAAATCCGCAAGGCACTGGCGGCGCTGCCGGAACTGGCCGATGTGAACTCAGACCAACAGGATAACGGCGCGGAGATGGATCTGGTCTACGACCGCGACACCATGTCACGACTGGGTGTCAGCGTACAGGATGCCAACAGTCTGTTAAACAACGCTTTCGGCCAGCGGCAAATCTCAACCATCTACCAGCCGCTGAACCAGTACAAAGTGGTGATGGAAGTCGATCCGCTTTATACCCAAGACGTTAGCGCGCTGGAACAAATGTTTGTCATCAGTAAAGACGGCAAACCCATTCCGCTGTCGTATTTCGCCAAATGGCAACCGGCGAACGCGCCGCTTTCGGTCAATCATCAGGGGCTATCGGCCGCCTCGACCATCTCCTTCAACCTGCCGACCGGCAAATCGCTATCGGAAGCCAGCGACGCCATTGACCGGGCGATGACCCAGCTCGGCGTGCCGTCGAGCGTCCGCGGATCGTTTGCCGGCACCGCGCAGGTATTCCAGCAGACGATGAACTCACAGGTGATCCTGATTATCGCCGCCATCGCCACGGTGTATATCGTGCTGGGGATCCTCTACGAAAGCTACGTGCATCCGTTAACTATCCTCTCTACCCTGCCATCGGCTGGGGTGGGCGCGCTGTTGGCGCTGGAGTTGTTCGGTGCCCCATTCAGCCTAATCGCCCTGATAGGGATCATGCTATTAATTGGCATCGTAAAGAAAAACGCCATCATGATGGTCGATTTCGCCCTTGAAGCGCAGCGCAGCGGTAATCTGCCGCCGGAAGAGGCCATCTTCGAGGCCTGCCTGCTACGTTTTCGCCCGATCATGATGACCACCCTGGCGGCGCTGTTCGGCGCACTGCCGCTGGTGCTGTCGGGCGGGGATGGTTCAGAGCTGCGGCAGCCGTTGGGGATCACCATCGTCGGCGGTCTGGTCATGAGCCAGCTGCTGACGCTGTACACCACCCCGGTGGTCTATTTGTTCTTTGATCGTCTGCGGCTGCGTTTTACGCGCAAGTCTTCTCAACCGGTAAGCGAATAAAATGACAGATCTGCCCTCCAGCGTACGCTGGCAGTTATGGATTGTGGCCTTCGGCTTCTTTATGCAGTCGCTGGATACCACCATCGTTAACACCGCCCTCCCCTCGATGGCCAAAAGCCTTGGGGAGAGCCCGCTGCACATGCATATGGTGGTGGTCTCATATGTGCTTACGGTGGCGGTCATGCTGCCGGCCAGCGGCTGGCTGGCGGACCGGGTTGGCGTGCGCAATATCTTCTTCAGCGCCATTGTATTGTTTACCATCGGCTCGCTATTCTGCGCCCAGGCCAGCACTCTCGATCAGTTAGTGATGTCCCGCGTGCTGCAAGGCGTCGGCGGCGCGATGATGGTACCGGTCGGGCGTCTGACGGTGATGAAAATCGTTCCACGCGATCAGTATATGGCGGCGATGACCTTCGTCACCCTGCCCGGCCAGGTTGGACCGCTGCTCGGCCCGGCGCTTGGCGGCGTGCTCGTCGAATATGCTTCCTGGCACTGGATTTTCTTAATTAACATCCCGGTAGGTATCATCGGCGCTATCGCCACGTTATGCCTGATGCCAAACTACACCCTGCAGACCCGGCGTTTTGATATTCTTGGTTTTATTCTGCTGGCGGTGGGAATGGCCGCCCTGACGCTGGCGCTTGACGGCAAAAAAGGGCTGGGTATCTCGCCGCTGCTGCTCGCCGTGCTGGTCGTCGGCGGCCTGATGGCGATGGGATTCTATTGGTGGCACGCCCGCGGTAACGTTAACGCATTGTTTAGCCTCAAACTGTTTCGCAATAAAACCTTCTCGCTCGGTCTTGGCGGCAGCTTCGCCGGGCGTATCGGCAGCGGGATGTTGCCGTTTATGACCCCGGTATTCCTGCAAATTGGCCTCGGCTTCTCGCCGTTCCACGCCGGGCTGATGATGATCCCGATGGTGCTGGGCAGCATGGGGATGAAACGCATCGTGGTGCAGGTAGTGAATCGCTTTGGCTATCGCCGCGTGCTGGTTTTCGCAACCCTCGGCCTGGCGCTGGTGAGTTTGCTGTTCATGGCCGTCGCACTGGCCGGCTGGTACTGGCTGCTGCCGCTAGTGCTGTTCCTGCAGGGCATGATTAACTCCAGCCGTTTCTCGTCGATGAATACTCTGACGCTAAAAGACCTGCCTGATGAGTTGGCCAGTAGCGGTAACAGCCTGCTCTCGATGGTTATGCAGCTCTCGATGAGTATCGGCGTGACCATCGCCGGGCTACTGCTCGGCATGTACGGCCAGCAGCATATCAGCGCCGATGCCCCAGCCGTTCATCAAGTTTTCCTCTACACCTATCTGAGCATGGCGGTGATTATCGCCCTCCCGGCGCTCATCTTTTCCCGCGTACCGAACGATGTCGGCAGCAACACCGTCATCCGCCGACGCAAAAGGAGTGAATCGTGAAACTTTGGCGCCCGGGTATCACCGGTAAGCTGTTCCTGGCTATTTTCGCTACCTGTATCGTGCTGCTGATTAGCATGCACTGGGCGGTGCGTATCAGCTTTGAGCGCGGCTTTATCGACTATATAAAACGCGGTAATGAACAGCGATTAACGATGCTCGGCGACGCGCTGAGCGAACAGTACGAGCAGCACGGCGACTGGAAGTTTTTGCGCAATAACGATCGTTTTATCTTCCAGTTACTGCGCACCTTCGAGCGGGATAACGACGAACGCCCGCCGGGTGGTCCGGGCCCACACGGCGAGCCAGGGCCAATGCCCGGCCCTGGCCCGCGTCCCGATATGCCGCCGCACGGTTGGCGCACGCAATTTTGGGTTGTCGATCAACAAGGGCGCGTGCTGGTAGGCCCGCGAGCGCCGGTACCGCAAGATGGCACCCGGCGCAACATTGTCGTCAACGGCGTGACCGTCGGGGCGGTGATCGCCTCGCCGGTCGAGCGACTCACGCGCAACACGGATATCAATTTCGACCGCCAGCAAAAACGCACCAGCTGGCTTATCGTCGCCCTCGCCACCCTCCTCGCCGCTCTGGCCACCTTCCCGCTGGCCCGCGGGCTGCTGGCGCCGGTCAAACGGCTGGTGGAAGGTACCCATAAGCTGGCGGCGGGCGATTTCTCTACCCGCGTCACGGTCACCGGCGGGGATGAACTGGGTCGTCTGGCGCAGGATTTCAACCAGCTTGCCAGTACGCTTGAGCGCAACCAACAAATGCGCCGCGATTTGATGGCCGATATTTCGCATGAACTCCGCACGCCGCTAGCGGTGCTGCGCGGCGAGCTGGAAGCAATTCAGGACGGCGTGCGTAAATTCACCCCGGATTCAATTTCTTCGCTGCAGGCGGAAGTCGGCACGCTCACTAAGCTGGTAGACGATCTGCATCAGCTATCGATGTCCGATGAAGGCGCCTTAGCCTACCAGAAAGAATCGGTAGATTTAATTGCGCTACTGGAGGTCGCCGCAGGAGCGTTCCGCGAACGTTTCGCCAGCCGCGGGTTGACCATCGGCGTCTCGCTGCCGGATAACGCTATCGTGTTCGGCGATCGCGATCGGCTAATGCAGCTGTTCAATAATCTGCTGGAAAACAGCCTGCGCTATACCGACCGCGGCGGACGCCTGCTGATTAGCGCCAAACAAAACGGCCGCAGGTTAATGCTCGATTTTGCCGATAGCGGCCCCGGCGTTAGCGACGAGCAGCTGGCGCGGCTGTGTGAACGTTTTTACCGCACCGAAGGTTCGCGTAACCGCGCCAGCGGCGGATCCGGCCTTGGGCTGGCAATCTGTATGAACATCGTAGCGGCCCACGGCGGCAGCCTGAACGCCAGCCATTCGCCTTTTGGCGGGGTTAGCATTAAAGTAGAATTACCTCTGGAACAGGATTTATCGAGGGACGTATGAGCGAATTACCCATTGATGAAAACACGCCGCGTATTTTAATCGTGGAAGACGAGCCCAAGCTCGGTCAGTTGTTGATCGACTATTTGCAGGCCGCGAGCTACGCGCCAACGCTAATTGCGCATGGCGATCGGGTACTGCCCTACGTTCGCCAGACGCCCCCGCATTTGATTCTGCTGGATTTAATGCTGCCCGGCACCGACGGCCTGACATTGTGTCGTGAAATCCGCCGTTTTTCCGATGTACCGATCGTGATGGTCACCGCCAAAATCGAGGAGATCGATCGCCTGCTGGGGCTGGAGATCGGCGCCGACGACTACATCTGCAAACCATATAGTCCGCGTGAAGTTGTGGCTCGCGTGAAGACGATCCTGCGTCGCTGCAAGCCACAGCGGGCTCTGCAGGCGCT
This sequence comes from Klebsiella sp. 141251, assembly GCF_050600725.1. Taxonomy (NCBI): domain Bacteria; kingdom Pseudomonadati; phylum Pseudomonadota; class Gammaproteobacteria; order Enterobacterales; family Enterobacteriaceae; genus Klebsiella; species Klebsiella sp. 141251. Next base: position 527,405 of record NZ_JAQIRG010000003.1, read on the forward strand.
GGATGCGCAAAGCCCGCTCATCGTTGATGAGAGCCGCTTCCAGGCCTCGTGGCGCGAAAAATTACTGGACCTGACTCCCGCCGAGTTTCGGCTATTAAAAACGCTGTCTCAGGAGCCGGGTAAAGTCTTCTCCCGCGAACAACTGCTCAATCATCTGTACGACGATTATCGCGTGGTCACCGACCGCACTATCGACAGCCATATTAAAAACCTGCGCCGTAAGCTTGAATCGCTGGATGCCGAGCAGTCGTTTATTCGCGCCGTCTACGGCGTCGGCTATCGCTGGGAGGCGGACGCCTGTCGAATGGCATAGAGTAATATACCGCTATGAATAGCACGACAAATATTACGGTATAATAGTTTAGCATTCGCTGAAGCCACGCCGATTGCAGTGGCTTCAGTTTACAAGCTCAAACCAAATATCCTCAGCATGGATATTAATTATCACTATATCAAACCAGTATAATATCACGCACCGCAATCTATAACCTGATCGACAACCGTTAAGGACCAATTAGATTGGCCATGAAGTTGGCTCAGATGAAATACCAATCCATTATTTGATTTATCCGGCACGGCCACTACGCGCACGCTATCGGACTCCAGTTTTCTTGCCGCCGAAATATCAGCATCAGAAACCGAGTTGTCATTCAGTTTCGTCCAGGCCATCGTTGCTGATAGTTTATGATTAGAATCGTATCCACTGATAAAATATCCTTCTCGGTCCCAGCCCTCCTCACATTCAAAGAGCGGGATTATTCTACGTTCAAATTCTTTATTACGTGGAATGTGACTTCCCCCCGTTGGCCAGGATAAATACTCCGGTACCGGTTGATTAAAATTGATGTGCATTAAACGCTCATAATTTGCAGAGGCTCCACGGTGAAATAATACATACAATCCCATGTCTTTATCGATGAATGAGTTGATTAATTCAGCATCTTCATTTTGAAATCCGATCATTACCTGTCTGGCGGTCTCTTCAAGTGATAATTCCGCAAAGACGGCTAACGGCTGCATGGCCAATAAACCTAAGACAATCCCTATCCTAACCTTTTCCATTTTACTTCTCCTTAAGCACCTCATATCCCACTATACTTTTTTAGGTCACCTGGCAGTATTTACTACCTTGCCCCACGGCGCTACAATGCCCGCCCTTAATGTGGGGACACTCCCCCGAATCGCCGCACCTGGTGCGGCGAGTCTGACCTGTCATCAGAACGAGAAAATCATGTTTAAACCGGAACTCCTTTCCCCGGCGGGAACGCTGAAAAATATGCGTTACGCTTTCGCTTATGGCGCCGATGCGGTCTACGCCGGCCAGCCGCGTTACTCACTGCGCGTGCGCAACAATGAATTTAACCACGAAAACCTGCAGCTCGGCATCAATGAGGCCCACGAGCTAGGGAAAAAATTCTACGTGGTGGTTAACATCGCGCCGCATAACGCCAAGCTGAAAACGTTCATTCGCGATCTCAAACCGGTAGTGGAAATGGGGCCGGACGCGCTGATTATGTCCGATCCTGGTTTAATCATGCTGGTGCGGGAAAACTTCCCTGATATGCCAATTCACCTGTCGGTACAGGCCAACGCCGTCAACTGGGCGACGGTGAAATTCTGGCAGCAAATGGGGCTAACCCGCGTGATCCTCTCCCGCGAGCTGTCGCTGGACGAGATCGCCGAAATTCGCAGCCAGGTGCCGGAGATGGAAATCGAGATTTTCGTCCATGGCGCGCTGTGCATGGCCTACTCCGGCCGCTGCCTGCTCTCCGGCTATATCAACAAACGTGACCCTAACCAGGGTACCTGCACCAACGCCTGCCGCTGGGAGTACAACGTTCAGGAAGGCAAAGAAGATGACGTAGGTAATATCGTCCACAAGCATGAGCCTATCCCGGTGCAGAACGTTGAACCCACTCTCGGTATCGGCGCGCCAACCGACCAGGTATTTATGATTGAGGAAGCCAAACGTCCGGGCGAGTATATGACCGCCTTCGAAGACGAGCACGGCACCTACATCATGAACTCCAAAGATCTGCGCGCAATCGCCCACGTGGAGCGCCTGACCCAGATGGGCGTGCACTCGCTGAAGATTGAAGGCCGCACCAAATCCTTCTACTACTGCGCCCGCACCGCCCAGGTGTACCGTAAAGCGATTGACGACGCCGCCGCCGGTAAACCGTTCGATACCAGTCTGCTGGAGACGCTGGAAGGTCTGGCTCACCGCGGCTATACCGAAGGCTTCCTGCGCCGCCACACCCACGACGACTATCAGAATTACGAGTACGGCTACTCGGTTTCCGAACGCCAGCAGTTTGTCGGCGAATTCACCGGCAAGCGTAATGGTAATCTGGCCGAAGTGGCGGTAAAAAATAAGTTCTCGGTCGGCGACAGCCTGGAGGTCATGACTCCGCAAGGCAACGTCAACTTTACGCTCGAACATATGGAGAACGCCAAAGGCGAAGCAATGCCGGTCGCGCCGGGAGACGGTTATATCGTCTGGCTGCCGCTGCCGGAGGATATGGCGCTGGAGTATGGTTTGCTGATGCGTAATTTCAACGGCGAGTCGACGCGCAATCCGCATAAAAATTAGTTTATTGGCGTTATTTTTTCACTATGTATGGATATTAGAATCGGATCACATACCGTTACGTTCGAAGCAGGTATCATCCATTTCGCTGAAAAACATAACCCATAAATGCTAGCTGTACCAGGAACCACCTCCTTAGCCTGCGTAATCTCCCTTACGCGGGCTTATTTTTTATGCATCCTATTTTCCCGACTTTCTTATTCCATGACGCCATTCATGCGATACACTGAGGATGACGACTAAGAATGAGGCGATAAAGGATGACCCAATTTCCAGCCAGCTTATTAATTCTCAACGGTAAAGGCGCGAATGAGCCACAACTGCGCGAAGCCGTTAATCTCCTGCGCGAAGAAGGTATCGAGATACACGTCCGCGTGACCTGGGAAAAAGGCGATGCGATTCGTTTTGTCGAGGAAGCCGAAACGCTCAGGGTGGCGACGGTGATTGCCGGCGGCGGCGATGGCACGATTAATGAAGTCGCCACCGCGCTGGTCCAGCGCGGCAGCAACATGGCGCTGGGAATACTCCCCCTCGGCACAGCCAATGATTTCGCCACCAGCGTCGGCATCCCGCAGGACTTAGCCAGCGCGCTGAAGCTGGCGATAGCCGGGCGCGACGTCCCTATTGATGTGGTTCGCGTGAATAACGAGGCCGGATTTATCAATATGGCCACCGGCGGCTTTGGTACCCGTATCACCACCGAAACGCCGGAAAAACTGAAAGCCGCGCTCGGCGGCGTCTCCTATCTGATTCACGGCCTGACGCGCATGGATACCCTGAAGCCGGACCGCTGCGAAATTCGCGGCGAGAACTTTCACTGGCAGGGCGACGCGCTGGTTATCGGCATCGGCAATGGCCGCCAGGCCGGTGGTGGTCAGCAACTGTGTCCTGAAGCATTAATTAACGACGGGCTACTGCATCTGCGTATTTTTACCGGCGAAGAGTTGCTGCCTGCGCTGTTTAGCACCCTCGCTAATCCCGATAATTCACCAAATCTGATCGACGGCGTATCGCCGTGGTTTGAAGTCACCGCAGCCCATGAAATGACCTTCAACCTGGATGGCGAACCGCTGAGCGGCAAATCCTTCCGTATGGAAATCCTCGGCGAGGCGCTACGCTGCCGTCTGCCGCCGGACTGTATGTTACTGCGTTAAAACATCAGGGCGGGATATACCCGCCCTGATAACGTTATGAATATTCTACCCCTTCCCTGACGCCGCTTGCCTTACGGGCAAAGCCCGGCTGATCGACACGAATAAACGGGCACAGACAAAACGCCAGCAGATAGAGCGCGGTATAGGCCACTACCACGCCGATGGTGCTGAAGTGCGGCAGCAGCACCACCGCAATCGCCGGCGCGAGGAAGTTCGACAGCCCGGCAGACAGGTTGTAGACCGAAATCGCCGCCCCTTTATGCTTTGGCTCCAGCGCCGGGAACACCGCCGCCATCGGCACGAACGC